>JBAVRG010000072.1:0-15013 GCA_049694795.1 Mycobacteriales bacterium
GCTGCGGGCGCTCGCGCGCGACCCGGACCGGTTCGCCCGGGTGGCCTTCGTGCTGCCGGCGGCGATCGACGGCACCCGGCGGGACGGCGCGACCCTGCGGCTGCACCGGCTCGGTGCCGCGATCGACCGCGGCGACGCCCGGGCGGCCGCCGACATCCTGCTGGAGGAGCTGCCTGCCGGGGTGCGGGAGCGGCGCGGGGTCGACGCCCTCGTTCTCCGCCGCGCCTCGCAGCTGGTGACCCGGCCCGCGCCGGTGCCGCGGGGCGACGACCGCCCGCTGCACGGACGGGCCGTCCTCAGCCGGGTGACGGCCCCTGCGCTCGTCCTCGCCCAGCAGGGCGACCCGCTGCACCCCAGCGCGCTGGCGGTGGAGCTGCACGACCTGCTGCCGTCCTCGGAGCTTCACCTGCTCCCCGAGGGCGGCGTGTTCTGGACGGCTGCACGCGAGGCCCAGCTGGCCCTCGCCCGACACCTCGCGGAGGACTGATGCTGCTCGCCGGCAAGCGCCTGCTCGTCACCGGAGTGCTCACCGACTCCTCGATCGCCTTCTCGGTCGCCCGGCTGGCCGCCGAGCAGGGAGCGACCGTGGTGCTCACCGGCTTCGGTCGCTCGCTCTCGCTCACCACCCGCATCGCCAAGCGGCTGCCGGGCAACCCACCCGTGGTCGAGCTCGACGTCACCTCCGAGGCCGACCTCGAGCAGCTCCCCAAGCGGGTGCGTGAGCACGTCGACGGCCTCGACGGCGTGCTGCACGCGATCGGGTTCGCGCCGGCGGACGCCCTCGGCCAGGGGGTGCTCGACACCAGCTGGGAGTCGGTCGGGACGGCGCTGCAGGTCTCGACCTGGTCCTACCCCGCTCTGGCACGCGCTGCCCTGCCCCTGCTGACGAGCGGCTCGTCGTACGTCGGTCTGGACTTCGACGCCCGGGTGGCCTGGCCCGCCTACGACTGGATGGGCGTGGCGAAGGCTGGTTTGGAGAGCGCGAACCGCTACCTGGCAAGGGATCTGGGTGCGCACGGGGTGCGCGCGAACCTGGTGGCCGCCGGCCCGCTGAAGACGATGGCGGCCAAGGCCATCCCGGGCTTCGCGCAGTTCGAGGAGGCGTGGGGCACCCGGTCGCCACTGGGCTGGGACGTGACCGACCCGGAACCGGTCGCGAAGGCCTGCGTGGCGCTGCTCAGCGACTGGTTCCCGGCCACGACCGGCACCGTGGTCTACGTCGACGGAGGGTTCAGCGCGGTCGGGGTCTGAGCCGTCAGGGCCCGCTCTTGTGGTCCAGGCTGGCCACGTGCTGATCGGTCGAGCGCGCGAGCTGCTCGAGCTGTTGGGTCACTGCGAGCAGCTGGGCGGTGAGCTGCCGGGTCTGCTCTGCTGTGCGGCTGGCGGCGTGCAGGTCCGTCGCCGCGGTGCGCACCAGTGCCTGGCTGGCCGCCAGCAGCTCCTTGGTGCGGGCCTCGCTCTGCTGGATGGATGCTCGGGTGCTCTCGGCCACGGCGAGCTGCTGCCGCAGGAGGTCGAGCTGCTGCTGCGTGGTGGCCAGCTGCGCCCGCAGCAGCGCCCGCTGTGCCGAGAGGTCGTCGTGCAGCGGGTGCAGCGCGAGGCCGGTGAGGGCGACCACCACCACGAGGAGGAGAGCGACGACGATCGCTCTCGCCGCACGGGTCACGGGACGCCGCCCCGGCTGCTCGTAGCTGGGACGTCCCTGCCAGTCAGCACCATCGCGCTTCCTCCTGCCCACGAAGCCCACGTGCTGCGGGTGCAGCAGCGCGGCCGTCGTGCATCAAGAGCCTTGCCCGGGCGGTGCTGATGCCCGGGCCGCGTGAGCTCAGCTCGAGCCGCTGGTGGCGACCGGCTGGGTGGTCCCGCCCGGCTGCGAGGTCGTGGCCTGGTTGGCGGCGGACCCGGAGGGCGCCGAGCGGCCCGAGACGGTCGCGCTCGTGGCCGCGGCCGTGCCCGTGCCGCCTGCCGCGGGCAGCATCGCGACGGTGATCGCGCCCGCGGCGGCCAGTGCGGCCAGGGAGCCGACGGTGCTGGCGGTACGCACCCGACGGCGGGCCCGATCGCGGTCCTCCGGTGCGTGGCGCAGGTAGCTGCCGGTCACGCCGTCAGGCGTGCTGCTGGTGTCCATGCACCCAGCCTGCGCGCCCACCCTGCGGGGTCCATGGCAGCCGGCTGTGAGGTCGTTGGACGTCTCAGCTGGAGCCGGAGGTGACGACCGGTGGTCCGCCACCGCTGCCCTGGAAGAAGCCGCCGCCGCCCGAGAAGCCGTCGTCGGAGGAGGAGCCGTCGTCCTGCTGCTGCTGGACCTGGGGCTGCGAAGGAGCAGGTGCGGCCTGGGACGGCTTGCTCGGCACCAGGGCGCCGATGAAGACCCCGGTGGCGACGACGGCACCCAGGCCGCTGCCGAGGGTGATGGCCTTGACCGTGTGGTCCACCTGGTCGCGGGTGACGACGCTGCCGCGGAGCATGCCGCTGGCAGCCGCGGTGCCGCCCTTGCGCTTGCTCATGACCTCGACGTTCCTCCTTCCGGGCGCCGGTGTCCCTGAACGCAGCCTGAGAACCTGCTGGGGATCTCAGTCCTGCATCAGCTTCAGGGCCAGCGTCGGGCAGGCCGCCGCCGCACGCTTGGCGTTCTTGAGCAGCTGCTGGGGCAGGTGCTGCGGGTCGACGGCCGGGTAGCCCCACTCGTCGAGCTCGATCCACTCCGGCAGCAGCTCCGCGCACAGCCCGTGCGCGGTGCACTCGAGAGGGTTCACCCGCACTCTCATGACCAGCCTCCTGGGCCGCCGGGACGTGGCACCGGCAGCACCGGGGTCGCGTGCACCGCCCTGCAGGGGCGGCCGCTCCGGTGCGCCTGCACGTCCGCGTCGAAGGTCGACAGGGCCGACACCACGAACCGCACGGCACCGTCAGGATGGCGGCAGGCTCCTCGCCCAGGGACCACGGTGAGCCAGCGGTCGAGATGGCTCATCGTCCGGTTGTCCCACGGCCCGGTCGCGAGCGCTCCCACCGCCTTGGCGATCAGGGGCAGGCCGTTCAGGCACGGGCCGCACTGCCCAGCGCTCTCCGCAGCCAGGTAGGCCGCGACCCGGGCGGTCTCGAGGATCCCGCAGGAGGTCTTGGGCAGCCCGATGACGATGCCGGCGCCCAGCGCGCCGCCCCGGGTCCGCATCTCCCGGTGGGTCATGGGCAGGTGCGAGGCGACGGCGACCGGCAGCCAGGCGCCGAAGTAGCCGCCCACGAGGACGGCCTGGCAGTGCTGCAGGTCGAGGCCGGCGGCGGTGAACACCTCGCTCACCGTCGTCCCGCTCGGGACCTCGACGACGCGGCGCTGCCAGCCCTCGCCGGTCGGCCCGCTCACCGTCAGGAGCTGGGTGCCGGGCTCGTCGGGGTCGCCCACCTCCCGGAACCAGGCGGCGCCGTAGCGGGCGATCAGACCGACCTGCGCGAGGGTCTCGACGTTGTTGATGAGCGTCGGGCGGCGCCGCACCCCGGACTCGAACGGCCGCGGCGGCGTGAAGGTGGGCTTGGCCTCCCCGCCGTTGAGGAAGTGGACGAGCGAGGTCTCCTCGCTCGAGACGTAGCGGCCCGGGACCTCGGCGAGCTGGGCAGCGACGCGGTCCCGGCGCTCGGCCAGTGCCGCCCTCAGCACGGGTACGGCGGGGCTCCCGCGGTGGACGGCGAGGTGGATCTCGGTCCCGCGCACCGCGTGCGCCGCCGCCTGCAGCCCGTCGAGGACCAGGTGCGGCACGCGGGTGAGCAGCACCTCGTCCTTGCCGCTGCCGGGTTCGCCCTCGCAGCCGTTGCCGACGACGACCGCCTTCCGGCCGGCCGCCACGGTGCGCATCTTGCGGCCGGTGGGGAACCCGGCACCGCCGCGGCCGAGCAGGCCGGCGGCCTCGATCTCGTCGAGCAGCGCGCTGCCGGAGGGCAGCTGCAAGGCACCGTGCCGGGCGCGGTGCGCCGCGTAGGAGGGCCCGTCGTGGAGGCCGGCGAGCAGCCGGACCTGCTGCCTGGTGGGCGTCATCGGGTGATGCTCGCGACCGGTCGGGGCTCGGTCTCGGAGGTCATGAGCCGCAGGGCGACCGCAGCACCGACGAAGAGGGTGGCGCCGAGGGCCAGCCAGGACCCGAGGCTCCCGTGCCGCGCCTCGGTACCGGTCTTGAGGAAGTGGAGCAGGCTGATGGGCCAGGCCCCGTAGACCGACAGGTGCACCGCCCGCCACAGCCGCTGGGGGAGCCGCAGCCGGAGCAGGCTCGTCACCACCACGAGCAGGAGCAGGTCGAAGGCGAGCGCGCCCAGCCCGACGCCGAGCCGCTTGTAGCTCGAGGTGAACGGCACCACGGCGTTGAGCCAGCTGACGTTGACGAAGCTGTCCACGACCGTGGTCGTGATGTGCACGAGCAGGAACACCATCCCGAGCAGCGAGACGTTGCGGTGCAGCGCCTGCGTGGCGAACCGCGGCCACCGGGGGCTGGCCAGCGCGCGCTGCGTCGCGGCCACCCCGAGCGCGACCGAGACGGTGATCAGCACGAACGAGACGATGCCGGTGCTGCGCGTGAGGTACCACAGCGGTGCTTTCGAGAACGGCGTGCTTGCCGCCGAAGCCAGTGCGGCGGTGCTCATGAGATCTCCTCGGTGGGCCAGTTCCCCGTCGTCGTGACCTGCCCGCCGTCGCTCACCAGCCGGGCGCTGAACGCGCGCTCGCGCAGCCACGCGGCGGCTCGGTCCTCGAGCACCATCGCGGCGGTCGACGCGCCGTTCGCCAGCAGGCAGCTGTCGGCCAGCACGCTGACGGTCTGCCAGGGCCCTGCTGTCGGGGCACCGGTGCGGGGGTCGATGAGGTGGTGCACGAGGCTGCCGCCCCGACGCCAGCGCCGGGTCGCCGTACCTGAGGTCGCCAGGCCGCCCCAGGCGAGCAGCACCACCTGACCGCCGGTGTCGGGGTGGTCAGGGTCGGCGGTGTCGCTCACGAGCACCGGCCAGCCGCCGTGCGGGGGCTCGCCCGCGACAGCGATGTCGCCGCCCAGGCTCACGAGGACCGGACCGGCGGCGGCGTGCGCGGCCTCGGCGGCGAGGTCGGCGGCGAGCCCCTTCGCGGTGGCCCCGAGGTCGAGCTGCGTGCCTCGCGGCACCAGGACCCGGTCCGGCTCGAGAGTGACGTGCTGCCATCCCGGTGCGGCCCGGACCGCGACCGTGAGGGCCGGGCCGTCCTGGCTCACCAGCCGGAAGGTGCGGTCGTAGCCCAGGTCGACCAGCGAGCGACCCACGGTCGGGTCGACGAGCCCGTCGGTCCAGGCCGCGACGTCGAGCGCCGCTCGCAGGTACCGGTGCAGCACCGGGGAGACCGGCGTCCACGCGTCGGGCACGAGACGGGCGAGCTCGGAGTCGGGGCGGAAGCGGCTGGCCGCACGGTCGACCTCGTCCAGGACCTGCTCGACCGCGGTACGGGCCGGGGGCAGTCCCTGCGGGTCGCGGACGACGAGCTGCACCGAGGTGCCGAGGGCGCGCCAGGTCGCCGAGGCCATCCCGTGCTCCTGGGCCGCAGCCGCCTGCTGGGCACCGCGCGTCGTCGCTGTCACACCTCCACTGTCAGCCCCCTCTCTGAGAGAACGCTGGGCAGCGGCTGGAAGGAGACCCTGCGGTCAGCTGCTGCCGGTCGTGGCCACCGGCTTGGGAGCGGGGGCGGTGCGGTGCACGACCGTTGTCGCGTGCCGGGTCGTGCTCGCGGTCGAGCGGTGGTGCACGACGGGGCGGGGCGCGACTGCCTGCTGGGCGCGAACCCGGCGGGCCGGCCTGGGACGCGCGGGGTGCGCCGAGGGCCGCTGGGCAGGCGGCTGAGCGGGTGCCGCGGTCGGGGCGCTCGGCGTGACCGGAGTGGTTGTCTTCGCCGCGAGCGGAGCCGCGTCGTGCGGGACGACCGCCCAGAGGACGCCGACGGTGCCGGCGAGCGAGCCGGTCGCGGTCACTGTCGTGAGGGTGCGCACCAGCGCGCGGGTCGCTTCGCGGCGGTGGGTGCTGCTGCGAAGGAAGTGCCTGTGCTCGGTCCGGCCATGGGTCGACGACCGCATCCTGCGCTCTCCCGTCCTCGGGTGCGGGCGCGGGGATGCCCGGCCCAGGTCCTCATTGTCGGCACGGGCAGGCGCCGGCCGCACCACGGACGCGCCTGCGGTCAGGTGCCGGTCAGGTGCGCCGGCAGCGCCGCGAGCGAGCTGCCGGCGCCTCGGGGTCCGGTCCAGGGTCGTCCCAGGTCGGGGTGCGAGACGGGTTGTGCGCCGTGACGAGACTCCTCGTGCGACCCGGCTGATGCACGGCTGCCACGGCTGCGAGGTCGCCTGGGGTCAGCTGGAGGCGCTGGCCAGGGTGACCTTGAGGGCCAGGGTGCGGCCGCCTCGCGTGACGGTCAGCGTGACGGTCTGGCCCGGGTCGTGCGAGCGGACCGCGACGATGAGGCTGTCCGCGTCGGTGACCCGGCGGTCGTCGACCTTCGTCACGACGTCCCCGCTCTGCACGCCGGCCTTGTCGGCGGGGCCGCCCGCCACGACGTCGCGGATGGCCGCGCCCAGGCCGGGCGCGCCGTCAGTGCTGTTGGGGGCGTCCGCCACCGAGACGCCCATCTGCGAGTGCACCGCCTTGCCGCTGGCGATGAGCTGGTCGGCGGTCTTGGTGGCGACCTCGGAAGGGATCGCGAACCCGACCCCGATGTTGCCGGACTGCCCGCTGCTGCTGTCGCCGGTCGTGGCGATCGCGCTGTTGATGCCCACGACCCTGCCGGCGAGGTCGACGAGCGCACCGCCGGAGTTGCCCGGGTTGATCGCGGCGTCGGTCTGCACGGCGTCGATGACCGCCTGCTGCGAGCTGCTGTCACCCGTGCGCACCGGGCGGTGGAGCGTCGACACGATGCCCTGGGTCACGGTGTTGGCCAGCCCGAGGGGCGCGCCGACCGCGAGAACCGCCTGACCGACCTTCAGGTTCTCGCTGTCGGCGAAGGTGGCGGCGGTCAGCCCGCTCGCGCCGTCGATCTTCAGGACCGCGAGGTCGGTCGTCGGGTCGGTGCCCACGATGCGGGCCGGGACCGTCTTGCCGTCGCTCAGGGTCACGTGCACCGAGCCGCCGCCGACGGCGGCCGACACCACGTGGTTGTTGGTGAGGATGTAGCCCTCGCTCCGGATGATGATCCCCGAGCCGGTGTCGGACTGCTGGCTCGGGATGCCGAAGCCGTTGCTGCCCTGGCCGGTGACCTCGACCGTGACGACGCTGGGCCCGATCACCGACGCGGCCGACTCGGGCGTGCCCTTCACGGTGCCGCTGGTGCCCTCGACGACCTTGGTGCCGCTGAGCCGGGTGCCCTCGACGACGGTGGTGCTGCCGTTGTCGACCAGCGTCGCCGTACCGGCGCCGGCGGCGCCTCCCGCGACGAGAGCGAGCGCGACGAGGGCGGCGGTGCCGGGTCGCCGGTGTCGCTTCGGCTCGTGGGGAGCAGCCGTCGGCGGCTGCGCGGGAGGCACCGGGGGCAGGACCGCGGTCGCGCCGGGCTGCGACCACCAGGGCGTCTGGGGCATCTCGTTCGGCGTCTGGCTCATGCCATCCAGTGTGTCGGTGAACCTGGGAGTTGCCTGTGAGCGAGGTCCCACCTGCCTGGGAACCGCCGACCGGTAGATTGGCCTCTGGTCTGCGAGGCCCGGGCGCGGGCCCTTTCCACGCCTGGGAGGACGGCACGATGCGAGCACTGCTGCTCGAGAGCATCCACGACGACGCAGCCTTCGTGCTGCGCGACGCGGGCTTCGCGGTCGAGCGCCTCGACCGTGCTCTGGGCGAGGACGAGCTCGTCGCGGCGGTCAAGGGCGTGCACGTGCTGGGCCTGCGCTCCAACACCCACCTCACCGCCCGCGCCCTCGAGGCGGCGGACGAGCTGCTGGCGGTCGGGGCCTTCTGCATCGGCACCAACCAGATCGAGCTGCCGGCCACCTTCGACAAGGGCGTGGCGGTCTTCAACGCGCCGTTCTCCAACACCCGCAGCGTGGTCGAGCTGGCGCTGTCGGAGGTCATCGCTCTCACCCGGCGGCTCACCGACAAGAACGCCGACATGCACGCCGGCAGGTGGGACAAGTCCGCCGTCGGCAGCCACGAGGTGCGCGGCCGTCGGCTGGGTATCGTCGGCTACGGCAACATCGGCTCGCAGCTGTCGGTGCTCGCGGAGGCGCTCGGCATGCGGGTGCTGTTCTTCGACACCGCCGACCGGCTCGCGCTCGGCAACGCCCGCCGCTGCGGCACGCTTGACGAGCTGCTGGCCGAGTCCGACGTCGTGTCGCTGCACGTCGACGGCCGCTCCAGCAACGCCGGCATCTTCGGCGAGGAGCAGTTCGCCCGGATGCGGGCGGGCTCGATCTTCCTGAACCTCTCGCGCGGCTTCGTCGTCGACCACGAGGCGCTGCGCGCGCACATCGAGTCGGGGCACATCGCGGGTGCCGCTGTCGACGTGTTCCCGGTCGAGCCCAAGGCCAAGGGCGAGGAGTTCGTCTCCGTCCTGCGCGGGCTGCCGAACGTCATCCTCACCCCGCACGTGGGCGGGTCGACGGAGGAGGCGCAGCAGGACATCGGCAACTTCGTGGCGGGCAAGCTGCGCGACTACGTCGCGGACGGCAACACCTCGCTGTCGGTCAACCTGCCCCCGGTCTCGCTGCAGCGCGAGGACGGCCAGAGCCGGATGCTGCTGCTGCACGTCAACACCCCCGGGGTGCTCGCCACCGTCAACGGCCTGCTCGCCGAGCACGGCGTCAACATCGAGGGCCAGCTGCTGTCCACCAAGGGCACGCTCGGGTACGTCGTCACCGACATCGGCGGTGCCCCCACCCCGGACGTCGTCGCCGCTCTCGAAGCGCTGCCCGAGACGGTGCGCCTGCGGGTGCTGTCGTGATCGAGCGGCTCCAGGAGATCGTCGGCGCCGAGCACGTGCTCGTCGACGAGGACGTCAAGGCCTCCTACGAGTCCGACTGGACCGGGCGCTTCACCGGCTCGGCGCTCTGCGTGGTGCGGCCCGCCTCCACGGCGCAGGTCGCGGAGGTCCTTGCCGCCTGCACGGCCGCCGGCGTGCAGGTCGTCGTCCAGGGCGGCAACACCGGCCTCGTCGGCGGTGGCGTCCCCGCCGGCGGTGAGGTGCTGCTCTCCCTCACCCGGCTCGACCAGCTCGGCGAGGTCGACCGCGCAGCGGCACAGGTGACCGCGGGCGCAGGCGTCACGCTGGCCGCTCTGCAGGTGCACGCGCGCGCCGCGGACCTGGACTTCGGCGTCGACCTGGCCGCCCGCGACTCGGCCACCGTCGGCGGCCTGGTCGCCACCAACGCCGGTGGCATCCGGGTGCTGCGCTACGGGTCGATGCGCGCCCAGGTCGTCGGTCTCGAGGCGGTGCTCGCCGACGGCTCGGTGATCTCGCGGATGGCCGGCCTCGCCAAGGACGGCACCGGTTACGACCTCGTGGGGCTGCTCGCGGGTTCCGAGGGCACCCTGGCGGTCGTGACCGCCGTCCGCCTTCGGCTGTGGCCGCGGCTGCGGGCCCGGGCGGTGGCGCTGCTGGCGATGGACTCCACCGAGGCTGCGGTCGCGCTGCTGCCCGGGCTGCGCGCGTCGCTGCCGTCGCTGTCGGCCGCCGAGCTGTTCTACGGCACCGGACTTGCCCTGGTGCGCAAGCACTCCGGCCTCCCCGCGCCCTTCCCGCAGGAGCACGCGGCCTACCTGCTGCTGGAGTGCTCCGACCTCGTCGACCCGGTCGACCAGCTGGCCGCCGCGGTGGAGGCCGCGGAGGGACTCGTCGACGCGACGGTGGCCACCGACGCCGCCGGTCAGCGCGCCCTGTGGGCCTACCGCGAGACGCACACCGAGTCGATCAGCGCCGAGGGCGTGCCGGTCAAGCTGGACGTGTCGGTGCCGACCGGCCGGCTGCCGGAGCTCGCCGGGGCGCTCGAGGCCACCATCAAGGGCGTCTGCCCGACGGCCCGTCCGATCGTCTTCGGCCACGTCAACGAGGGCAACCTGCACGTCAACGTGCTCGACACCGGCGAGCTGCACGAGCAGGTGAGCGACGCGGTCCTTCGCCTCGTCGCCTCCCTCGAGGGGTCCATCAGCTCCGAGCACGGCGTCGGGCGGGCCAAGGTCCCGTGGCTCCAGCTGTCGCGCTCGGCCACCGAGATCGCGGCGATGCAGGCGGTCAAGCACGCGCTCGACCCGACCGGCACCCTCAACCCGGGTGTCCTGCTCCCCGCCACCTGACAGGCTGGCGGGATGCCGTCCCTCCCGCCCCGCGGGCTGCCGCGGCACCGGCGGTGGGCCGGTGCCGCGATCGCCCTGGTCGGCCTTCCTGCGCTCACGGCGCTGCTGGTCGCTGCCCGCGGCTCCCTCAGCTACGCGACGCCGGTCCTCGCCGTGCTCAGCCTCGTGGTCGTGGTGGCCCTCGTGGGCGGGGTGCGTCCCGCCGTACCGGCGGCCCTGGCGGGAGGTCTGGCGCTCAACTACTTCTTCACCCCGCCGCTGCACCGGCTCGCCGTCGACCGGCCGCAGGACCTGCTGGTCCTGGGGGTCTACCTCGCGGTCGCCGTCGCGGTGAGCGCCGTCGTCGACCTCGCGGCAAGGCGTACGGCGGAGGCCGCCCGTGCCGCGGCCGAGGCCGAGGCGCTCTCGTCCGTGGCGGGCAGCACCCTCGCGGAACAGGCGACGCTGCCCGCGCTGCTGGAGCGGGTGCGCACCGCCTTCGGCGCGCACGAGGTGTCCCTCGTCGACCCCCTCGGTGTGCCGCAGGCAGTCGTCGGCGCAGCCGAGCCGGACGACGTGGACCAGGAGGTGCCGGCGGGTCGGGGGCGGCTGGTCCTGAGGGGACCGGAGCTGTTCGCCGAGGACCGTCGGGTGCTCGCCGCGTTCGCCGAGGCCGCGGGGACGGCGCTGGAAGGTCGGCGGCTGGCTGAGCAGGCCAGCGCGGCCGAGGCCGTCGACCGGCTGCGCACCGCCCTGCTCGCCGCGGTCGGGCACGACCTGCGGACCCCCCTCGCCGGTGTGAAGGCCGCGGTGTCGTCCTTGCGCGCCCAGGACGTCACCTGGTCGGCGGAGGAGTCCGACGAGCTGCTGGCGACCATCGAGGACGGGGCCGACCGGCTGCAGGCGCTGGTGTCGAACCTGCTCGACGCCTCACGGCTGCAGGCAGGGGCCCTCTCGGTGACCCTGGCGCCCGTCGGCCTCGACGAGGTCGTGGCCCGCGCCGTCGCAGGGCTGCCGGGCCGGGAGCGGGTCGAGGCGGCGGTGCCCGAGTGGCTGCCACCGGTCGAGGCCGACGCCGGCTTGCTGGAGCGGGTGGTCGCGAACCTGGTGGAGAACGCGCTGCGCCACGACGGCGGGACGGTGCGGGTCCTCGGGTCGGAGGGCTGCGTCGAGGTGGTGGACCACGGGCCGGGGCTCGCCGACGCCGACGCGGCCTTCGCGCCGTTCCAGCGCCGCGGCGACCGGACGTCCGGCGGGGTCGGCCTGGGGCTCGCCGTCGCCAAGGGCTTCGTCGAGGCGATGGGCGGGACGATCACGCCGCACGAGACCGAGGGTGGTGGCCTCACCATGTCGGTGCAGCTGCGGGTGCCGTCGTGACCCGCGTCCTCGTCGTGGACGACGACCGGCCGCTCGCCCGTGCGCTGGCCATCAACCTCAAGGCACGCGGGTACGACGTCGACGTCGCGCTCACCGGCAGGGACGCGCTCGCGGCAGCCGGTCGGCGGCCGCCCGATGTGGTGGTGCTCGACCTCGGGCTGCCCGACCTCGACGGGCTCGAGGTGCTCGAGGGCCTGCGCGGCTGGACCACCGTGCCCGTGCTGGTGCTCAGCGCCCGCGAGGAGCAGGCCGAGAAGGTCGCCGCTCTGGACGCCGGAGCGGACGACTACGTCACGAAGCCCTTCGGGATGGACGAGCTGCTGGCCAGGCTGCGTGCCGCGGTACGGCGAGCCGCCCCTCCCTCCGACCAGCAACCGGTCGTCGTGACCGACCACTTCACCGTCGACCTCGCCGCCCGGCGCGTGACGACCTCTGCCGGGGAGGTGCGGCTCACCCCGACCGAGTGGCACCTGCTCGAGGTGCTGGTGCGGTCACCGGGACGGATGGTGGCGCAGAAGGCCCTGCTGCAGGAGGTGTGGGGTCCCGCCTACGCGTCCGAGTCGCACTACCTGCGGGTCTACGTCGCCCAGCTCCGGCGCAAGCTCGAGCCGGACCCGGCCCACCCCGTGCACCTGCTCACCGAGCCCGGGATGGGCTACCGGTTCGAGCCGTGACGTCTCGTGGCACGGTCTTGAGGTGACGCAGGCCGCCCCCCGCACCCGTCAGCTGCAGCTGCTGCTGGTGCTCGGCTCGCTGGCGTCGTTCGGTCCGCTCTCGCTCGACATGTACCTGCCGGCCCTCCCCTCGATCGCGAGCGACCTCGGCACCTCCGCGCCGCGCGTGCAGCTGACCCTCACGTCGTGCCTGCTCGGGCTGGCCCTGGGCCAGCTCGTCGCCGGCCCGCTGTCGGACCGCCACGGTCGCAAGGGACCGCTGCTGCTCGGCGTCGGGGGCTACGCCCTGGCCTCGCTGCTGTGCGCGACGGCGCCCGACCCGTGGAGCCTCACCGCGCTGCGGGTGGCGCAGGGGCTCGCCGGCTCGGCAGGCATCGTGATAGCCCGGGCAGTGGTGCGGGACCTGCACGAGGGATCGGCGCTCGCGCGCTACTTCGCCCTGCTCACCCTCGTGAACGGTCTGGCGCCGATCCTCGCGCCGCTGCTGGGCGCCCAGGTGCTCCGGTTCACCGACTGGCGCGGCGTCTTCGTCGTACTGGCCGCGATCGGCGGTCTGATCTGGGTGGCTGCTCTCGTCGTGCTGCCGGAGACCCTGCCGCCGGAGCGGCGTCACGGCGGTGGTGTCGCGGAGACCGTCGGGACGTTCGGGGCACTGCTGCGGGAGCGGGCCTTCGTCGGCTACGCCCTGTCGTCGGGCTTCGTGCTCGGCGCGATGTTCGCCTACATCGCGGGCTCCTCCTTCGTGCTGCAGGAGGTCTACGACCTGACCCCGCAGCAGTTCGCGCTCGTCTTCGCCGGCAACGCCGCCGGGCTGATCGCCGCGTCGCAGGTCTCGGCCCACCTGGTGCTACGGGTACCTCCCCGCACCCTGCTGCGTGCCGGCATCGGGATCTCGGCCGCCGGATCCCTCGCGCTGCTGCTCTCGGTCACCACCGGCGCCGGGCTGGCGGGCGTGCTGCCGTCGCTGTTCCTCGTCGTGCTGAGCGTCGGGCTGGTCGGGCCCAACGCCGCCGCCCTGGCGCTGCAGGACCACCCGCGCCACGCAGGCAGCGCCTCCGCCCTGCTCGGCGTGATGCAGTACGTGGTCGGGGGAGTGCTCGCGCCGCTCGTGGGCCTCGGTCAGGAGCGGGCACTCGCGCTCGTCATCGCCGGCTCGTCCCTGAGCGCGGTGCTGGTCTTCGCCGGGCTGCTGCACAGCGCAGCGGGCGTGCGCAGGGCATCCTGGAGGGGTGACGACACCTGACGGCCCGCAGCCGGAGCCGACGTACCCGCCTTACGGCGCGCCGGAGCCCACGGTCGGGGACCGGCTGCGCAAGCTGTTCGCCCCCGTGCTCGCCGCCGCCGCCGCGGTGGCGAAGTTCGGCGCCGTCATCATCAAGTTCAAGTTCTTCACGGTCGTCTTCTCGATGCTGGCCTCGCTCGGCGGTTACGCGCTGCTGTTCGGCTGGAAGTTCGCCCTCGGCTTCGTGCTGCTGGTGTTCGTGCACGAGATCGGGCACGTGGTCGTGCTCCGGGCACGCGGGATCGAGGCCGGGCTCCCGGTCTTCCTGCCCTTCCTCGGGGCGTTCGTGTCCATGAAGCAGATGCCCAAGACCGCGTACGACGAGGCGCTGTCCGGGATCGCCGGGCCGGTCTTCGGCACCGCCGCGGCGTTCGCCACGCTGGGCCTGGCGTCGCTCTACGACAGCGACCTGCTGCGGGTCCTGGCCTACACCGGCTTCTTCCTCAACCTGTTTAACCTGCTGCCCGTGATCCCGCTCGACGGCGGTCGTACGGCAGCCGCGCTGAGCCCGAAGCTGTGGGTCGCGGGCCTGGCGGGGCTGCTCGCCTACGCGGTGTGGCGACCGAGCCCGGTCATCCCGATCGTGCTGCTGCTCGGCGGGTTCGAGCTCTACCGCCGCTGGAAGGACAAGGACAGCGAGGCCAACAAGGCCTACTACGCCCTCACGTCGCAGCAGCGGCTCAACGTCGGCTCGTCGTACCTGGGCCTGGTCGTGGTGATCCTGTGGGCGATGCACAGCTACCCGCTGCCCCCCAGATGACCTGCGGAACGACCAGCACTCAGGAGGGGTTGCACCCGACATGTGGACCTTCGGCAAGAAGCTCGACCTGCCCACCGCCGACGAGGCGCTGCCCGGCCGCGCCGAGCAGATGCGCGTCCCTGCTGAGCACACCGTGCTCGGGACGCCCCTGACCGGCCCCTGGCCTGACGGCCTCGAGGTCGCCCACTTCGCGATGGGCTGCTTCTGGGGCGCGGAGCGCATCTTCTGGCAGGTCCCGGGCGTGCACTCCACCGCAGTCGGCTACCAGGGCGGGGTCACCCCCAACCCGACGTACGAGGAGACGTGCACCGGCCGCACCGGCCACACCGAGGCCGTCCAGGTCGTCTACGACCCGGCCGTCGTCTCCTACCCGAAGCTCCTCGCGCTGTTCTGGGAGAACCACGACCCGACGCAGGGGATGCGCCAGGGCAACGACGTCGGAACCCAGTACCGCTCGGCGGTCTACACCACGACCGATGCGCAGCTCGCTGCCGCCAAGAGCTCCCGTGAGGGGTACGGCGAGGCGCTCGCCCGGGCGGGCAGGGGCGCCATCACGACCGAGATCCTCCCGGCCGGCCCGTTCTACTACGCCGAGGCCTACCACCAGCAGTACCTCGACAAGAACCCTGGCGGGTACTGCAACCACGGCTTCAACGGGGTCTCGTGCCCGATCGG
>JBAVRG010000073.1:0-9424 GCA_049694795.1 Mycobacteriales bacterium
GTCAGCCGAAGAAGACCTCGGCCTCCTGGTAGCGCTCGAGCGGCACCGTCTTGAGCGTCTTGGTGGCCTGCTCGAGCGGCACCCGCACGATCTCGGTGCCCTGCAGCGCCACCATCACGCCGCTGTCCCCCTCGTGCACCGCGTCGACGGCGTGCAGCCCGAAGCGGGTCGCCAGCACCCGGTCGTACGCGGTCGGCGTGCCGCCGCGCTGCACGTGTCCGAGGACGGTCTGGCGCGACTCGTAGCCGGTGCGCTTCTGGATCTCGCGCTCGAGCACCTGGCCGATGCCGCCGAGCCGCACGTGCCCGAACGAGTCCAGCTCCCCGGTCTGCAGCTCCATCGTCCCCTCGAGGGGCTGGGCGCCCTCGGCGACGACGATGATCGGTGAGAACTGCCGGGCGAACCGCGCCTTGACGTACTCGCACACCTTGTCGATGTCGAAGCGGTGCTCCGGGATGAGGATGACGTTCGCTCCCCCGGCCATGCCGGAGTGCAGCGCGATCCAGCCCGCGTGCCGCCCCATCACCTCGACGATGAGCGCCCGGTGGTGCGACTCGGCAGTGGTGTGCAGCCGGTCGATCGCGTCGACCGCGATCTGCACCGCGGTGTCGAAGCCGAAGGTGTAGTCGGTGGCACCGAGGTCGTTGTCGATCGTCTTGGGTACCCCGACGACCGTCAGGCCGCGGGCGGCCAGCTGGGTGGCGACCCCGAGCGTGTCCTCACCGCCGATGGCGATGAGCGCGTCGACCCCGAGGTCACGCAGGTTGCTCGTGATCTGCTCGACGCCCCCCTCGACCTTCATCGGGTTGGTGCGGGAGGAACCGAGGATGGTGCCGCCCCGGGGCAGGATGCCGCGCACCTGCGGCACCCCGAGCTCCATCGTGATGCCTTCGAGCGGCCCCTTCCAGCCGTCGCGGAAGCCCACGAAGTCGTGCCCGTGGACCTCCACGCCCTTGCGCACGACCGCTCGGATCACGGCGTTCAGCCCCGGGCAGTCACCTCCACCGGTGAGCACTCCGATCCGCATGCGGCCGACGCTAACGGGTCAAGGCGGCCACGTCAGCGGTCGAGAGCAGACAGGTGCGGATCCTTCGGCGTACGGCGGTGGCGGCTGCCCTGGTGGCGGCGAGCGTTCCGTGGGCTGCCCACGCCCAGCCCTCGGCCCCCCGACCGGTCACCTCCCGGGACCTGCCGCGGCTGACGGCCGAGCTCGCCGCGGCGACGGCGCACGCCCAGCAGCTGTCCGACGCCCTCGACCAGGCCGCGGCACGGGACGGCGGTCTGCGGGTCGCGTACGGCCGGCTGGAGCAGGCCCGTGCGGACGCCCAGGTGGCGCTCGACACGCGCGCCCGGCAGGTCTACATGGCCGCCGCAGCCCCTGGCCCGAGCTGGGCCGTCGAGCTCGCCAGCCCCGACCTCAAGGAGCTGGCGCACCGCAGCGAGCGGGCCGCCCTCACCGTCGACCAGTCGCTCGTGGACGCGGTGACCGGTCAGGCCGCGCAGCTCAAGGTGCTGCAGCAACAGGCGGACGCCTTCCGGGCCAAGCTCCTCGTGCAGGCCCAGTCGGTGCTCGCCGAGCAGGACCGGGCGCGGGCGCTCTACGACCAGGCCAAGGCGCTCGCGGACGCCGAGCACGCCGCGCAGGTGCAGCGCGAGCTCGAGGCCCAGCGCGCACTGCTCGACCAGGTCTCGACCACCGTGACGCTGGCCCTGACGCCGGCCCAGACAGCCCGGGCCCGCAAGGCCCTGCAGGACCAGGCGCCCGTGGTCGCGCTGCTCGAGCAGACCGGCTCGGGCATCCCGGCCGGCTACGCCCGCAGCGGGCAGACCCTGTCGGGCACCGCCTCCTGGTACGGCCCGGGGTTCGTCGGCCGGCCCACCGCCAGCGGGGCGCCCTACGACCCGGAGCGGCTCACCTGCGCCAACAAGGAGCTCCCGCTCGGCACCGTCATCCACGTCAGCGCGAACGGCCTCGAGGTCAACTGCCTCGTCAACGACCGCGGGCCCTACGTCGGCGACCGCATCCTCGACATGTCCCGCGCCGGCTCCCGGGCGCTGGGCTACAGCGGACTGGCTCAGGTCGTCATCGAGGTGCTCGTCCCCGTCTGACCTGGTCTGGCGGGTTGACAGCGGTGGGAGCGTCGCAGGTGAGGCCACGACAGCCCAGCGACGTGGCCCGCGACGACGCCCCAGGAGGCTTCCATGGCGACCACCACCAAGTCGGACCTGTCCGTCCAGACCACCGACCACCCGAACGCCCAGCGCACCCGGGAGGCCTTCGACGCCTTCGCGCGCGGCGACCTCGACACGGTGCGGAACACGCTCACGGCCGACTGCACGTGGACCAACGCCGGCACCTCACCGATCGCCGGCACCCACCAGGGCTGGGACGCGATCCAGACGATGTTCGGCCGGCTGTTCGAGATCACCGGCGGCACCTTCTCGATGAACGTGATCTCGTGCATCGCCGACGACAAGCACTCGGTCACGATCTACGACGCCACCTCGACCATCAACGGCGACACCTCGACCGAGCGCTTCTGCCTCATCGACGAGATGACCCCGGACGGCAAGGCCAAGGCGACCCGGGTGCTGGCCTACGACCAGCCGTCCGCGGACTCCCACTGGAACGCCTAGACCGACAGCCCCAGCAGGTAGGCCTTCTCAGCCAGGGCGTCGTACTTCACCTTCACGTGCCTGGCGTCCTGGAGCGCGTCGTGCAAGCCGTTCTCCTGCGGGGGCAGGCGCGGCTTGCCGAGGTGCTCCCACAGCTGCCGCACGTCGAGGGTGAACCGCGGGAAGGCGCGCGGCAGCGAGGGCATGTCGCCCCACAGCTGGCACAGGGCGACGTGGTCGTAGGCACCGAACCACGCCCACCACACCGGGTCGTCGCCGAAGAACTCCTCCAGCTCGCCCGCGATCACTGCGCGCGGCTTCCAGGTCGCCGCGGGTGGCAGCTGTGGGAGGACGTTGTCGCGCACCCACGGGTGCACCGCGAGCGGGTCGAACTCGCTCGACACCGCGTAGTACTCGCGCCCGTCCTCGGCGACGACACCGACCGACACGACGGTCACCTCAGCGGTGGTGTCACCGAACTCGAGGTCGTAGAAGAAGCGCACCCCTCTAGTCTCCCAGGCCATGACGTTCTCGATCGTGGCCAGAGCCGGGGACCAGTGGGGTGTCGCCGTCGCGAGCAAGTTCCTCGCGGTCGGGGCGGCCGTCCCCGCCGCGCAGTGGGGAATGGGTGCTGTCGCGACGCAGTCGTTCGCCAACCTCGCCTACCGGCCCGACGGGCTGCGGATGCTCGCTGAGGGCAGGACCGCGCAGGAGACCCTCGACGCCCTCACCGCCGGCGACGGACTGCGCGAGCAGCGCCAGGCGGGCGTGGTCGACCGGGACGGCGGCGCGGCCACCTGGACCGGCAGCGCCTGCAACCCCTGGGCCGGCGGCCGCACCGGTGCCGGCTGGGCGGCGCAGGGCAACATCCTCACCGGTCCCGAGGTCGTCGACGCCCTGGCCGACGCGTTCGAGGGCACCTCGGGCCCCCTGAGCACCCGGCTGGCCCAGGCGCTGCTGGCGGGTGACCGGGCCGGCGGTGACCGCCGCGGCCGGCAGAGCGCCGCCCTGCTGGTGGTCAGCGAGGCCGGCGGGTACGGCGGTGGCTCCGACGTCCTGGTGGACCTGCGCGTCGACGACCACCCCGACCCGGTCCCCGAGCTGCTGCGGCTGCTCGACCTGCACGAGCTGTACTTCGGCAAGCCGGAGTCGGTCCTGCCCCTCGAGGGGGTCCTGGCCGAGGAGGTCGCCGAGCGGCTCGCCCGCCTCGGCTACCCGACCCTCGACGACTGGGCCGGCGTGGAGAACTACGAGGAGCGGATGGTGCCCGGCGGCATCGACCCGGTGGTGCTGGACAAGCTGCGGGAGGCGACGTGAGCGTCCTCGCGATCGACTGCGGCACCACGGGCGTCACCGCGCTCGTGGTGAGCGAGGACGGCCGGGTGCTGTCCCGCGGCTACCAGGAGTTCGGCCAGCACTACCCGCAGCCGGGCTGGGTGGAGCACGAGCCGGAGGAGATCTGGGTCGCGGTCCTGTCGTCCTGTCGCGCCGCGCTCGCCGCGGCGCAAGGCAGTCCGGTGACCGCCGTGGGCATCACCGACCAGCGCGAGACCGCCGTGCTGTGGGACCGCCAGACCCTGCAGCCGCCGCGGCGGGCGATCGTGTGGCAGGACCGGCGCACGACCGAGATCTGCGACCGGCTCAAGGACGCCGGCCACGAGCCACGCGTCGCCGAGCTCACCGGCCTGCGCCTGGACCCTTACTTCACGGCCACCAAGCTGGCCTGGCTGCGCGAGAACGAGCCCCGGGTGTGGGAGGGCGTGGCCGACGGTCGCACCGCTGTCGGCACCGTCGACTCCTACGTCGTGGCGCGGCTGACCGGCGGTCGGCAGCACGTCACGGACGCCTCCAACGCCAGCCGCACGCTGCTGTTCGACCTGCGTGCGGGCGACTGGTCCGACGAGCTCTGCGAGCTGTTCGGGGTGCCGCGGGCAGCGCTCCCGCGGGTGGTTCCGTCGTACGGTGAGATCGGGCGCACCGACCCGTCGGTGTTCCTCGGGCTGGACCTGCCGGTCGCGGGCATCGCAGGTGACCAGCAGGCGGCGCTGTTCGGGCAGGGCTGCTACGACGCGGGTCGCAGCAAGTGCACCTACGGCACCGGGTCGTTCGTGCTCGTCAACACCGGCAGCACACCGGTGCTGTCCGAGCGCCTGCTCACCACGGTGGCGTGGATGGCTCCCGACGGCGGGCTGACCTACGCCCTGGAGGGCGCGGTGTTCGTCACGGGCGCGGCCGTGCAGTGGCTGCGCGACGGGCTGCAGCTCATCCAGACCGCCAACGAGGTGGAGCTGCTCGGCAGGGAGGTGCCCGACAGCGGCGGCGTGGTGTTCGTGCCGGCCCTTACCGGGCTGGGCGCCCCGCACTGGGACCCGGACGCCCGCGGGGCGCTGCTCGGCATCACCCGTGGCACCACCCGCGCGCACATCGCGCGGGCGACCCTGGACGCGATCGCGTTCCAGGTGCGGGACGTGGTCGATGCGATGACCAGCGAGGCCGGCTGCGAGGTGCCCACGCTGCAGGTCGACGGTGGCGCGAGCGTCAACGACCTGCTCTGCCAGCTGCAGGCCGACCAGCTCGGCGTGCCGGTGGAGCGCCCAGAGGTGCTCGAGACGACCGCGCTCGGGGCGGCCTTCCTGGCGGGTCTGGGGACCGGCGTGTGGTCCAGCCCGCAGGAGCTGTCCGACACCTGGCGGCTGGACCGCCAGTTCGAGCCGGTGCCGGGGGTGCGGGACGACGGGTCGCACGCCCGCTGGCGCCGGGCCGTGGAGCGCTCTCTGGGCTGGGCCCAGGGCTAGCGCTCGTCAGCTGGCGCGACGGGCGGGGCTGGGGGCGTCGCTGACCAGCGCCTCGCGGGCTGCGACCCGGGCGTCCTCGATGTCGGCCTTGGCCTTGGTGGCGTAGGTGTCGACGTACTCCTGGCCGGACAGCAGCATCAGCTCGTACATGATCTCGTCGGTGATGGAGCGGAGCACGAAGCGGTCGCCCTCCATGCCGGCGTAGCGGCTGAAGTCCAGCGGCTCGCCGATGCGGACGCCGACCCGGCCGAGCTTGGGGATCTTCTTGCCGGTGGGCTGCACGACATCGGTGTTGATCATGGCAACCGGGATGACGGGGACGCCGGCCTCGAGGGCCATGCGGGCGACGCCGGTCTTGCCGCGGTAGAGCCGCCCGTCAGGACTGCGGGTGCCCTCCGGGTAGAGCCCGAGCAGGTTGCCCTCGGCGAGGATCCGCTTGGCGGTGACGAGCGCGGCCTCCGAGGCAGCGCCGCCGCTGCGGTCGATCGGCACCTGGCCGACGCCGGCGAAGAAGCCCTTGGTGAGCTTGCCCTTGACGCCCTTGCCGGTGAAGTAGTCGGACTTGGCGAGGAAGGTCACGCGCCGCGTCACGACCAGCGGCAGGAAGATCGAGTCACTGAACGACAGGTGGTTGCTCGCGAGGATGGCCGCGCCCTCGGTGGGGACGTGCTCGCCGCCCTCGACCCACGGGCGGAACAAGGTCCGGAGGATGGGCGTCAAGATCACCTTGACGACCCAGTAGAACACCGGAAACCCCCTCGGACGATACGGACTCGGACGGTACGAGCCCCCTGATGGACCCTATTGCTCCGAGCCCATGCCCTGCAATGACCGGTGTCACACGGACGCTGCCGGACTCGTCACACAGACCCTGCCGCGAGGGTCTGGTCCGTGCGACGATGGTGTGCAGCTGTCGATCAGCTGCGCACCGCTCCCTCGGGCTGCCCACCGGCTCGCCCACCCCTCGAGAGGACACGTCCGTTGGCCGTACCCGCTGTGATGCCCGGCGCCGAGCCCATCGACCTGCGCGGCGGCCGCGTCGGGGTGCTGCTGAGCCACGGCTTCACCGGCACCACGCAGTCGATGCGCCCGTGGGCCGAGCACCTGCACGCGGCCGGCCTCACCGTTGCCGCCCCGCGCCTGCCGGGCCACGGCACCACCCTCGCCGACCTCAACACGACCCGCTTCAGCGACTGGTACGGCGAGGTCGAGCGCACGTTCGACGACCTGCGCAACCGGTGCGACGCCGTCTTCGCGATGGGGCTGTCCATGGGGGGCACCCTGGTCCTGCGCCTGGCGCAGGAGCGCGCCGAGCAGGTGGCCGGCGTCGTCGTCGTCAACGCCTCCCTCGCGACCGAGCGCAAGGACGCCAAGCTGCTCCCGCTGCTGTCGAAGGTGCTGTCGACCTTCCCGGGCGTCGCGAACGACATCAAGAAGCCGGGCGTCACCGAGCTCGCCTACCCCAAGATCGCGCTGAAGGCCGCGCACTCGCTGCAGCAGGCCTGGCCGGTCGTGCGCAGGGACCTGCACCGGATCACCAGCCCCCTGCTGGTGTTCCGCTCCGAGGTCGACCACGTCGTCGAGGCGGTCTCCGCACGGGTGCTGCTCGAGGGCTGCGCCCATGCCGAGGAGCGGGTGCTGCACGACAGCTTCCACGTCGCCACGCTGGACAACGACGCCCCCGCCATCTTCGAGGGCTCGCTGGAGTTCGTCCGCTCGCACGCGCCGGCCGCCGCCGGCTGAGCATGACGGCCCCCCGCCCCTTCGAAGGCCGCCGCGGCAACGGTCTGCAGGCGGCAGAGTGGGGCGCGCTCGTCGACCTCGACCCGCGGCTGTCCGAGGCGCTGCTCGACAGCCTGGCCGCCGAGGGCGTGGCCGCCTTCGTCGAGCCGGCGCGCGACCTGGACGCCTCCACCCGTGCCACGGTGCTGCCCAAGCGCCCGCTCGACCGGCTCTGGGTCGACCCGACGCGGGCCGACCAGGCGCGGCTGGTCGTGACGAGCGAGATCGCCGACCTGTGCGCGCTCATCGCGGCGTCAGAGCCCGGCACCTCGGCCCGGGGCCTGGTCCGGCCGGTGCCGCGCTCGGCAGCCAGCCGGGTGCTGCCCCCACCGGAGCTGCCCGAGGGGCCGACCGAGGACGAGCTGTTCGAGCAGATCGTCGCCGGCTTCTCCCTGGAGGCCCCCGACCCGGTCCCCCGCTGGCCGGTCTCCGAGGACGTCACCGGGGAGGCGACCGAGACGGGCCGGCCCGCCGCGCCGCCGCGTCGTCGCCGTACCGACTCGCAGGTGCCGGAGGTCGAGCCGCTGCCGAGCTGGGTCGAGCCGTCCCCGGTCGAGGACGACGGCCACTACGTGCCCCCACCGGCTCCGAAGGTGCCGAGGCTGCGGCTGCGGACCATGGCGGCGGTCGCGATGCTGCTGCTCGGGTTGGCGGTGCTCTTCGCGCCGTTCCAGATCGGTCTGGACGACTCGGTGCTCTCACTCCTGCTAGGACTGGTGCTCACGGCAGGGGGCGCCGGGCTGCTCGTGGCATGGATGCGCGATGCTCCCCCGACGGACAGCGGGCCGGACGACGGAGCGATCGTCTAGCCCCTCACGCGGACAGGAGCGGGTGTGACGGTCAGCGAGACGGTCGAGGTCAGCGGGCATCTCATGGACACGGGGCTGCTGGCCCGCGTCCTGGACGACGTCCTCGGGTACGGCGCGGACTACCGCATCGACCGGCTGGACGTCGGCAAGCAGCACGACGACGAGTCGCAGGCCAAGATCACCGTGACGGCCGAGGACGACGAGGCGCTGCAACGGCTGCTGATGCGGCTGCAGTCCCACGGCGTCAACCAGGTCGACCCGGGGCAGGCGACGACCCGCACCTGCGAGCGCGACGGCGTGTTCCCGGAGGACTTCTACTCCACGACCAACCTCGAGACCGTGGTGCGGCTCGGGGCCTCCTGGGTGCCGGTCGAGCAGCCGGAGATGGACTGCGGCCTGGTCGTCGAGGACGGCCGCGTGCGGACCGTGCCGGTGTCCGACGTGAAGCGCGGCGACCAGGTCGTCTGCGGGGCCAGCGGCGTGAAGGTCGTGCTGCCGCCGCGCGAGCACTCCGCGTCGGAGTCGTCCTTCGAGTTCATGGCCTCCACGGTCTCGTCGGAGAAACCGCAGGCCCTGCTGGTGCGCCAGATCGCCCAGCGCATGAAGGAGGTCAAGGCCGACGGCGGCCGGGTGCTGTGGGTCGGTGGCCCCGGCATCGTGCACACGGGCGCGGCACCGGCCTTCACCGCGCTCGTCGACGCGGGCTACGTCGACGTGCTGTTCGCCGGCAACGCGCTCGCCACGCACGACATCGAGTCCGCGCTGTACGGCACCTCGCTCGGCGTCGACCTCTCGCACGGCAAGGGCGTCGAGCACGGCCACGAGCACCACATCCGTGCCATCAACACCATCCGGCACGCCGGCTCGATCGCCGCCGCCGTCGAGCAGGGCGTGCTGACGAGCGGGATCATGCACGCGATGGTGAAGGGCGGGAAGGACTTCGTCCTCGTCGGCTCGGTGCGCGACGACGGCCCGCTGCCGGACGTCTACACCGACGTCATCGAGGGCCAGCGCGCGATGCGCGCCCAGCTCCCCGGCGTGGGCTTCGCGATCATGGTGGCGACCATGCTGCACTCGATCGCGACGGGCAACATCCTGCCCGCCTCGATCCCCCTCGTCTCGGTCGACATCAACCCCGCGACCGTCACCAAGCTCGCCGACCGCGGCTCGGCGCAGGCCGTCGGGATCGTCACCGACATCGGGCTGTTCCTCGAGCAGCTCGTGCGTGAGCTGGTGCCCGGCTACACGAGCGTGTGAGGACTCCAGGGCCCGGGCACCGCCCGACCCTCCGCTGAACGTGTCCACTCCCCCGCGGCGGACCGTCCCCGCTCAGACACAATGACCTTGGTGCCCGAGCCGGCCAACATCATCGTGTCCGGGGCCGCGCCGGGAACAGTCGGCAGCCGGACACGATGATCTCCG
>JBAVRG010000074.1:0-32375 GCA_049694795.1 Mycobacteriales bacterium
GGCGGACGATCTCCGCGGCGCTGTCGTGGGTGTCGGTCTGCACGAGCAGCAGCGCACCTGCAGTGGTGTCGAGCCCCATCCTCGTCAGCTCCTCGACCGCGCCGATCGTGGTGCGGTCCATGAGCTCGAGCAGCGACGGCTCGGCCTGCTGCTCCAGCGCCACCACGGCATCGCCTGCGGCTGAAGGGGAGTCGAAGAACGCGACGAGCGTGGCGGGCGGCGCGGGCGCCGGCCGCAGCCGGACGGTGGCCTCCACGATGACGGCCAGCGTCCCCTCGGACCCGACCAGGAGCCGGGTCAGGTCGTAGCCCGCGACGTTCTTGCGCGGCAGCGCCCCGGTCCGGATCACGGTGCCGTCGGCCAGTACGGCGGTCAGCGCGGCCACGTGGTCGCCGGTGACGCCGTACTTGAGGCAGCAGCCACCGCCGGCGTTGGTGGCGATGTTGCCGCCGATCGTCGAGAACGCCCTGCTGGCCGGGTCGGGCGGGTAGTGCAGCCCGAGCTCGGCGACCGCCGCGCCGAGGTCGCCGGTGAGCACCCCGCACTCCACGGTGGCGGTGCGCTGCGCGGGGTCGACGGCCAGGATGCGGGTGAGCTCGGCGGTCGACAGCACGAGGCAGCCGTCGAGGGCGTTCGCCCCGCCGGACAGGCCGCTTCCCGCTCCGCGCGTGACGACGGGGACGCCGTACCGGCTGGCGGTCTGGAGCGTGGCGACGACGTCGTCGAGGCTGCGGGCCCGGACCGCGGCGAGCGGTTGGCCGGCAGGGGCGAGGGCGGCGCGGTCGTGCCGGTAGGACGCGAGCAGGCCGGGGTCGACGACCACGCGGTCGGCGCCCAGGCGCACCGTCAGCTCGGCGAGGACGGTCACTGGTCGCGGGAGTAGAAGGACCAGATGTGCTCGCGCACCAGGCGGGCGGCGAGCGGCCCGTCGCCGTCCTCGACGGCCTGCAGGATCGCGGCGTGCTCGCTGCACAGGCGCCTGAGCGTCGGGACCGGCTTGGGCAGGGCGGAGAGGGCCTCGACGAGGTGCCCGCCGATGGCCTCGCGCAGCACGCCCATGACGAGCGTGAAGGCGCTGTTGCCGCCGGCGCCGGCGAGGCTGGTGTGGAAGCGGACGTCGGCGTCGTGGAACGTCACCACGTCGACGCCCGGTCGCTGCATGACCTCCAGCGCCGCGCGTGCCTCCTCGAGCCGCGCCGGCACGGTGACGGGGGACTCCAGCGCCGCGCCCTCGAGGACGAGGCGCAGCTCGACCAGGTCGCCGAGCGGGATCTGGCTGAGCCGGACCGCGCTCTCCAGTACGTCGGACACGGCCGCCACGGTCTGCGTGGCCGACACCCGCGGGCGGGCCGTCGAGACCGTGTCGCCACCGGTCAGCAGGCCGAGCGCCTGCAGGATGCGCAGCGCCTCGCGGATCGTCGAGCGGCTCACGCCGAAGCGATCGGCGAGCTCCTTCTCGCTCGGGAGCAAGGTCCCGACCGACAGCTCGCCGGACACGATGGCGTCCCGGAGCTGCCGCGACACCAGCAGGCTCAGGGGCGTCCGGCTCACCGGGCTGAAGGCGTCGCTCGTGGCAGGAAGCACGGTCGCAGGCTACTGCTTGTCAGGTTGTCTGATAAGTGGCAGCGTCGGCCCTGTTCCGCTCACGAGGAGGGCTCCCCCCATGGCGATCGACCCGAAGACCACAGCCGTCGTGCTGATCGAGTACCAGAACGACTTCACCTCCGACGGCGGCGTGCTGCACGGCGCCGTCACCGAGGTCATGGACAAGACCGAGATGCTCGCCAACACCCAGCGGGTCGTCGAGCGGGCGCGCGCCGCCGGCGCCACCGTCATGCACGCGCCGATCACCTTCGCCCCGGGCTACAACGAGCTGAGCTCGCACCCGTACGGGATCCTCAAGGGCGTCGTCGACGGCAACGCGTTCGTCAAGGGCAGCTGGGGTGCGGCGATCGTCGACGACCTCGCGCCGCAGGACGGCGACATCGTCATCGAGGGCAAGCGCGGGCTCGACACGTTCGCCAGCACCAACCTCGACTTCATCCTGCGCAGCAAGGGGATCACGACGCTGGTGCTCGGTGGCTTCCTCACCAACTGCTGCGTCGAGTCGACGATGCGCAGCGGCTACGAGAACGGCTACCAGGTCATCACCTTGAGCGACTGCGTGGCCGCGACCTCGATGGAGGAGCACGACAACGCGCTGCGCTACGACTACCCGATGTTCTCCACGCCGATGACCTCCACGGAGTTCATCGACGCAGTCGGCTGAACCACCGGCAGCTGGACCCTGCGCGACCGTCGTCAGCGAGGCGGAGCAGGGGCGGCGGGCAGGGCAGGGGAGTGGCGGCTGACTCCTACGGGTGCAGGAGCGGGACCAGCAGTCGGGACCCGGCACCGACGGAGTCGGCGGCAGGCTGCTGCGCGGGCAGCCAGGTGGGGGCGTCGCTGCCCTGGACCCAGACCTGGAGCCGGTGGCCGGCGCCGATCTCGACAGCGGTGTGCGACAGGGCCACGGTGACGCGGTGGGCGCTCCCGGCGACCCCGTGCACCGCGGTGCAGCCGCGGGACAGCAGGGCGGCCGACCCGTCGGGAGCGACGTCGTACAGCTTGACGTCCAGCTGCGAGTCGGCGGCGGTGGAGGTCCACAGCAGGGACGCCTGTGGCGCGCCCGCCACCAGCGTGCGCTCCCGCAGCGGTGCGCTGCTGGACACCAGGGTCTCCGCCGCCGAGTGGCTCGGGAGGGCCTGCACGACCTGACCGATCTGCCCGTCCGGAGCCGCGGTGCGCTCGCCGAACGCCACCACCGGGTCGTCGGCGGTGCCACTCCCGCCGGCGACCACCGTGCCTGTGGTGAGTTCCAGGGGAACCGAGCGGACCCCCGGCGGTGGCCAGGAGGGCGCGGAGCGACGTACCAGGGTCTTGCCGTCGGCGGCGCGGTACCACCAGGTGACCCGCGGGAGGTGCGCCGCCGCGGTCTGCTTCCCCTGCAGCACGTGCTGGAGCCAGCCGGTCCAGGCGCTCTCGCGCGCCGTGACCTCCGTCGTCGTCGACGACGCGGCGAAGTGGCCGCCCCAGGACAGCCACAGGCGCACGTCGGACCGGGCGCGCAGCGCCTGCATCCGCAGGGCCTGGTCGACGGGGAACAGCGGGTCGTCGAAGGCCTGGACCCAGAGCGTGGGCTGGGTCGTCCGACGGGCGTAGGTGCGCGGCGAGCGGACGGTCCACTGCGCCTCGACCGAGCTGCCGCCCAGCCCGGTCGTGAGGTAGGCGGACCAGGGCGCGAGGAGGGTGGGATCCAGCCGCGCGCCCTGAGCGGTGTAGGCGGCGCCGAGGATGGCGCTGTCGACGCTGAGCTTCATGCAGCCGTTGGGGTGCAGGCTCTCGGACAGCCCCGAGAAGGTCTGGCCCGGCGCGAGGACCTTGATGCGGGGGTCCCGCGCGCCGATCAGGTTGGTGGTGCCCCCGCCCTGGCTGATCCCGATGGCCCCCGCGCGCTGCGGGTCGGCGTCGGTCTGCGCCCGGTGGCTGATCACCCACTGCAGGACGTCCTCGGTGTCCTGCACGGTCTTGGGGCCGAACAGGTCGTAGACCCCGCCCGAGGTGCCGTGGCCGCGGGCCGACCACACCACGCCGACGAACCCCAGTGCCGCATAGCGGGCCGCACGCGGCGCCTCCGAGTCGACGGTGCCGCCGCCTCCGTGCGGGGCCAGCACCACCGGGTAGCTGCCCTGCGCCACCGGCCGGTAGTAGCGCGCCACCAGCTGGGTGCCGTCCAGCGAGGAGGTGACCGTGAAGTCACGGGCCTCGATCGCGGGAGCGCCGGCCCGGGCGGGGGACAGCGTCGCCGCGAGGACACCGGCTGTGAGCAGGAGGATCGGAAGCCGCATGCCTGCAGTGCTTCGACGCGGCGCCCCCGGCACCTTCACTGCCCGGCTCGCGGACCGTCGTCGCGTGCGCTGCTCGGTGAGATGCCGTGGGCTCCGGGATCGCCTACGGTGGTGACGAGCGACCGGGCGGGTACCGGCCGCACGCAGGGGTGGAAGCCGCATGACCTTGACGACCACTGGGTCCACCGACACCAGCAGCTACCCGACGCCCGCGCTGTCGGTCGCCCGGATGTTCTACGACCGGGTCGCGTCGACTCCCCGCGCCGAGGCGTTCCGCTTCCCGACCGACGCAGGATGGGCCTCGGTCAACTGGGCCCAGACCGCGGACACGGTCAAGACGATGGCGGCCGGCCTGCTGGCTTTGGGGCTCCAGCGTGAGCAACGGGTCGCCATCTCCTCCGCCACACGCGTCGAATGGCTGTACGCCGACCTCGCGATCATGTGCGCCGGTGGGGCGACGACCGCCCTCTATCCTTCGACGGGGGGTGAGGACGTCGCTTACGTCCTGTCCGACAGCGGCACCCGGATCGTCTTCGCCGAGGACGACGTACACGTCGCCAAGCTGCGTTCCCAGCGTGACCATCTGCCCGACGTGATCCGCGTGATCACGTTCGACGGAGAGGCGGACGGGGAGTGGGTGCTGAGCCTGGCCGACCTGCAGGCCCTGGGCGCCAAGCACCTCGTCGACCACCCCACCTCGGTCGACGAAGCCGTGGCTGCGATCCAGCCCGACGACCTGGCCACCCTGATCTACACGTCGGGGACGACCGGTCGACCCAAGGGCGTGGAGCTGCCCCATCGGTGCTGGACGTACATCGGCGCCGGGGCCGAGGCCATCGGGATCCTGCGCAGGGACGACCTGCAGTACCTGTGGCTCCCGCTGTCGCACTCGTTCGGCAAGATGCTCGAGGCGGTGCAGCTGCAGATCGGGTTCCCGACAGCGGTCGACGGTCGCATCGACAAGATCGTGGAGAACCTCTCCGTGGTGCGGCCGACGTTCATGGCGGGTCCTCCTCGGATCTTCGAAAAGGTGCACGCGAAGATCGTGCAGACCGTCCAGGAAGAGGGCGGGATCCAGCTCCGGCTCTTCACCTGGGCTTTCGGGGTGGGCGACCAGTTCTCCCGGGCCCGGCGGGAGGGCAGGCGGCCGAGTCGCTGGGTCGAGGCGCAGCACGCCCTCGCCGACCGGCTGGTGCTGTCGAAGGTCCGCGCCAGGCTGGGCGGGCGGATTCGCTTCCTGGTGTCGGGCAGCGCGGTCCTGTCACAGGAGGTCGCCGGCTGGTTCCACGCGGCCGGGCTGGTGGTGATCGAGGGGTACGCGCTGACCGAGACCGGGGGCGGGGCCTGCATCGGTGACCCCGAGCACCCGGCGTTCGGGGTCGTCGGCAGGCCGCTCGTCGGTACTGAGGTCAAGATCGCAGCCGACGGGGAGATCCTCATCCGCGGCCCCTTGGTGATGCGCGGTTACCACAACCGGCCCGAGGCCACCGCTGAGGTGCTGACCGACGACGGTTGGTTCGCCACCGGCGACGTCGGCGAGATCGACGAGACGGGCCGGCTGCGGGTCACCGACCGGAAGAAGGATCTGATCAAGACCTCCGGTGGGAAGTACATCGCGCCGCAGGCGATCGAGGCGATGTTCAAGGCGGTCTGCCCGCTGGCCAGCCAGATGCTCGTGCACGCCGACCGGCGCAACTACGCGACCGCGCTGATCACTCTCGACCCGGACGCGCTGGCGCAGTGGGGGCGGGCGCAAGGCCTCACCCCGACCGACTACCCGACGCTGGCCGGGGATCCTGCCGTGCATGCCTATGTGCAGTCCAGCATCGAGGAGCTCAACGGCCGGCTGAACCGCTGGGAGACCATCAAGGGCTTCCGGATCCTCGACCACGACCTGTCGGTCGAGGCCGACGAGCTGACGCCCAGCTTGAAGGTCAAGCGCAAGACCATGGAGGCGAGGTACGCGTCGCTGCTCGACTCGATGTACGAGGGGCGGTCGCAAGGCTGAACGGCTGGGTGACCGTCGTCCCTGTACGGCGTCACCGGTGTCGCAGGGCCTTGGGAGAGTTCTGCACAGGTCGCTGGAGGGGGTTGCGAGCGACTGCAGAAGGCATAGGATGACCGAACACAGAAGCGAGTTCTGGGAGGTGTCGTGCGGGAGCTGACGCGCTGCGCACCGCCTCCTGAGCAGGACTGCGGCTGGGGCGAGCTGCCCGACGTCATCCCCGACTGGGTGCTCGCGGACGGCCCGGTGCCCGAGCCGATGGCGTGCGACTGCGGGTGCAGCTGCGGGGACGTCGCCGAGCCGGCGTGGGCGACCCCGGGCGTGACGGGGCTCGCATCGACGCCCGTCCTCCCCGCAGCGAGCGACACGGTCGTGGCGGTCCAGGCGACGGTGCGGCGGTTGGCCGACCTCGACCCGGCCGGGCTCACCGCCGCGCAGGCGCTCGCCGACGGTGAGGCGCTGCTGGCGGTCGAGCAGCAGCTGCGGGTGCTCAACCTGCGCCGCATCGCCGACGTGGGGGCCCGGGGTCTTCATGAGCTGGTCGGCTTCCGCAGCGCCAAGGCCTGGTTGCGCACCCACCGCCCCGACGGGGACGTCGCCGATGCGGCGCTGGCCTCGCAGCTGCGTGACTTCACCGAGGTCCGGGCGGCGGTCGACGCCGGCCGCGTGCCTCTGGCCGGGGCCCGCAAGGTCGTGCTGGCGCTGCGCAAGGTGGCGCCGCACGTCGACCGGCCCGACGGGCTCATCGACGGCCAGCCCGGCGACGAGGTCGTCACTGCCGTGGTCCGGCACGTCCTCGCCCTGGTCTGCCGCTCCCTGCAGGGCCTTGCCGACGACGACCCGCGGTGGGGCGTCCTGGTCGCCCGGGCACAGCGGGTGCTGGCCGCCGGTTCGCAGCTGCAGGTGCTCGAGGCGGCCTTCACCTGGCTGGCCGAGGAGCTTCCGGCGCGGCACCTCGCCGCGCCGCTCGACGAGCTCGTCATGGCGGTGATCCCCAGCAGTCTGGAGGACCGCGGGGAGCGCGGCCACCGGCGGCGTGGGCTGAGCCTGACCCCGCTCGAGGACGGCACCGGCTGGCACCTGTGCGGTGACCTCGACCTCGAGTGCGGTGAGCAGCTCTGGGTCGCGCTGCGCGCCGAGGCGGCCCGCGACCCGCGCAACCCGCAGGACACCGCGGCCTGGTCCGAGGCGAGCGCGCAGGACCAGGACGCCTGGCAGGTCGGCGCCGAGCTGGCCGGCAGCGTGCACCCGCGCAACCGCCGCCAGCGCCTCCACGACGCGCTGCAGCGCCTGCTGACCCGCTACCTGGAGCACGGTCTCGGAGGTACGGCGGGAAAGGTGCCCGTCCAGGTCCACGTGACCCTCACGGAGCAGACCGTGACGGGGGCGCCGGGAGCGCCGCCACCTCGTGCCGACAGCGGCAGGCTCATCCCCCGGGCGGTGGTCCGACGATGGTGGTGCGACAGCTCGGTCTCGGCCTTCGTGCTGAGCCTCGGAGGCAGAGCGCTGCGCGCCGTCCACTCGCAACGCACCCTCAGCGCGGACGAGAGACGGGGCCTCGCCGTCGAGGGCGGCGACCGGTGCGCGGGCGACGGCTGCTGCTCGGGACTGCCCGACGTGCTCGTGCAGATCCGGCCGCACCACGTGCGCGGCTACGCGGAGGACCAGGTCACCTGCCTCGACGAGACGCTGCCCGTCTGCGACGTGCTGCACCGCGACCTGCACGAAGGCCACCGCACCGTCCGGCTCCGCGACGGGCGCTACCTCAACGAGCACGGCTTCGTCGACCACCCCGACCTCGATGGGCAGCCGCCCTTCTGAACTCGCGCTGCTGCTGGTTCGTGCCCGACCATCGAGGCATGACGAACATCCAGACCGTCCGCGTCGGGGAGCTCGAGATCGCGTACGAGGGGTTCGGCGACCCCGCGCACCCGGCGGCGCTGCTGGTGATGGGCCTCGGGACCCAGATGCTCGCCTGGCCGGACGAGCTGTGCGCCGACCTCGCGGCGACCGGTCGGTACGTCGTCCGCTTCGACAACCGCGACTGCGGCCTGTCCACCCACCTCGACCACCTCGGTGCCCCCCAGCCGGGTCGGGTCCTGCTGCGCAGGGAGAGGGCGCCGTACGCGATCGAGGACTTCGCCACGGACACGCTGGGCTTGATGGACGCGCTCGGGCTCGACACCGTCGACCTGGTCGGCGCGTCGATGGGCGGGTTCATCGCGCAGACCGTGGCGATCCGCGCGCCGAGGCGGTTGCGCAGCCTGACCCTGATCATGACGTCCACGGGGTCGCGGCGGGTCGGGCGGCCGTCGCCTCGGATCGCCCGGCAGCTGCTGCGCCGCCGGCCGGTGCGCACCCGCGACGAGGCGATCGCTGCGGCAGTCGAGGTGTTCCGGACCATCGGCTCGCCCGGGTACGAGCGCGACGAGGAGTTCCTGCAGCGCCAGGCCGGGGTCAGCTACGACCGCGCGTACGACCCGGCCGGGTACCTGCGGCAGCTCGCCGCGTGCCTCACCCAGCCGGACCGGACGGCGGACCTGCGCCGGCTCGACGTGCCGACACTGGTGGTGCACGGGCTGCACGACCCGCTGGTGTCGCCGACCGGCGGGCTGGCGCTCGCGCGGACGATCCCAGGGGCGCGCTTCGTCGGGTACGCCGGCATGGGCCATGACCTGCCACGGCCGCTGTGGCGGCCGCTGGTCGAGGAGATCACGCGGGTCGGTGCGGCGAGGCATCAGCTCGCGTGAGCAGCTCGCGGACGCGCTGCTGCGCCGAGGGTGACGGGCAGCGCCTCCCAGCCGCGCAGCACCCGGGTGCCGCGGCGCCGGCCCTGGCCGGCGGCGGACAGCTGCGGGAAGCGCTCGAAGAGCAGCCGCAGCGCGGTCTCGCCCTCGAGCCTGGCCAGGGCGGCGCCGAGGCAGAAGTGCCGGCCGGCCGAGAACGACAGGTGGTCGCGCGCGTTGGGCCGCCGTACGTCGAAGACCGTCGGGTCCGGGAAGACGGCCGGGTCGCGGTTCGCCCCGCCGAGGTAGGTCACGACCAGCGACCCCCGCGGCAGGACCCGCCCGGCCAGCTCGGTGTCCCGTGTCGCGAAGCGGCCCGTCAGCTGCACCGGGCCCTCGAGCCGGAGCGACTCCTCCACCGCGCCCGGCCACAGCACCGGGTCGGCGCGCACCGCGGCGAGCTGCTCGGGGTGCGCGAGCAGCAGCTGGACCGCGCTGCCGATGAGGTTGACGGTCGTCTCGAAGCCGGCCGCCAACAGCAGGCCGGCGGTCGCCTTCAGCTCGGTGTCGTCCAGGCGCCGGCCGTCGTCCTCGACGTGGACGAGCTGGCTGAGCAGGTCCTCGCCCGGGTGGTTGCGGAGCCGGTCGAGGTGTCCGTCGAGCCAGTCCCCGAACTCCCGGACCGCCCGGTCGACGGTGCGGTGCTCGCGGTAGCTGAGCCCGATGTCCAGGCTGGGCGCGGCGAGGTGACCGAGCCGCAGCACGCGGGCGTGGTCCCGCTCCGGGACGCCCAGGATCTCGGCGATGACCGCGACCGGCAGCTGGGAGGCGTACGCCGCCACCAGGTCGATCCGGTCCTCCCCTTCCATCCGGTCGAGCAGGCCGGTCGCGATCGCCTCCACCCGTGGTCGCAGCGCCTCGACGGCGCGGGCCGTGAAGACCTTGCTGACCAGCGTGCGGTAGCGGGTGTGGTCCGGCGGCTCGGTGACGAGCATCGACGGCGGGTCGAGCGGGCCCAGCGCCCGCGGGTCGCGCGCCCAGCGGGTGAGCCGGGCCAGCGGGCGGGGGAGCAGGTCCTCGTCCGGCCCGGCGCGCCAGTCGTCGGTGCGCAGGACCTGGGCGCAGACGTCGTACGACGCCGTGACGTGGACGAACCGGCCGGGGACGAGGTCCCCCGCGGCGCGGACCCGCTCGTAGAACGGGAACGGGTCGGCGCGGTAGCGCGCGTCGCGCATGAACTCGGCGTGCAGGTCGCCGCTGCGAACCGCGCGCGCAGTGGCCGCGCGCACCACCCCGTGCTGCAGCGCCCAGCGGACAGCGGCCTTCACACGGTCAGGCTAGCGACAGGTGCGGCGCGGCCCGGCCGGCGATCAGGGGCAGGTCGAGGTAGGTCCTGATGCCCGGCTCGGCGGCGACGACGTATGGGATGGCGCTGACGCAGTGGTTGGCGGTCGCGACGACGCCGGGGTTGCGGATCAGCCCGGCCTCGACCGACACCGGCTGGTAGCCCTTGAACGTCACCTGCACGCTCGGGTCGCCCTCGACCTCCACCTCGAACCGCTCGCCCTCGTCGCCGAACGACCAGGCCGGGTCGAGGTGCTCCTCGCCCATCAGCCAGTTGACCCGCGCGGTGACGACCGGCTCCCCGCCGACGGTGGCCGTCCAGGTGTAGCGCTGCGCCGCGACCTGGCCGGGTTCGATGACGCCCATCGGCGACTCGATCGGCTTGGTCGCCACCGCGACCTCGTGCGTCGCCTGGACCCGCTCGTCGACGGCGAAGCCCAGCGCGTCGGCGACCATCGCGATGGACTGCCGGAAGCCGCCGCCGAGGAAGCCGACCATCGGGCTCCTCAGCGCCGCCTCCGGGGTGGCGCCGAACAGCATGATGTCGCGCAGCACGGCGGGGGCGCCGTACGTGCGGATGTCGCTGAACTCCTCGGCCCGCACGTGGGTGACCTGCGCCGTGAGGGCGGACAACATGAGCGGGAACCGGTCGGTGATGCCGCCGGGGTGGATCCCGGTGCCGTGCAGCGTCGAGCCGCCGGCGGCGCAGGCGCGCTCCAGCGCCGTGACGTCCTGGGAGCGCGGGTAGACCCAGCCGACGGGAGTGACCACGTCCAGGCCCGCCTCGAGCATCCGGCAGACCAGGGCCTCGTCGGGCATGAGCGGTGCGTAGACGACGCAGTCCGCGCCCATCGCGAGCAGGGCGTCGACGTCGCGGGTCGCGGTGACGCCGAGCGGGGCGATGCCGGCCAGCTCGCCGGCGTCCCGGCCCTCCTTGGCCTCACCGTGCACCCATGCGCCGACGAGCTCGAGCTCGGGGTGCGCCGCCACCGCCTGAATGGCCGCGCAGCCCACGCCGCCCGTCGCCCACTGGATCACCTTGATCGCCATGGCCGGGAACGTAGGGGACGGTGAACGTGCCCGTCGAGGACCCCCGCACGGACTTACGACCCTTTACGACCCCGGTAGGAGGGTGATTGGTTGGCACCAAGGTCAACAACGGGAGCGAACCGCGTGAAGCCGACAGATGTCGACGACCCGAGCTACTACCACCGCGTGGTGGACTGCCAGTGGGCGTGTCCCGCGCACACCAACGTCCCCGAGTACATCCGGCTCATCGCCCAGGGACGGTACGACGACGCGTACCTGGTGAACCGCGAGTCCAACGTCTTCCCCGGCATCCTGGGCCGGACCTGCGACCGGCCGTGCGAGCCGGCCTGCCGGCGCGAGCGGGTGGACGGCACACCGGTCGCCATCTGCCGTCTGAAGCGGGTCGCCTCGGACCTGCGGGGCGACATCAGCGACCGGCTGCCACAGGCGCCCGAGCGCAAGAACGGCCGGCGGATCGCCTGCATCGGGGCGGGGCCGGCGTCGCTGACCGTCGCCAACGACCTGCTGCCTCTCGGGTACGACGTCACCGTGCTCGAGCAGCTCAGCGCGCCCGGTGGGCTGATGCGGACCAACATCCCGGCCTTCCGGCTGCCGGCGCAGGTGCTCGACGAGGAGATCGAGGTGATCCTCGACCTGGGCGCCGAGGTCCGCTACGACACCCCGGTCACCAGCATGCGGGAGCTGCTCGGGCAGGGGTACGACGCGGTGTTCGTCGGCACCGGGGCCCCGCGCGGCAAGCAGCTCGAGCTGCCGGGGCGCTGGGACGAGGCGGGGGAGTCGCGCATCCACATCGGGATCGACTGGCTGTCGTCGATCGCCTTCGGCCACGTCGACAAGGTGGGGGAGAAGGTCCTCATCATCGGCGTCGGCAACACCGCCATGGACTGCTGCCGGTCGTCGCTGCGACTGGGGGGCAAGGACATCAAGGTGATGGCCCGACGGCCGCGCGAGTTCTTCAAGGCCTCGCCGTGGGAGCTCGACGACGCGGAGGAGGAGGGCGTCGAGATCCTCGTGAACCACGCCCCCACCCGGTTCGTGGTCGAGGACGGGGTGCTCACCGGGATGGAGTTCGACCTGCTGGAGTGGGACGAGGGCGCCCGGAAGTCGGTCACCACCGGCAGCGTCGTGATCCCGTGCACCGACGTGATCCTCGCGATCGGCCAGGAGAACGCCTTCCCCTGGGTGGAGGGCGATCTCGGCATCGAGATGGACGAGTGGCACGTGCCCGTCGTCGACGAGAAGACCATGGAGTCCACCCTGCCGGGGGTGTTCTTCGGGGGCGACGCGGCGTTCGGGCCGAAGAACATCATCTGGGCCGTGGCGCACGGCCACGAGGCGGCCATCTCGATCCACCAGCGGTGCGAGGGCCTGCCGGTGGCGGAGCGCCCGCCGTACGGGATGAACCTGCTGAGCACGAAGATGGGCCTGACGCAGTGGGCCTACGCCAACGACTACAACCCGGCGCACCGGCAGAAGATGAACCACGTCGAGCTGACCCGGCGGTTCGCGCAGCTCGACGTGGAGGTGGAGCTCGGGTTCACCGTCGAGCAGACGGTGCGGGAGGTGCAGCGCTGCCTGAACTGCGACGTGCAGACCGTGTTCGACGCGCCGCTGTGCATCGAGTGCGACGCGTGCATCGACGTCTGCCCGGTGGACTGCCTGACGATCACCGCCGACGTCGAGCAGCTGAAGGCCCCGCGGACCAACCCGGAGCAGGGGCTGTACGTCTCCGAGCCGCTGCCGCAGACCGGCCGGCTGATGGTGAAGGACGAGAACGTCTGCGTGCACTGCGGGCTGTGTGCCGAGCGGTGCCCGACGGCGGCGTGGGACATGCAGCGCTTCGACCTGCAGATCCCTTACGCCGGCACGAGCCTGCCGATCGTGGCGGTCACGAACGGGGTCCGGTCGTGACCCTGATGCAGACGCGGGTGAACGACTTCGCGGTCAAGCTCGCGAACGTCAACGGCACCGGCTCGGCGAGCGCCAACAGCCTGCTCATGAAGGCGATCTTCCGGATGGGCATCCCCGTCTCCGGCAAGAACCTCTTCCCGTCCAACATCCAGGGGCTGCCGACCTGGTACGAGATCCGGGTCAGCGCCGAGGGTCACACCGCGCGGGCGCTGGACTACGACCTCGTGGTCGCCATGAACAGCCAGACCTACGCCGCCGACGTCGCCGAGGTCCGCAGCGGCGGGTACGTGCTCCACGACTCCACCTGGCCGTTGCCGACCGAGCTGCTGCGACCGGACGTGACGTTCCTCGGGGTGCCGCTCGCCGAGCTCTGCGCGGCGCACTTCGAGCGGCCGCGCGACCGGCTGCTGCTCAAGAACATCTGCTACGCCGGCGCCCTCGTCGCGCTGCTCGACGTGGACCTCGACGTGGCGTCGGCGCTGCTGGACGAGACCTTCGCCGGCAAGGTGAAGCTGCGGGACGCCAACCAGCTGGCTCTGAAGCTCGGGTACGACTACGCCGTCGAGCACCTCCAGCACCCGCTGCCGTTCCACCTGCAGGCGATGGACGCCAACGCCGGGAAGATCCTCATCGACGGCAACACCGCCACCGCCCTGGGGTGCCTGTATGCCGGAGCCACCGTCGCGGCCTGGTACCCGATCACGCCGTCGACCTCCGTGATGGACAACTTCGCCTCGCTCTGCAAGCGGTACCGCAGCCGCGACGGCGTGAACGACTACCTGATCGTGCAGGCCGAGGACGAGCTCGCCGCGCTCGGCATGGTGGTGGGCGCGAGCTGGAACGGCGCCCGCGCCTTCACCGCCACCTCGGGCCCGGGCATCTCGCTGATGAACGAGCTGCTCGGCTTCGCCTACTACGCCGAGATCCCCGCGGTCATCGTCGACGTGCAGCGGACCGGGCCGTCGACCGGCATGCCGACCCGCACCCAGCAGGCCGACCTGCTGCTGTGCGCCTACGCCTCTCACGGCGACACCAAGCACTTGCTGCTGTTCCCGGCCGACCCGGCGGAGTGCTTCGAGTTCGCGGTGAAGGCCTTCGACCTCGCGGAGCGCTTCCAGACGCCGGTCATGATGCTGTCCGACCTCGACATCGGCATGAACGACTGGGTTGTGCCGGAGCTGACGTGGGACGACGGCTTCCTGCCCGACCGGGGCCGGGTGCTCACCAGTGAGGAGCTGCACGCGCTGCCGCGCTTCCACCGGTACGCCGACGAGGACGCCGAGTTCGTCACCCCGCGGACGCTGCCGGGGGCGGACCCGCACGGCGCCTACTTCGTGCGCGGCTCCGGCCACGACGCGTTCGGTGCCTACACCGAGCTGCCGGACAAGTACCAGGAGGTCGTGGACCGGCTCTCGCACAAGCACGCCGCCGCGGCGCTGCACGTGCCCGCGCCGGTGGTGACGCGGCGCGAGGGCGCCCGGATCGGGCTGGTCTGCCTGGGCAGCGGGGACCTCGCCGTCCGCGAGGCGGCCGAGCTGCTCGCCGAGAAGGGCGTCCTCGTCGACGTGATGCGGGTCCGGGGGTTCCCGTTCCCGCCGACGGTGCGGGCGTTCCTCGACGAGCACGAGCTGTGCTTCGTCGTCGAGCAGAACCGCGACGCGCAGCTGCGCTCGCTGCTCGTCCTCGAGACCGAGGTCTCGGGGGCGCGGCTGCGCTCGGTGCTCGCGTACGGCGGGCTCCCGCTGAGCGCGAAGCACGTGGTCGACAGCGTCCTGACGCAGAGCGGGAGGGAGTGACGATGCCGTCCATCGCCAAGCCGAAGGTGCCGCTGGCGCCGCTGCGGCGCAACGACCTCGGGCTGACCCCGCGCGACTACGACGGGGCGATGTCGACCCTGTGCGCCGGCTGCGGGCACGACTCGGTGACCGCCGCGCTCATCCAGGCCCTCTTCGAGCTGAGCATCCCGCCGTACAAGGTGGCGAAGCTGTCGGGGATCGGCTGCTCGTCGAAGACGACGGCGTACTTCGCCGGCGACGCGCACGGGTTCAACTCGGTGCACGGCCGGATGCCGACGATCGCGACCGGTGCGATCGCGGCGAACCGGGAGCTGCACTACGTCGGCATCTCCGGCGACGGCGACTCGCTGTCGATCGGGCTCGGGCACCTGGTGCACGCGGTGCGCCGCAACGTCCGGATGCTCTACGTCATCGACAACAACGGGGTCTACGGGCTCACCAAGGGGCAGTTCTCGGCCTCGGCCGACGTCGGGTCGACGTCGAAGAAGGGCGAGGCGAACGCGTTCGCCCCGATCGACCCGCTGCTGATGGCGCTGAGCGTCGGGGCGACGTTCGTGGCCCGCGGCTTCTCCGGCGACAAGCAGCGGCTGGTGCCGATCCTCAAGGCGGGGCTCGCGCACCGGGGTCTCGCGCTCGTCGACATCATCTCGCCGTGCGTGCAGTTCAACGACCACGAGGGCTCGACCAAGAGCTACCGCTTCACCCGCGAGCACGAGGTGACGGCCACCGACTTCGTGCCGCCGCGGGAGACGATCGTGGCGCACGTCCCGGACGAGGGCGTGATCGGCGTGCCGATGCACGACGGCAGCGTCATGCGCTTCCGGGCGGTGCCGGACGGCTACGACCCGACCGACCGGGGGGCGGCCGCGCAGTACCTGCAGGAGCGGCACGCCGCGGGCGAGGTCGTGACGGGGCTGGTGTACGCCGACGAGAGCGTGCCCGACCTGCACGAGCTCAGCGGCACGCCGGAGGCGGCGCTCGCGTCGCTGCCCTTCGACCGGCTGTGCCCGGGATCTGGCGCGCTGGAGGCGTTGCAGGAGTCCTTCCGGTAGGTACTGTCCGAGAAGGAGGTGGAGCCATGGCTGGCGTGCGGGTGCTGGTGGGGACGCGCAAGGGGGCGTTCGTGCTCACGAGCGACGAGGGGCGACGCGCCTGGAAGGTCGAGGGGCCGCACTTCGGCGGCTGGGAGATCTACCACCTCAAGGGCTCTCCGGCCGACCCCGACCGGATCTGGGCGAGCCAGTCCACCGGCTGGTTCGGCCAGCTCGTGCAGCGCTCCGACGACGGCGGGCAGACCTGGAACCCCGTCGGCAAGGACTTCAGCTACGCCACCGTGCCGGGGACGCACCAGTGGTACGACGGGACGCCGCACCCGTGGGAGTTCGCGCGCGTCTGGCACCTCGAGCCGAGCCTCACCGACCGCGAGACCGTGTACGCCGGTGTCGAGGACGCCGCGCTGTTCAAGACCACCGACGGCGGCCAGACGTGGCACGAGCTGAAGGGCCTGCGCGAGCACGGTTCCGGGCCGCACTGGCAGCCGGGCGCCGGGGGGATGTGCCTGCACACGATCCTGCTGCACCCCACGGACGAGCAGCGCCTCTTCACGGCCATCAGCGCGGCCGGCGCGTTCCGCACCGACGACGGCGGCGAGTCCTGGCTGCCGATCAACCAGGGCCTGCGGTCCGAGGGCATCCCCGACCCGAAGGCCGAGGTCGGGCACTGCGTGCACAACCTCGCGCTGCACCCGTCACGGCCGGACACGCTGTTCATGCAGAAGCACTGGGACGTCATGCGCAGCGACGACGCGGGCGCCTCCTGGACCGAGGTGAGCGGTGACCTGCCGACCGACTTCGGGTTCCCGATCGACGTGCACGCGCACGAGCCGGAGACGGTCTACGTCGTCCCGATCCTGTCCGACTCGCAGCACTTCCCGCCGGAGGGCAAGCTGCGGGTCTACCGCAGCCGGACCGGCGGTGGGGAGTGGGAGCCGCTGACGAAGGGGCTGCCGCAGGAGAACTGCTTCGTCAACGTCCTGCGCGATGCGATGGCCGTCGACCGGCTCGACGAGTGCGGGATCTACTTCGGCACCACCGGTGGCCAGGTCTACTGCTCGCCCGACGGCGGCGACAGCTGGCAGGCGATCGTGCACGACCTGCCGGCCGTGCTGTCCGTCGAGGTGCAGACGCTGCCGTGACGCGGGTCGTGCTGCCCTACCACCTGCGGGCGCTGGCCAAGGTGGAGGGCGAGGTCGTCGTCGAGGGCGCCACCGTCACCGAGGTGCTCGACGCGCTCGAGGCCGTCCACCCGGTGCTCCGCGGCACCATCCGCGAACCGGAGAGCGGCAAGCGGCGGGCGTTCGTGCGGTTCTTCGCGTGCCAGGAGGACCTCTCGCACAGCGGGTACGACGAGCCGCTGCCGGCCGCGGTCGTGACGGGCAGCGAGCCGTTCCTCGTCGTCGGGGCGATGGCGGGCGGCTGACCGTCAGGAGCGGGTAGGCAGGGAGGCACTGCCCGGCGCAGGGGCACCGGCGCGCACCGGCACTCCCGACTCCTTCGCCCGGGCGAGCACGAACGCCGAGGCGCGCTCGGCGAGGGCGGCGATCGTCAGCGACGGGTTGACCGTCAGCGAGGTCGGCACCGCGGCGCTGTCGGTGACGAAGATGCCCGGGTGGCCGCGCAGCTCGTGCCGGTCGTCGCAGGCTGACAGCGCCGGGTCGTCCCCGATGCGGCAGGACGCCAGGGGGTGGGCGGAGAGCGCGTTGGCGTTGCCGGTCCAGCTCAGGTGCTTGCCGAGGCCGTCCTTCTCGACGATGGCCCTGAGGTCGGCGTCGGACTCCCGCCAGCCGCGCAGGGTGTTGGCGTTCGGCGTGTAGGACAGGGTGTTCGCGGACAGCGACGGAGCGATGCGGACGAAGCTGCCCGTGGCGGGCGGTGGCCCGAACACGCCCTCGTTGTCGTCCTCGGTCATCGCCAGCAGGGTGAGCCACGAGCGCCAGCGGGTGCTGAGGGCGCGCTTGTCGAGGCCGAACCAGTCGGGCTCGCCGGGCGTGCCGTCGGAGGGCAGCACGTTCGTGATCGAGGGGAAGTAGATCTGCTGCAGCCCGTAGCGGCTGAACTCCTGGCGCTGTGGGTCCAGGCGGTCGTAGGACATCGAGCCGATCGGTTTGCCGACGAAGAAGGCGTCGTACGCCTTGCCGGGCCGGCGCTGCAGCCGCAGCACGGAGCTGATGCGCTCCTCGTCCATGACGGCCATCGACACCCGGTCGCCGTTCGGCGAGAAGTGCTTGCCCACGGCGTCGGGGATGCCGCCGAGCAGGGGCGCCGAGCGCTGCAGGATGACCGGGGTGCCCATCGCCCCCGCGGCCATCACCACGACCTTGGCCTCGATGGCCCCCTCGCCCTCGGCCAGGCGGTAGTCCGAGCCGTCGACGTGGGTGTAGCTGACGCGGTAGCGGTAGCCGGGGGTGGCCGCCGGCCCGATCGTCTGCACCTCGTGCAGCGGGCGGATCTGCGCGCCGTGCGCCTGCGCAGCGGGCAGGTAGTTGAGCAGCATGGAGCGCTTCGCGCCGAAGCGGCAGCCGTTGAGCATCCAGTTGCAGTTGGTGCAGCTGTCGAGGTCGACGGCCAGCGGCACCGGGTTGCAGCTCCAGCCCGAGTGGTGGCACAGCGCCCCCCAGAGGCCGCCCGCGTAGGGGACGTCGTCCCAGGTCTGCTCGGCAACCGGCAGCGTCTGCTCCACGCGGTCGTACCAGCGGTCGAGGCTGCCGCGCGTCAGCGAACGGGGCCAGAGCCGGGCACCGGTCGACCCCTGGCGCTGGAAGACGAAGCTCGGTGCGCGCAGGGCAGCGGCGAAGTAGACGACGCTGGAGCCGCCGACGCAGTTGCCGGCGACCACGGTCACGCCCTGGCCCTGGATCAGGTCGACGATGCGGGTGTAGGTGCCCAGCTGCAGGTCGTGCGTGAACTCCTCGGTCCGCACCCACGGGCCCCGCTCGAGCAGCACCACCTTCGCGCCGCCGGCCGCCAGGTGGTACGCCGGGATCGCGCCCCCCGGGCCGGTGCCCACGACGACCACGTCGGTCGTCTCGACCACGGTCATGCCGGGTTCCCCGTCCGGGTCGTGTGCGGGTGGGGACGGGCCACGCGCCGCCGGTAGGAGAACTCCGGGAAGCGCCACAGCCCGTCGGCGTCCGGCATCGGGAACCCGAGGACCTTCAGGCCGGGGTGGCCGTGCCGCACCGCGTCCGCCGTGTGCAGGTGCCCCGCCGTGTGGAAGGCGATGAACGTCAGCGCGGCGAGGGCGTAGTAGGCGAGGTAGTCCGGGTGGGAGAAGTCGAGCAGCTGGACGCACAGGCGCGTGCGGTCGGCGAAGCCCAGTCCGACGAGGGGCGGCACGGTCGGGTCGAGCACCAGCCCCTCGGCGGCGGCGTAGGCCGTGGCGCGGGCGTTGACCGCGGCCGCCAGCGCCGGGAGGGCGGGGGCGACGCCCACTGCCGGGAACTGCATGAAGTCGAGCGCACCCGCCTGCACGGCGCCAGGACCCTTCACCACGCCGGCGATCGCACGGTCGGCAGGGTCGCGCTTCTGGCCGGGGATCAGCGTGTCGGCGAACGCCTCCAAGGTGCTGGCGACGTCCGCCGGGGAGCTGGGTGCAGCCGACGCAGCCGACGAGGCCTGCACCGCCCAGGGCCCGAGCTGCCAGGCCGCGGCCGCGGCGACCCCGAGCCGGAGCAGCTGACGGCGGTCGAGGTCGAGCGCCACGGGTGGCTCAGTGACCGCAGCGCGGGTCGAAGGGGACCCCGAACGACGCCGAGGCGCCGTGCGAGCGCATCGCCTGGGCCAGCTCGGGGGAGACCGTGGCGACGAGGTCGGCGGCGGCGCCGGGGTCGGCCGGTCGTCCCTCGATCCGGAAGTTGCGCAGGATCGCGCCCGCTCGCCCGGTGCTCTTGTCGAACCAGTAGCTGCCGTCCCACTGCACGACGTGCTCCTGCTGAGGGTCGACCTGGATCCGCCAGTGGTCCTGCTGCCAGTACTTGCACTTCGGCAGGGCGATCGCGAAGCGGGCCGGCTCGGCGAGGGCGAAGCGCACCGCGCCGCCGTTGTCCACGGTGATGTCGCGCTTCTGGTACTCCACGCACAGCGGGTCGTCGGGGTAGCCGTTCAGGTCGGGGGCCACGCCCTCGCCGAAGCGGTGCACCTTGCAGTGCCGCGCGAAGGGCGGGTTGACGTAGGCGGCGGGACCGGGCGCCGGGTCGCCTGTCGGGCCGGCGGCAGAGGCCACCGCACCGACGGCGCCGAGTGCGGCGACAGCGGCGGCAAGGGCAAGGCGGGCACGCATGGGTCCTCCAGAGGGCTCCTGGCCTGTTTCGCCACGGTTGCCCGCATTCCTGCCAGCCGGGTCAGGGGCGCATCTCGTACGCACCGGAGCAGCTGCGCACCTGCTGCCAGACGGCGTCGTACCGGGCGGCGTCGGTGACGGGCTTGCGGATGTGGTCGAGCGCCCACTGCTGCTGGGCCTTGCTGGAGGACGCCTTGCCGTGCAGGTCGACCGCGTAGGCCGAGAAGTCGCGGACGAGCACGTCGAAGAGCTGGTCCACCACCTGCGGGTCGAGGCCGGTGAGCTCGGCCTGCTCGAGGATGAGCTGGCCGTAGACCACCAGCGTGAACAGCTCTCCCAGGGTGAGCAGCAGGTCGAGGTCCTTGGCCTGCTCCTCGTCCGGCGCCGACGTGCGCACGAGGTCCACCAGGCCCTCGGCCTGCTCGCGGAGGACAGCGACGTTCGGGACCTGGGCGAAGGCGTCGTACGGCGTCCGCCAGTCGGCGAAGGTGATCTTGCTCAGGCCCCGGGCCGGCCCCTGGTGGAAGAGGAAGGCGTCGTCGGCGAGCTCCCGCACCCGGGGGACCGCAGGGACGTCGGCGGCGCCGAGCAGGTAGCTGGGGAGGAACTTCAGCACCAGCGCCATGTTGACGTGCACGGTGCCCTCGAGCTTCGGCAGCGCGCGGATGTGCATCGCGGCCTGCTCGAAGTAGGTGTCCTTCTCGAACCCGCGGGCGGCGATGACGTCCCACATCCCGTCGATGCAGCGCTCGCCCTCGGTCGTCACCTTCATCTTGGTGACAGGGTTGAAGAGCAGGTAGCGCCGGTCCTCGGCGTTCGCGCTCCGGAAGTAGTCGATGGCCCGGTCGGCGAACAGCTTCATCGCCACCAGCCGGCAGTAGGCGTCGGTGAGGGCCTGTCGCACGTGCGGGAAGTCGGTGACGCGCTTGCCGTAGAGCACCCGGTTGTCGGCGTGCGTGATGGCCTCGTAGAACGCGTGCTCGCAGATGCCGATGCTCGCGAAGCCGAGGTTGAACTTCCCGATGTTGACGGTGTTCAGGGCGGCGTCGAACGCGGCGGGCCCGGTGTGCAGCACGTCGGCTGCGGTGACGGGGTAGTCCTCCAGCCTGAAGGCGCTGACGTACATCTGCGCGGCCACGACGTTCTTCTCCAGCCGGTACGCCGGGTGCTGGCTGTCCACGGCGAAGAAGACGTAGCCGTCGGGTCCCTCCACGTCGGCACGACGCCCGAACACCGACACCATGCGGGCGACGTTCCCGTTGCCGATGTAGTACTTCGCGCCGTTGGCGCGAAAGCCGTCGCCGTCCGGGGTGAGGACGAGGTCGGTGCTGTAGATGTCGGCGCCGTGCGCCTGCTCGGACAGTCCGAAGGCGAAGACGGCCCCCTCCTGCAGCAGCCTCGCCGCCCTCTGGCGGGCTTCGGTGTTGGCGCTCTGCCAGATGGGCCCCAGGCCGAGGATGCTGACCTGCCAGGTGTACCAGTAGCCCAGGCCGTAGAAGGCCAGCACCTCCCCGAAGGCGCAGATCCTCGCGGTGTCCCACCGGCCGCCCTCGGAGCCCGGGGTGAGGAAGGTCGCGAAGGCCTTCTCGGAGGCGATGAAGTCCAGGAACTCGCCGTACCAGGACTGGTCGTGGTGGTCCTGCTTGAGGCGCGCCTTGCCGCGGTTCTCGAACCAGGCGACGGTCGCGGCGATGAGCCGGCGGGCCTCCGGGTCCAGGTGCTGCGCGACGTCGGCGTTCGGGTCCAGCAGCAGGCGGGTCATCGCGTCACCCTCTCACTCGAAGCCGTCGAGCTTGGCCAGCACCTGCAGCATCACCTCGTCCGCGCCGCCGCCGATCGACAGCAACCGGCTGTCGCGGAAGAACCGTGCGGTCCAGGTCTCCTCCATGTAGCCCATCCCGCCGTAGAACTGCAGGCAGGTGTCGGCGACCTGGCGGGCCAGCCGACCGGTCATGAGCTTGGCGACGGTGGCGTAGCGGGTGGTGTCCTCGCCGGCCATGTAGGCCTCGGCGCAGGCGTAGTTGTGGGCCTGGACCAGGTCGATCTGCGCCGACAGCTCCGCCAGCCGGAACGCGACGTACTGGTTGGCCAGCAGCGGCTTGCCGAAGGCCTCCCGCTGCTTGAGGTAGTCGCGGGTGCGCTCGAGCGCCCGGCGGCAGGACCCGGGCGAGCCGTAGGCGGCGAACATCCGCTCGACGACGAACTGGGCCATCTGCTGCTGGAAGCCGCGACCGATCGTGCCGATCGTGTTGGAGACCGGCACCCGCACGTCCTCGAAGACCAGCTCAGCGGTGTCGGACGAGCGGTTGCCGAGCTTGTCCAGCTTGCGCGACACACTGAAGCCGGGGGAGGAGGTCTCGACGACGATCTGAGACATGCCGCGGTAGCCGCCCTCGTCGGAGGTGCGCGCGAGCAGGCACAGCCAGTCGGCCTGGGTGCCGTTGGTGATGTAGAGCTTGGTGCCGTTGATGACCCACTCGTCACCGTCTCGCACCGCTCTGGTGCGGATCGACGCGACGTCCGAGCCGGCGCCCGCCTCGGTCACGGCGATCGAGCAGACCTGGGTGCCGGCGATCGCCGGGACGAGGTACTTCTGCTTCAGCTCCTCGCTGCCGAACTCGTGCAGCGACGGCGTGGCCATGCTGCTCTGCACACCGATGCCCATGGGCACACCGGCGCAGCCGGAGCGGGCCAGCTCCTCGCAGGCGATGACGGTGAACAGGTGGTCGGCGCCCTGGCCGCCGTACGCCGGGTCGTACTCGAGGCCCAGCAGGCCGACCGCGCCGAGCTTCGGGAACAGCTCGTGCGCGGGGAAGATGCCGGCGCGCTCCCACTCGTCGACGTAGGGCACGATCTCGCGCTCCACCACGTCGCGGACCATCTTGCGGAACGCGTGGTGCTCCTCGGTGAAGCGCACCGCGGCGCCTCCTCATCTCGAGCCGCCGGCTCGGTCGTGTGGCCTACTTCACTGCTGCCCCGGAACCTACAGCGCGCCCGTCCTGGCCCCGACGGGGCGAGCCCGAGAATCTCGCCCTCCGGGCGCATCGCGGCCGCTCCGTCGCGGCTCCTCTCTACGTCGAAGCCGTCCGGACCCCCAGGAGTGCGTCGTGGCCCGAGGAAGCAACAGCACGATGCGGGGCCGCATGATCGGCGCCGGTCCGGTCGGGGAGGCCGAGCGCGGCGAGGTCGCTCCCCGCGTCTGCGTCAGCTACTGGTGTCAGCACCGGCACGAGACGACCCTGTCGTTCGCAGCCGACCCGAGTGTGATCGTGCCCGACCAGACCGACTGCCGCCGGTGCGGCTCCCCGGCAGGGACCGACCCGGCCAACCCGCCCGCGACGAGCAAGGCCGCGCCGTACAAGACCCACCTGGCCTACGTCCGCGAGCGCCGCAGCCAGGCGGAGGGCGACGCTCTCGTCGACGAGGCGCTCCGGGTGCTCCGGTCCGGACGCCGCCGGTAGCAGCGCCCCTGCGCCGGGTACCGCCGGGGGCAGCGGGGTAGGGAGCACGGTATGCCCGAACGCACATCCACCGTCCAGGAGGTCCGTGCTGTCCTGGCCAAGTGGACCGCCAACGACTGGCGGCGGGCGTTCGCCCTGGCCGATGGGCTCGACGGCTCGATCCGGCAGCTGTGCCACGTACCCCGGCACGAGCCCCTCGAGAGCAACACCGGTGCCCTGGCCATGCCGGTGCTGACCCACCTCGGGCAGCTCGAGCTCGACGACCTGGTGCTGGCCCTCGCGCCGTTGGCGCTCGAGCTCGAGGCCCGTCTGGACGGGGCCGACAGCGACGTGGCCCTGAAGGCGCTGCGGGAGCAGGAGGACGTCGGGCCCGGCCTGGCCAACCTCGCCGGCCTGCGCCTGGCGCTGCACCCGTCGATCGCCCAGCTCCCCGCAGAGGACACCCGGGACCTGCCGGAGGTGGTGGCCGCTCTGGAGGAGCTGCAGCCGAAGGTGGTCGCGGCGGCGCAGCAGCTGCTCGCCGACGCCGAGGCCGGGCGGCCGACGCGGGAGGCGGACCTCGCGCCGGTCCGCGGCTGGAACGACGACCTGGCGCGCGCCGCGGGCCTCGCCAGGACCGCCGTCGCTGCCACCTCGCTGGCGTCGCTGCAGGCGCTGCTGGCCGAGCGGGCCCAGGCTGCCTCCGCCGCCGAGAGCACCGAGGCGCTGGTCCGGGTGCTGTGCGAGATCGCGGACGCGACGGTGACCGAGGGGGCACGGGTGGTGCTCGCGGACGTGCTTGCCGAAGCAGCCGCGGCGGCGGCGGACCCGGAGGCCGTCACGAGCCAGAGCGCCTTCCGGGCCCTGCACCGGCTGCTGTCCCAGCAGTCCTGGGAGGTCAGCGACGCCGATGTCGAGGTCGTCGAGGAGGCCTTCGGGCGCAAGGTCGCCCGGGTCGCCGTCGCCGAGGTCGCGATCAGCGGTCGCGGACCGCGATGAGGCCTCCGAGGACGCCGACGTAGGCCGTACCGTCCGGGCCGAAGGTGATGGGGGCGTAGTTGTTGTTGTAGCCCAGGCCGACGCCGGTGAGGACGGACCAGACCCGGCGGCCGGTGCGGGCGTCCAGAGCGGTGAGGTACCACGGGTCCTCGGGGCCGGTCGCCGGCTCCGCACCGGAGGTGTAGCGCACCTCGGCGGCGGACGGGTGCTCGTAGACGTAGACCAGCCCGGTGGCGGTGGACGCCTTGCTCACGCTGGTGGGCACCCGCACCTCGGTGTTGCGCCAGGTCGTGCGGCAGGTGCCGCGTTCCGGGTCGACGTCGATGCGGGTGACGCCCGGCTCGGTGGTCGGCGTGTTGCGGGCCGGCGACCCTGACGGCGGCGTCTGCTCCGGTCCGGTGTAGCCGTAGTTGTTCTCCACGACGATCGCGCTGCCGAAGGCGATCAGGGAGTTGTCCGTGTCGCCCGTCCCGCTGCCGAACACCGGCACGGAGCAGACCGGACGACGGCCCGGTCCGCTGCGGTCGGCCCGGTAGACGAGCACGTGCATGCGCGGGTCGGCGTTGTCGGTGATGGCGACGTAGTGGTGGTCGCCGTGCCGGATGACGGTCGGGGTGGTGCCGGAGCCGAGCTCGCTCTGGCCGGGTTTCTGCCGGGTCCCGGCGTCGTAGGGCTGCCGCCAGCTGACGGTGGGCGCGCCACCCGCTCCCGCGTCGAAGCGGTAGAGCGCGCGGTCGGAGACGACGAACACGCCGCCGGTCTCGTCGACCGCGATCGAGTTGCCGATGGACTCGCCCGGCAGCGTCATCGCGCGCGTGGCGCCGCTACCGGGGTCGACCGTGCCGACGACCCCGGAACCGGTGACGAACCACAGCCGGCCGGCCCAGTCCGGCAGCACCGACAGGATCAGCGAGCTGCCGACGTACTGCGACACGTCGTACTGCCGCACGAGGGCCAGGCCAGTGGCGCCGCTCTCCTCGATGACGTCGATGTGCCCGTCCGAGGTGGGCACCACGACGCGGTCGTGGTCGTCGAGGTAGAAGTAGCCGCCACCGCCGAACGCGGTGAACGGGTGCGACAGCGCCGACGGCGGCCGGGGCGGCAGCGGGTAGTCGGCCAGGACCGCCAGCGTCGTGGGGTCGAGCAGCCTCAGGTCGACGGTGGCCAGCCCGACGCAGACGGTGAGGAGCCGGCCGAGCCGGTCGACGGTGACGGAGGCGCACTCCTGCGTGAAGAGCGTCGAGGTGACCGTCGGCGAGTACCCCAGCGGGGCCCGGGAGACCCCGGCGTCGGACTGGTAGGCGTCGTCGTGCAGGTTGCTGCGGTCGTTCGGCGCCATGAAGGGGTGCCTGGGCGCGAAGCTCACGCCGGGGATCGGGCGCGCGGGCCGGGGCGCCCCCAGGAAGGGCAGCACCGTCGCTGCGCCCGGGTCCTGCGGGATGGGCACGGCCGGTACGGCGGGAGCGGCGCGCCCGACCGCCGGAGCGGCGAGGGCCAGCGCGGTGGCGAGGGCGGCGACCAGGCGGGGGGCGAGGCGGGCGGCGAGGCGGGGGGCGACAGCCATGCGCGCAGGTTTCGCCGTACGGCCAGGAAGTTCCTGCCGGCGCGGGCAGGGATGTGGGGCCCGACGTCCAAGTAACAGGCCATGCGCTTCCTGGTCCTGCCCTGTGCCGCCCTGCTGTCCGCCGTCGCCGTCGCCGGACCGGCGGCGGCCGGATCGCGGGACCCCTACGGCGAGGTGCTCAACGTCCTGCCGCCCGGCTCCAGCGGGAACGTCGACGCGGCGGCGCTGCTCGCGCTCGGACCCGGCAAGGTGGCGGCTGACCCGACCTCGCTGCTGAGCGGCCTGCAGGACCCGAAGGGCCTGTTCACCACCGCCACCCCGACCGCGCCGGCCAGCTTCGCCGACCAGCTCGAGAAGTACGACGCCCTCAACACCGCAGCCCCGCGCTCGCTGACCGACGCCGCCCTCGGGCACTACTTCAAGGACGCCTCGCTCGGCGTGGCGCCGGCCGACGTGGTGCGCACCGAGACCCCGCGGCCGGGCGTCACGATCCAGTGGGACACCGACGGGGTGCCGCACATCACCGGCAGGACCGACGCCGACGTCGCCTACGGCGCAGGGGTGGCCGACATCGAGGACCGGATGTTCCTCACCGACGTGCTGCGGCACACCGGCGCGGCGACGATGGCGCAGTTCGTGGGGCCCACGGACGCCGACATCGCGCAGGACGCCGCCCAGCTCCGGGTGGCGCCGTACACCCCTGACCAGCTGACCGCGCAGATCGAGAACCTGGCGAGGACCTCGCCCGAGGCGGCGCGGCTGGTCGGCGCGTTCGACGACTACATCGCCGGCATGAACGCCGAGCAGGCCAGCCTGTGCCCGGCCGCCACCCCGACGGTGCCGCTGCCCGGCGGCCTCGGGTTCGGGTTCGGGGTGCACTGCCCGGTGGAGTACGCCGCCCTGCAGCGGCCGCCGGCGCCGTACACGCGCTCCGACATCGTCTCGATCGCCTCGCTGGTCGGCGGGATCTTCGGCACCGGCGGTGGCGGCCAGTACACCAACGCCATCTGGCTGCAGCAGCTGCAGGCCAAGCTCGGCGCCGAGCAGGGCCGCAAGGTGTACGACGACCTGCGGGAGAAGAACGACCCCGAGGCCCCCGTCACCTCGCCGGTGAGGGCGCCGTACGGGGGGAGCGGTGGGGTCGACCCGGCGCTGCCGGGCGTGGCGATGCCCGACCTGCACCCCAAGGCGACGCAGCTGGCCACCGGCGCGATCGTCAACCCGGACGGCTCGCTGTCCGAGCCGCCCGCGGGCGCCGCGGGCAACCAGGGCAACGCGAGCACCACCGACCCCAAGCCGGCCGCGGCACGCGTCGACCCGGCGCTGGAGGCGCACCAGATCTACGGGAGCCTGCAGCGGGCGATGGCGGGCGAGCTGGTGGGCATGAGCAACGCGCTGCTGGTCGACGCCAAGCACTCGGCCACCGGCCACCCGACGGTGGTGTTCGGGCCGCAGACCGGCTACTACGCGCCGCAGCTGCTCATGGAGGAGGAGCTGCGCGGCCCGCACACCGCGGCCCGCGGCGTCTCCTTCGCCGGCACCAACTTCGTCGTCGAGCTCGGGCGCGGCGTCGACTACGCGTGGTCGGCCACGTCGCCCTACACCGACATCACCGACACCGTCGTCCAGCCGCTGTGCAACACCGACGGCAGCGCGCCGACGGTCGACTCCACGGCGTACGTCGACGCGGCCGGCCGCTGCACGCCCATGGTGAGCTACCAGCACACCGAGACCGGGCTCCCCACCATCGCCGCCCAGGGCGCGCCGCAGCAGATCTCGTTCCTCGTGCTGCGCACCGACCACGGCATCGTGCGGCTGCGCACCACGGTCAAGGGCAGGCCGGTCGCGATCGCCATCCAGCGGTCGACCTACATGCACGAGGCCGACTCGGTGCTCGGCTTCGTGCACCTCGACGACCCCGGGTTCGTGCACGACGCGGACAGCTTCATGAAGGCGGCGGCCGGCATCCAGTACGCGTTCAACTGGTACTACGTCGACGACAGGGACATCGCCTACTACAGCTCGGCGAAGCTGCCGGTGCGGGCGCCGGGGACGGACCTGGACCTGCCGCGGTGGGGGAGTGCGGCCTACGACTGGCGGGGCTTCGAGCCGTTCGCCGCGCACCCGCACGTCGTCAACCCCGCGCAGGGGTACCTCGCGAACTGGAACAACAAGCTGGCACCCGGCTTCGCCTCCTCCTCGCAGGTCTGGGGCGACGGCGCCGTCTACCGGAGCCTCACCCTGAGCGACCGGGTCAAGGCGCTGCTCGCGACCGGGAAGAAGGTCACCCGGGCCGACCTGGTCGGGGCGATGATCGACGCGGCCACGGTCGACCTGCGCGGCGCCTACGTGCTGCCCTACGTCCTCGACGTCGTCGGCACGCCGTCCGACCCGCAGGACGCTCGGGCGGTGGCGCTGCTGCGCACGTGGGTGGCCGGTGGCGCGCACCGGGTCGACCGCGCCCGCACCGGCGCGTACGGCGACCAGGCCGCCATCGACGTGTTCGACACCTGGTGGGACCCGGCGGACATCGGTGCGTCCTGCGCGCCGAGCTGCGGCTTCTCGCTGCCCAAGGACGCGATGCGGCAGGGGCTGGGGTCCTACGTCGACACCCTGCCCGAGCCTCTCGACGACCACCCGCGCGAGCACATCGGCTCGGCGTTCAACGGCATCTCCTGGTACGGCTACCTCAACAAGGACCTCCGGCACACCCTGGGTCTGCCGGTGCGCGGGGCGTACTCGCGGTCGTACTGCGGCGGGCCGGCGGCGTGCCGGACGGCGCTGCGGGCCTCGCTGCACGCCGCGGTCCAGGCGGCGCTGGCCACCGAGAAGGCGTCGTCGGTCGTCGCGCTCACCTACGACAAGACCCGCGACGACATCGTGTCCGTCGCCGCGGGCGTGGTCGGGGCGCGCCCGATCGACTGGCAGAACCGGCCGACGTTCCAGCAGGTCGTGCAGTTCACGGCGCACCGGCCGCGGGCTGAAGGCGTGCGGGCCAGTGCGCTGACGGGTGCGCTGACGGGTGCGCTGCCCGCAACCGGTGCTGGGACGGCGGTGCCGCTGGTCGGCGTCGTGCTCCTCGGACTGGTGCTCATGGCGCTCCGGCTGCGGCGGCGGGAGTGCCGCTGAGGTTGCGCGTTCCGGCCCGGCGGACGGCCTGCGTCTGACAGGCTCCTCGCCGTGGCGGAGGACGACGACCCGTTCGAGGGACTGGTGCTCGACGAGGACTTCGTCCGCGGCGCAGCGTCCTACGAGCCGCCGGCCCGCACCCGCGCGGCGATCAGCAGGCACCGGCCCGAGCCGCCTCGGTCGTGGAGCCCGGAGCCGCGGGTCAGGCGCGCGCGCAGGCGGGTGATCGCGGTGGTGATCGGCGTGCTCGCCCTGGTCGGGGTGGCGGCGTTCGTCGTACCGGGCGGTCCGGGGCGGCCGTCGCAGGTGCGGGCGCGGCCCGCGCCGTCACCGACGGAGGGGACCCTCAGCGAGCAGCTCTACCTGCGTGGGCACTGCTACACGTGGGACCAGTCGACGGAGCACACGACGGCGAGGGACGTCGGTTGCGGGGCGCCGCACCTGTTCGAGGTGGTCAGCCACGCCACGGTGCACGGGTACCCCGCGGCCGCGCCGTACCCGACCAGGGCGCAGTGGGTCGTCGTCACCCACAAGGTCTGCGACCCTCCGGTCACGCGCTACCTGCAGCACGCCCTCGACCCGTTCGGCAGGTACGGCTCGGGTGACATCCGGCCGGCGCGAGAGGGCTGGGCCCTGGGCGAGCGAGACCTCTGGTGCGGGGTGATCTTCAGTGGTCAGGCGGCCTTCGGAGCTCCTCCGCAGGACGACCTGCTGACAGCCTTTCGGGGACGAGCCGACGCGTCGCACCAGGAGCTGCTCTACCCGACCGGTACCTGCTTGCGGTTCACCGCCACCGACAGCGGCTCGGTGCCCTGCAGCGCACCCCACTCCGCAGAGGTCGCGGGTGCGGTCACGGTGGTCGCGCCCGCCACGCCGCCCTCCAGCGCGGCGTTCCGGCGTCTGGCCGAGGGGCCGTGCCGGGCCCAGGTCAGCGGCTACGTCGGGCACCGCTTCGTCGAGAGCTCCACGCAGTACGTCGGCTGGGAGCAGCCCCGGGCCGCGAGCTGGCGGGCCGGGACGAGGACGTTCAGCTGCTACCTGTCCTTCTCCCGAGCGGGGCGGAGCGCGGACGTGATCGGCAGCCACGGCGGGCCGGCGCTGGCGGTCTGAGAGGAGGTCACGCAGTGGGGCGCACCGTGCAGACCGTGGAGGACCTCCTCCGCCTGCTCGACTCGTGGTTCGCGCCGGAGGCGGACCGATGGACCGCCGGTCGTGGCGCGCAGTGGTGGGACGAGTTCTACGACCACCCCGACCGGGGTGCCCGTTCGTCCGTCCGGTGCCCGACGAGAGCCTGGTGCAGTGGCACGGCGAGGGACAGCTGCACCTGCCGCCCGGTGCGCGAGTCCTCGAGCTGGGCTGCGGACCGGGGCGCAACGCGATCTGGCTGGCCGAGCAGGGCTGCCAGGTCGATGCGCTCGACCTGTCTGCCGAAGCACTTCGGTGGGGAGCCCAGCGGGCCAGCAGCGCGGCCTCAGCCTGACGCGCAAGGACAACGGCACGGGGTGGCACCTGTGCGGTGATCTCGACCTGGAGTGCGGCGAGCAGCTCTGGACCGCGCTGCGCGCCGAGGGCGCCCGTGACCCGCGCAACCCGGACGACACCGCTGCCTGGAGCGCGTGGGCGCTCGGCGCGGAGCTGGCCGACCACCCGCTCGACGCCCCGCGAAGCAAGCGGGCGCGGCTGCACGACGCCTTGCGGCGGCTGGTGGCGCGCTACCTCGAGCACGGGCTCGGCGGGACCTCGGGCAAGGTCCCCGTGCAGGTCCACGTCACGCTCTCGGAGGCGACCGTGGGAGACCGTGCGGGTGCGCTGGCGCCGCGCGGCGACAGCGGGCGCCTCCTCCCGCGGGCGATGGTCCGGCGGTGGTGGTGTGACAGCGCGGTGTCGGCCTTCGTGCTCAGCCTGGGCGGCAAGGCCCTGCGGGTCGTGCACGCGCAACGCACGCTCACCCCGGACGAGCGAAGAGCCCTGGCCGTGGAGGGTGGCGGCCGCTGTGCGGGGGACGGCTGCTGTCCGGATGAGCCGGATGCCCTGGTCGTCACCCGGCCGCATCACGTCATGGGTTACGCCGAGGACCAGCTGACCAGTCTCGATGAGACGCTGCCCGTCTGCGACGCGCTGCACCGCGACCTGCACGAAGGCCACCGCACGGTCCGGCTCCGAGACGGCCGGTACGTCAACGAGCACGGCTTCACCGACGGTCCTGCGCGCTCCGGGAGCAGCAGGCAGTGATCGTCTCGTCACGCCGTACGGTGGGTGGATGCGACCCCCCTCGCTACGGCTGCTGGCCCTCGTCCTCCTGGTCTCCTCGTGCCGGGCAGGCAACGACGCGGCCGTGCAGGTGGCGACACCCTCGCCCGTCGTGACCGCCACTCCCTCCCCGACGGCGTCGCCCACTCCTTCGGCTGCGCCCACGTCGATCGTGACGAGGGCCCCGGTGACGGCGTCGCCCACCCCGCGGAGGACGCCGGCGACGACGTACCGGTGGAGCGCGCGGCGGGTGACGGCCGCGGACCTGCCGCACTCCTGGCGCAGCGGCTGCCCGGTCGGCCCGGCGCAGCTGCGGCTGCTGACGCTGCCCTACATCGGGTTCGACGGCGCGCGGCACACCGGCCGGCTGGTCGTCAACGCCAGCGCGACGAGCGAGGTCGCGCGCGCCTTCGGGATCCTGTACGCGAAGCGGTTCCCGATCCGTTCGCTGCGGCCGATCGACGACTTCGGCGGGTCCGACGACGACTCCATGGCGGCCGACAACACCAGCGGCTTCAACTGCCGCCAGGCCGTCGGCGGGTCGGGCTGGTCCATGCACGCCTACGGCCTGGCGATCGACATCGACCCGCGGGAGAACCCCTACCTGGAGGGCGGCAAGGTGCGGCCGCCGCAGGGCCGGCCGTACGTCGACCGCTCGCACGTGCGCCCCGGCATGGTCGTCGCCGGTGGGGTCGCCGTGCGGGCGTTCGCGGCGATCGGCTGGTCCTGGGGCGGGCGCTGGCGGTCCAGCCCCGACTACCAGCACTTCTCCTCGAACGGGAAGTGACCGTGCGCCGCGCCCTGCTCTGCCTCGGGCTGCTCCTGGTGAGCGGCTGCACCGGTACGGCGAAGCCCGCCGTCCTGGCCAGCCCCTCCGCGTCGCCCACGGCCGGCCCCACCCCCAGCCCGACCCCCAGTCCCACGCCCTCGCCGACCC
>JBAVRG010000075.1:0-20578 GCA_049694795.1 Mycobacteriales bacterium
CGGTGTGGGCGCGGTCCGGAAGCGAGGTGGCTGTGGCGCGGCGAACCGTGCGGAGCGGTGAGGAGCTGAACGAGCAGGCACCTCCCGAGGGCTTCCCTCAGGACCTCGAGCAGGACGTGACGCTGCTCGACGGGCGTGAGGTCTTCGTGCGTCCCATCCTGCCGAGCGACGCCGACGAGCTGCGCCGCGCCGTCGAGAACGCCGACCCCGAGACCCTGCGCACCCGCTTCCTCGGCGGCAGTCCTCCTCATCACGAGGAGGACTTCCAGCACCTCGTCCGCGTCGACTACGACAGGCGGATGGCCGTCGTCGCGTTCGCGAAGGAGGGCCAGGGCGTGGGCATCGCGCGCTACGAGGCCGTAGAAGACGGGGACGCCGCCGAGGTCTCGGTCGCCATCGACCCTGCCTGGCGGCAGGTGGGACTGGCCAGCGCGCTCGTGCGGGTGCTGGGAGAAGCGGCGGTGCAGCACGGGATCCACCGCTTCAGCGCGGAGTTCTTCGCCGACAACGTCGACGTCGCCGACATCCTCACCGAGGCGGGCCTGCCCTACCAGAGCAGGCGGGACGACGCCGGCGTCGTGAGCGTGGACATCGAGCTGCCCGGCAGCGACGCCCCCACGACGCCGTGACCGCCGCCGTCGTGGAGACCCACAGCTCGACGCTGTTCTTCGTCGACGACCGGGTCTACAAGCGCAAGAAGCCCCTGGACCTGGGCTTCTCGGACTTCCGCAGCCGCGAGGCCCGCCGCGAGGGCTGCCGGGCCGAGGTGGCGCTCAACCAGCGGCTGTCCCCCGACGTCTACCTCGGCGTCGCCGATGTCCTGGACGTCGACGGCGTGCCGTGCGACCACCTGGTCGTCATGCGCCGGATGCCCAGCGAGCGGCGGCTGGCGCGGCTCGTGCGCGAGGGCGAGGACGTCACCGAGGTGCTGCAGCAGGTGGCCACGCAGCTGGCCGACCTGCACCGGCGGTCCCCGGCGCCTGCCCGGCTGCGCGGCGTCGCCAGCGCCGGCGCGCTCGCCCGGCTCTGGGCCGAGGGCCTCGACGCGCTGCGCGCCTTCGAGGACCTGGTGCCCGAGGAGGTGCGTGAGAGCACCCGCGCGCTCGCCCTGCAGTGGCTTGCCGGTCGCGGCCCGCTGCTCGACGCCCGGGTCGCGCAAGGGCGTCTGCACGACGGGCACGGCGACCTGCTGGCCGACGACATCTTCGCGCTCCCCGACGGGCCACGCGTCCTCGACTGCCTGGAGTTCGCCGAGCAGCTCCGCGTGTGCGACGGGGTCGCGGACGCGGCCTTCCTCGCCATGGACCTCGAGCGGCTGGGCGCACCCGGGGCCGCACGGCTGTTCCTCGACGCCTACGAGCAGGCGGCGGGCGACGACCCGCCGTACGCGCTGGAGGAGCTCTACCTCGGCTACCGGGCGCACATCCGGAGCAAGGTCTCCTGCATCCGGGCGCGGCAGACCGGTGAGCAGGAGACGGCGCTGCTCGCCCGTGAGCTCGCCGACCTCGCGCTTGCGCACCTGCGGCGAGCACAGGTGCGCCTCGTGCTCGTCGGGGGCCTTCCCGGCAGCGGCAAGACGACGGTCGCCGACGGCCTCGCGATGGTTGCCGGCTGGCTGCACCTGTCCTCGGACCTCACCCGCAAGCGCCTTGCGGGCACGCCTGCGCACCAGCACGGCACGCACGCCTTCGAGGCGGGGCTGTACGCACCGGACATGACGGCCCGCACGTACGAAGCACTGCTCGTCGACGCACGGGCCGCGCTGCAGTCGGGGCAGAGCGTCGTCCTGGACGCATCGTTCGTGGACGAGCGGTGGCGCGGGCAGGCGCGGGCGCTCGCCGAGCAGACGCACGCCGAGCTCCTCGAGCTGCGCTGCACGTCGCCTGCGTCGCTGGCACGGACGCGGATCGTGGCGCGCACGGGGGCGCCGTCCGACGCCACCCCAGAGGTCCGGGACGCCATGGCGGCTGTCGCGGCCCCGTGGCCGCAGGCCACGACCCTGGACACCTCCGCACCGGTCGACGAGACGCTGCGGGTGGCGGTGGCGCTGGTCGGCCTGCAGGCCAGGCCCGACCTGGTCCCCCTCGGACGCGGGAGCCGGGACCGGCCCTGAGGCCGGCCCCGGCGGACCCCCCGGTCACCAGCTACGGAAGACGCACCACCGGCACGGTGGCGGTCTGGCCCTCCTTGGCCTTCGGCATCCGGACCTCGAGGATCCCGTCCTTGTAGGTGGCCGTGACGTCCGTGTCACTCACCCCGGCGGGCAGCGGCAGGGTGCGCTCGAACATGCCGTACCTGAACTCCGAGCGGTATCCCGCCTTGTCCTTCTGCTCGCTCACCTCGCGACGCTCCGCACGGATGTGCAGCATCCCGTCGTGCATCGAGATCTCGACGTCCTTCTCCGGGTCGATGCCGGGCATCTCCGCGCGCACGACGAGCATGCCGTCCTCGGCGAACTCCTCGACCCGCATCAGGTCCTTCTCACCGAGCGGCCAGCCCAACCTGTCAGCCAGCATCCGGTCGTCGAACAACCGCGACATCCAGTCGGCGAAGTCGATCCCCGCCGGCTGTCGCCTCACGAGTGTCGCCATCTCGTCACCTCTCTCTGCTCACGCACCCAGTGCAGCCCCGGCACTCGGATCCGGGAAGAGGCCAAGGTCCCACCTCACTGACAGGAGCGACGGCGAGGGCGCCTGCGTACAGGGACCTTCGGCCCTTGCCGCCTCCGATGCCCCCGAGAAGCCTCGAAGGCATGGGCCCAGCCTCCCCACGGGAGAGCCAGACAGGACCGCCGACCTGATCGGGATGTGCCATGACCAGTGCCTCGACCGCAACCGTCCACGTGCACACGCAGGGCACGGTGTCCCGCGCAGAGGTGACCTACGCGCGCGAGAAGCTGGCAGCGGTGCTGCGCTACGCGCGCGACCCCGTGCTGCTGGTGCGGGCCAAGCTGACCCGCCAGCAGGACCCTGCTCTAGAGCGGCCCGCGATCGCCCAGGTGAACGTCGACCTCAACGGCCGGCAGGTGCGAGCGCAGGTCGCGCGGCCCACCATGCGCGAAGCCGTCGACGAGGTGCACGACCGGCTGCGCGACCGGCTGCAGCGGGCAGCGGGCGACTGGGAGGCGATCCGGGGCGGCCGGCCGCTTCCCGAACCGCGCGAGTGGCGGCACGGCAGCCGCCCGACCGTGCGGCCGCACTTCTTCCCGCGTCCGGTGGACGAGCGCGAGATCGTCCGCCACAAGGCGTTCGCGCTGTCCCGGATGACGGTGGAGGAAGCGGCGTTCGACATGGACATGCTCGACTACGACTTCCACCTGTTCACCGAGGAGGGCAGCGGCACCGACAGCGTGCTCTACCGCCGGGCGGACGGGTCGGGACTGCGGCTGAGCCAGGTCGACCCGCACCCGGAGCAGATCGTGCTGGGCGAGACGCCGTACACGGTCAGCCCGCTGCGGCCGCCTGCGCTGCGGCTCGAGGACGCCGTACAGCGTCTGGACGTGTCCGGGTGGCCGTTCGTGTTCTTCCTCGACGCCACCTCGGGTCGGGGCTGCCTGCTCTACCACCGCTACGACGGCCACTACGGGCTCATCGTCCCTGCGGGGTGACTCCCCTCAGGGCCGAGCTGTCGCCCCGTGCGGCGCGAGGTGCGCGACGAACCAGTTGGCCGCCAGCTCGGCGACGCTCTGCAGGGCACCGGGCTCCTCGAACAGGTGCGTGGCGCCGGGCACGACGACCAGCCGGTTCTCGCAGTGCAGCCGGGCCTGCGCCTCGCGGTTCAGCTCGAGCACGACGTCGTCGCGGCCGCCGACGAGGAGCAGCGTCGGAGCACTGACGCGCGTCAGCGCCGGTCCCGCCAGGTCCGGGCGACCGCCGCGTGACACGACGGCAGCCACCGACACCTGCGGGTCGCCTGCTGCCCACAGCGCCGCGGCCGCACCGGTGCTGGCGCCGAAGTAGCCGACCGGCAAGCCGCGGCAGCCCGGCTGCCCCTCCAGCCAGCGGGTCGCGCCGACGAGGCGGCCGGCCAGCAGGCCGATGTCGAAGACGTTCTCCCGGTCCACCTCCTCCGCGGGGGTGAGCAGGTCGAACAGCAGCGTCCCCAGGCCGGACCGGTTCATCGCGGCGGCCACCGCGCGGTTGCGCGGGCTGTGCCGGCTGCTGCCGCTGCCGTGCGCGAAGACCACGACTCCGCGTGCCGCCGCGGGCAGGGTCAGGCGTCCGGGCAGATTCACGTCGCCGGAGACCACCGTGACCTCCTCGTCACGGCCGGTGAGGTCGATGAGGTCCTCGGGGCCCGCCCGCCTCCCCGGCGTCTCCTGCAGCAGCCGCGTCACCTCGTCGTCGGTCGTCTGGGAGAAGTCGGCGTACCACTCCCCGACGGCGGAGAAGCGCTCCGGCGTCTGCAGGCAGATCACCTCGTCGGCGTCGTCCCCGAGCGTCCCCACCGTGTCCGCAGGCGCCACCGGTACGGCGAGCAGCACGCGCGCCGCGCCCTGGGCCCGCGCGACCCGGCAGGCCGCGCGTGCGGTGGAGCCGGTGGCGATGCCGTCGTCGACGAGCAGCGCGACCCGGCCGGCGAGCGGGACGGGGGGCCGGTCCCCGCGGAAGCGCTTCGCCCTGCGCTCCACCTCGGCGCGCTCCCGGGCCTCCACGGCGGCCAGCTCCCGCGGGCTGACGCCCACCATCCGCAGGACCTGCTCGTTCCTGACGAGCACGCCTCCCTCGCCGACCGCTCCCATGGCGAGCTCCGGTTGGTAGGGCACGCCGAGCTTGCGCACCACGATCACGTCGAGCGGCGCGCCCAGCGCCTTGGCCACCTCTGCGGCCACGGGCACCCCTCCTCGTGGCAGGCCGAGGACCACCAGGTCCTCGCCCTTCAAAGGGCTGAGCCGCTCGGCCAGTCGTCGTGCGGCATCCGAGCGGTCACGGAAGATCATGGGCGCCTCCCCGCGGCAGCAGCCGCCTCCCAGCGTGTGCACCCCCGGTGCCTGCAGGACAGGGGCGAAGGTCACACCGAGCTCGTATCACCGGGTCGTGCCTTTCGACCCTGTACAGAACGACGGCAGGGCGGCTTACCTGGGCACAGAACGATCGACCAGGGGTGAGGCGATGACGCTGCGTGCGACCGGGCGGACGGGACCGCGGACGATGCTGCAGAGGCCACGGTGAGCAAGGTCGCCGGACCCGGACCGGAGCCCAAGCGTCCCTCGGGTCAGGCACCACCTCCTGAGCGCCCCACCGGACGGACCTGGATCGTCCCGCTCCTGATCACCCTGGCTGCGGTCGCCGTCCTGGTGCTCCTCGGGCGCGGGACCGGGACGGGGACCAGCTACGACTACACGACGTTCGTCAACAAGGTCACCGCGGACACGGTGAAGGAGGTGACGATCTCCTCCAACGGGTCGGTCACCGGGACGCTCAGGGACGGCACGCAGTTCACCTCCACCGTCCCGACGGGGATCGGCGACACCGGGCTGCTCCCGACCTTGCAGGCCCACGGCGTGGTCGTGCACGCGACCACCTCGAGCGGGTCCGGGTCCACGCTGCTGCTCAGCCTCCTGCCCTGGCTGCTGTTCATCGGCCTGCTGGTGTGGTTCGGGCGCAGAGCAGCCAAGCAGCTCTCGGGCGCGGGGGGCATGGGCGGGTTCAGCAGGTCCAAGGCGAAGATCGTGGAGCAGGAGCGGCCGAGCACGACGTTCGCCGACGTCGCGGGCTACGACGAGGTCAAGCGCGAGGTGACCGAGGTCGTGGACTTCCTGCGCAACCCCGAGCGCTACCGCAAGGTCGGCGCTGTCATGCCGAAGGGCATCTTGCTGGTCGGTCCGCCCGGCACCGGCAAGACGCTGCTCGCCCGCGCGGTCGCGGGACAGGCCGGCGTGCCGTTCCTGTCCGTGACCGGTTCGAGCTTCATGGAGATGTTTGTGGGCGTCGGGGCGTCGCGCGTGCGCGACCTGTTCAACGAGGCCCGCAAGCGGGCGCCGGCGATCGTCTTCATCGACGAGATCGACTCGGTGGGGCAGCGGCGTGGTGCCGGTGCCCTCACCCACGAGGAGCACGGCCAGACGCTGGACCAGCTGCTCGCCGAGATGGACGGTTTCGACCAGACGGTCGGCGTCGTGCTGCTCGCGGCCACCAACCGGCCCGACGTGCTCGATCCCGCGCTGCTCCGTCCGGGCCGGTTCGACCGGCAGGTGGTCGTCCCGCTGCCGAACCGCGAGGAGCGGCTGCTCATCCTGCGGGTGCACGCACGGGGAAAGACGCTCGACACCGACGTCGACCTCGATGTCGTCGCGCGCGGCACCCCGGGGTTCTCCGGCGCGGACCTCGCGAACCTCGTCAACGAGGCCGCCATCAACGCGGTGCGCCAGGACCGCTCGGTGCTCGTCCGGCAGGACTTCCTCGATGCTCGCGACCGGGTCCTGCTCGGGCTCCGCAAGACCTCGAACGCGCTGCTGCCCGCCGAGCGCCGAGCGGTCGCGGTGCACGAGGCCGGCCACGCCATCGTCGCGGCCCTCAGCCCGCACGGCGACCCGGTCGCCAAGGTGACGATCCTCCCGACCGGTCAGGCGCTCGGCGTGACCGAGCAGCTGCCGGTCGACGAGCGCCACCTGTACTCCGAGAGCTACCTGCAGGACTCCCTCGCGATCCGGATGGGCGGCCGGGCCGCGGAGCTGCTGGTGCTCGGCGAGCCGTCCACCGGCGCCACCAACGACCTCATGAGCGCCACGCAGATCGCGACCCGCATGGTCGCGGAGTTCGGCATGAGCCGCGCGCTCGGTCCGGTCGGCTTCGGTGACTCCGAGACCTCCTACCTCGGGTTCGAGACCTCCCGCACCCGGCCCTATGCCGAGGCGACCCAGCGGGTGATCGACCAGGAGGTGAGCGCCTTGCTGACCGCCGCCGACCAGCGCGCGCAGCAGCTGCTCGCCACCCGTCGCGCCGCTCTCGGCCAGCTCGCCGACCTGCTGGTCGAGCGGGAGACGGTGGACGGGCAGGCGGTCTACGAGCTGCTCGGCGTCCCGAGGGAGGAGACCATCCCGACGGGCGGCCTACCGATGGTCCAGGAGGCCGGGGCGGCGGACGGGTGACCCCGGCGCCGGGACGGATCGGTCGTGCGCGGGCGCGCCGGCAGCGATGACCGGCGTCACCACCCTCGCCCTCGCCGGCGACACCATGCTCGGACGAGGAGTCGCAGAGCAGCTCTCACGACGTCCCGCAGGCAGCCTCTTCGACGAGGCGCTGCTCGACCTCGTCGGCAGCACGGACGGGATGCTGCTCAACCTCGAGTGCTGCCTGTCCGCGCGCGGCGAGCCGTGGCCCGGGCGGGTGTTCCACTTCCGCGGACCGCCGGCTGCCGTCGAGGCCCTGCAGCTGCTCGGGGTGCGCTGCGTGACCCTGGCCAACAACCACGCCCTCGACTACGGCGTCGACGCTCTCCTCGACACCCTCGAGACGCTGCGCACGGCGGGCATCGCGGTCGCCGGCGCCGGCGAGGACCGCGAGGCAGCGCAGACACCCGTGACGTTCGCACTCGGTGCTCTCACGGTCACGCTGCTCGCGTTCTCCGACCACCCCGAGGAGTACGCCGCCGGACGGGAGCTGCCGGGCATCGCCTACGCCGACCTGGGCGGTGGCCTGCCGGAGTGGGTGCGCACCGGGCTGGGCGCGCTCCACGCCGCCCCTGGCCCTGTGCTGGTGTCACCGCACTGGGGGCCGAACATGACGACCGCCCCCGTCCACCACGTACGGCGGGCAGCCACCGAGCTGGTCGGCAGCGGGGTGTCGCTGGTCGCCGGCCACTCCGCCCATGTGTTCCACGGCGTCGCCGGGCCGGTGCTGTTCGACCTGGGCGACTTCGTCGACGACTACGCGATCGACCCGGTGCTGCGCAACGACCTGGGTCTGCTCTGGCTCGTCACCCTGGAGGACGGGGTCCCGAGCGCCGTCGAAGCGGTCCCGCTGCACCTGGACCACTGCCGCACCGCACTGGCTCACGGGACGGACCTGCAGGAGGTGCGCAGGCGCTTCCGGGAGGCCTGCACGGCCCTGGGCACCGACGTCACGCCGGGCGACCGACTCGTGGTGCGTCTACCGGCAGCTGAGCAGTTGTCCTGAGGACAAAGGGGACTCACCGCTCCACACACCCGCCTGCGCCGGTCAGCAGCGCGGGTCAGGCAGGACCCGGGGCGGGGGCAGCGACCGGCGCCTCAGAACCTCACGAGCGCTGCCAGGCCGTCCTGCACCTCGACCTCATCCGGTCCGACGACCGTGACGTCGGCGGACTGCGCGAAGGCCGCCCGGACCAGCGCCTCACGCATCGGTGCAGGCACGGCTCCTGGCACCTCCGCAGGCGGCACGTCGGCCGGCGCCAGTCGCAGCGGGTCGGACCAGGTCCAGGCCCAGCGCTCGTCGCCAGGGCGGTCGACCACCACCAGCCGGCGCACGGCCCCGCGTCGGAGGGCCTCGGTGCACTGCTCCTCCCCGGCGACGTGGTGCTTGCCGCCGACCGCCTCCGCCACCTCGTTGAGGACCTGCGCCCGCGCCCGCGCTGCCGCCGCGCGCACGCGTGATGTGACCGTCACGCGCTGCAGACGCGCCCGGCCAGGGGCCTGCTGCTCCAGGCCGGTCGTCACGTGCTCCTGCAGGCGCCGCAGCGGCTCCGGGAGGTGCTCGGTCAGCTCCTGCACAGCTCGCACGTCTCCTGCGGTGAGGAGCAGCTTGGCGTCCACTTCGGCGACGAGCCGTGCGAGGTGAGTGCTGACCTCCGCGGCGTTGTGCGCCCAGGAGTCCTCGGCCCGGTGCTGGTAGCGACCCTGGGCCAGCCCGGCCCACCCGCCGGGGGCGTTGCGCTCGATCTCGTCATCGGGCCCGACCACGACCTGCTCCGCGACCGGCGCACCGGCTCCGAGGTACGCCGCGAGGTCTGCTCCGGCGCGGTCCACCAGCGCGACGACGTAGGGGACCCACTGCTGGCGCCACCGCAGCAGCGGGACGACCATCGGCAGTGGCCCGAAGGAGGCGGCGTCAGGGGCCACGCAGTCCTCGAGCTCCTCGGCCTCGAGCCTTCCTTCCTGCACGAAGGCCGCCAGGGTCCGGGGCGAGGGCTCGATGGTGCGGACCCGCTCGTCGATGAGGTGCAGGACGTCCTCCCCCGCTCCCTGCTGCGAAAGGACTGACCGCAGCGCCCGCCACCTCAGGGGGATCTCCCCGCCGTGCCCGGTGGCCGCCACTGCGAGGTCGAGGTAGACGGACACCACCGGTCCGGTCCCCTGGGGCGACGGCAGGGTGGGGTGATCAGCCATGGTCGTGCCTCCTCGGCGTCAGGTCACAGGGCTCCGGCCAGCTGCCACACCGGCTTGAGCGGACCCGGCAGCACCGCCTCGACGTCCGCCGCGTCCTCGGGGACGAGGCTGTGCAGGATGCCGAGCAGCCGCGCCGTGACCCCCTCGGCCCTTCCGGCGTCCAGCCCTGAGGCCGCCGCGACAGCGGCGTAGAGCGCGGCCGGCTGGCGCAGCCGGTGGGGCGTCTCCCCCAACGGGACCGGCGGCCGCAGGAACCCACGCACGTCAGACGGCAGGTGCGACCACAGGTGGCGCAGCTCGCCGGGTGGGATGCGGGCCGCGAACGTCATCAGGACGGCGAGGACCGCCGTACGGTCCATGGGTGGCCGGCAGCCCTCCTCGCGAGCGGCGACCAGCATCTTGTCCAGCGCAGGTGACGGCTTGGCCTCGTGCTCGGGCCGACCACCGCTGGGAAGCAGGTCGAGGTAGGACTCGACGCCCCGGACCCCCGGCACTCCGAGCACCAGCTGCTCGATCCGCGGTGCGTCGGCGAGAACCACGGACCCGCGGAGGTAGACGACGCGGTCGATCGCCTCGACGTGCACGCCGTGCACGCCGAGGCGCTTGAGCTCCACGCCGAGCACTGCCCTGACCCGCTCGGCGACGACGTGGTCGGGGACGTCCGTCGCCGGGTGCCTGCCGGCGAGCCGGTAGGCGAGGCCGACGCGCCGGCCGGCGAGCCAGCGGAGTCGGGCGGCGCCCTGTGCCTGCGCCTTGTGGGCCGCACGCTGGGCCTTGCGCGCGAACGGGGCCGCCCGTTCCACCAGGGCAGCTGCGTCGTGTCGTGGCTGGATGGGCATCGTGCCTCCTCGTTCTCTCTCCTCACCCGAGGCTCCGTGGCGGCCTCGTCACGGGGCCAGAGGCGAAGGTCACCTGACGGACGCCGCGCGCGGACATGACCTTCGGCCCTGACAGCGACCCCACCGTTCGAGGAGCGTGGAGCTGCAGACCCTGCACGAGGAGGACCTGATGATGAGCGACGAGCCGGTCCCGCCTGCAGACGACGTCGCGCTGCGGGAGCGGGCGATCAAGCAGCTCAAGAAGAAGCGTGACTTCCAGGGGCACTTGCTCATGTACGCCCTGGTCAACGCCTTCCTGATCGCCATCTGGGCCGTCACCGACCTGCACGGGTTCTTCTGGCCCATCTTCCCCCTGCTCGGGTGGGGGATCGGCATCGTGGCCAACGCGTGGGACGTCTACCGCCGCGACGACCTGGACGAGAAGCGGATCCGGCGCGAGATGGATCGCCTGCAGCACAAGGGGAACACGCCTCACTGAGACCCCGGAGGCGGCGGTGCCGAGCGGTCCTCCGCGACGCCGCCTTGAGTGACAGTCCGTGAGAGCTGCGTGAGGACGCTGTCATGGATGTCCGTCCGACGAGGTTCCACCCCCTTTCGTGTCGGTGCGGGATCGCCCTTGGCGTCCCGCGCGTGACCAAGGGGGGGTCTGATGATGAGCCGTGCCAGCTTCCTGACGCGCTGGAGCGTCTGCGCTGCCGTTGCCTGCGTGGTCGCCGCGCTGCTGCCCGTGCTGCCGATCCGCGCCGCGCACGCCGCGGCGGCGCCGACGGGGAGCATCACGCTGCACGTCGACAGCGCCCGGTCCGTCAACAGCGGGCCGGGCTTCGTCCACCAGGGCGATGCGGTGACGACGTACAAGTGGCTCATCAACGTCGATGACACCGGCGATCCCGGAACCCTGCGGAACCAGGGCATCGACAAGTGCCTGCCGGCCACCGCGCCCGGTGGCAGCACCGACCCGAACTACGCCGACAGCTGCCAGTGGCCGTCGGTGCGCAACACGTCAGGCACTGCCCCGATCGTCGCCCAGGGCGACCAGAACGACCTCAGCGACAGCAAGGCGCTCGACGACCTGCCCGCCGGCAAGTACCTGATCTCCGTCACGGCCGACGGCTTCAAGATCGACGGCAAGCACTTCACGGTCGCCGGTGGCCAGACGACCGCGGTGACCGTCGACATGAACCCCACCCCGCTGCCGCTGACGACGCTCCGCATCGAGGTCTTCAACGACAACGCCCCCGTCGACGCCACCTACGAGGTGGATGCCGAACGAGGGCTGCAGGGCTTCACGGCGCACCTGACCGACGTGCTCGGCACCGTCAGCACCGACTACTACGGCAACGCGCTGTGCACGAAGTACATGCACCAGGTGGGCACCCGGCTCTACACGGACGCCCAGCGGCCGAACGCGCCCATCGCCTTCGACGCGAACAACAAGCCCGTCGTCGACCCGGCGTCGACCGGCGTCTGCGTGAGCGACCGCACCGGCCTCGTGGTGATCCCGAACATGGGGCCCAACCGGTACGCCGCCACCATCACCCCGCCGGCACCCGCGGCCGGTCAGACCTGGCAGTGGGTGCAGACCACCACCCTCGAGGGCGGTCACGACCACGACATCTGGAGCCAGGAGGGCGCGACCGGCTTCGACACCGAGCAGGTCAAGGGCGCTGAGCTGGTGCCCTCGGTGCAGTTCGGCTTCGTGAAGACGCAGGCGATGGCCACCCCCAAGCCCGGCGTGAAGACCGGTGAGGTCAAGGGCGTCGCGATCGCGGGCCTGCCCTACATCGGTGGCCAGAACGGCCAGGTCGTCCCCGAGACGGGCTTCGCGGGTGCGAAGTCCGGCGGCCCCATCTCGCGGCCGTGGGTGGCGCTGTCGAACCTCGACCAGGGCGACGCGCAGGTCTACGTCGGGCGCGGGGCCACGAACGGCTCCTTCGACATCACCAACGTGCCGGCCGGCAGCTACCAGCTGTCGATCTGGGACGACGACCAGGACTACATCCTCTGGAGCTTCAACATCGGGGTCACCGGAGGACAGGTCACCGACGTCGGCAACAAGATGATCGTCGGGTGGTTCACGCACGTGCACGGCACGGTGTTCGTCGACTCCAACGGCAACGGCAGGCAGGACCCGGGCGAGCGCGCCGTCCCGTCGTTCACGCTCACGGTCCGCGAGCGCGACAACTCCCTGATGGACCAGGCCACCAACACCACGATCACCGGCGACAACGGCTCCTACGACCTGCGCGAGACCTACCCGCTGGGCAAGTGGCTGGTGCTCGAGGCGTTCAACACCCGCTACAAGACCACGGGCATCACCTACAAGGGCGAGAACGAGACCAAGGCCACGACCAAGCTCGGCAGCCTCGTGGACGTCAACTTCCTGCCCATCATCGGCCTGGGCGGTGAGATCGACTGGGGCGTCCAGCCCTACGACCCCGGCACCAACGGCGGGATCGTCGGCACCGTCACCTACGACACGACGCGCAACGAGCTCGACGCCGCGGACTCCGTGACCGAGGCCTACCAGCCCGGCATCAACGGCGTCCCCGTGCACCTGTACGTCCCCGTTCCCTGCACCGCGGCGACGCTGCCGGAGAACTGCCACGGCGGCTACCAGACGGAGCCCGCGCAGATCGACGACCCGAACAACCCCGGGACGCTGATCGCGAACCCGGTCGCGGGCGCCCTCGTGAAGGGCCCGGAGGCCCAGGACTCCTACACGTCCGAGACCTGGCAGCCCCCGCGGGGCTGCACCGCCCGCCAGTACAACGGGCAGCCGCTGACCGACCAGCAGGCGCTGCCCCCGTTCGGCACGACCGCCAACGCGCTCTGCGTCGAGGCGCCGATGATGGGCGTCGCCGTCGGCCCGAGCGACAGCACGCCCGGCGCGGCCTCGCAGACCGTCAACGGCAACTACGGGTTCGCCACCTCGAAGATCAACCTCTTCCCGCAGGGCGACGCCCGCAACCCGGCGCCCGACCACCAGCTGCCGCTCTACGCCGACCTCGCTGCCAACGGCTACCCCGAGGAGGACCTGCCGGCCGCGGACTACATCGTGTCGGTCGACATCCCCAAGGACCCGGTCGACGGCAAGCCGATGTACAAGGTGACCCGCGAGGAGGACGTCAACATCTTCCAGGGCGACTCCTACCTGCCGCAGCAGAACTACCCGCCGGCGACGCCGGCAGTCGCCAACGACGCCCCGCAAGGAGACCAGCCGACACCGACCCAGCCGATCTCGCAGCAGGCCGGCATCATCTCGGCCTGCGCCGGACCGGAGCACGTCGTGCACGTCACCGACCCCGCCTTCGTCGCCGGCGGCGGCAGCCCGTTCGAGGGCCAGGCCAAGCCGCTGTGCACGGACAAGCTGGTGACCGTCCGCACCGGGCAGGCGACCGCGCCGAACTTCAACCTCTACACCGACGTCCCGATCCCCACGCACTTCTGGGGCCTGACGCTCAACGACCTCGGGCTCACCCTCGACAAGCGCAGCGTCAACTACGGCGAGGCGCAGGGGATCCCCTACGTCCCCGTCGGGCTCTACGACTGGGCAGGCCGGCTCGTCGACACCGCGCACACCGACTTCAACGGCCTGTACGAGGCGCTCGAGCCGTCCACCGACACCTACAACTGCCCCGTCCCGGCCGGTCCGTGCCCGAACATGTACCGCTTCGTGGGCAACGACCCAGGGCAGCCAGGCGCGCTGAACGCTGACTACAACCCGCGGTTCCGCACCATCGCCACCAACTTCCAGGCGTGGCCGGGGCTGTACACGGTCACCGACGAGGCGCCGACGCAGGTCGCCAGCACGGCACTCGCGCCGGACACCACCGTCGCCAACCCGACGGTCTGCGACCTGGGTCCCGACGCCCCGCAGGTGCTCGCCGTCGACCGTCCCTACGTCCGCAAGGGCACCGCGACGGACAACCGCCAGGTGACCGTCACCGGCTTCGGCTTCGGCGCCGACACCGGCACCCTCGCGCTCAACGGGACCACGGTCACCCCGACGAGCTGGGCGGACAAGAAGATCGTGTTCACCGTGCCGGCCACGCTCGCCTCCGGACCCGCTGCTCTCAGCATCACCCGGGCCTCGGGGCTGAGCAGCGTCAACGGCCTCGACATCCAGGTCCTGGACGCGGTGAGCGCCTCGACACCTGGCACGTCGCCGACGAACCCCCGGCTCGCGGAGGTCGGTCCGGGCAAGGCCTACAGCACCATCCAGGCCGCGCTCGAGGCCGCCCGCCCGACGTCCGGCAGCCGCTACTGGCTGGTCGTGGTGTGGCCGAACGCCCAGACCACCGACAACCCCCAGGGCGAGTACACCGAGAACCTCATCGTCCACCACCAGGTGCACATCCAGGGTGTCGGCCCAGGCGGCTTCGACGCCGACGGGGTGTTCACGCCCGGCTCGATCATCGACGGCTCCGGCTTCAACGCCGACAGCGCCGGCGGGACGGCCTGGGTGGCCCTGCTGGGCAGCCTGCAGTACTCCGGCAACCCGGCCGTCCCGGACGCGGCCGTGGTGACGGTCCTGGACGACCCACGAGGGACGGCCGTGCCGACGACCTACCCGCTCACCTTCGACGGCTTCACGGTCACCGGCGGGGCGCAGTCCGACCTGCCCGTGAACATCAACGAGATCAACGGTGGCATCACGACGCCGTACGGGGCGTCGGGTGCGCTGGTCACCCAGGGCGGCGGCGTGTACGTGCACAGCAACGTCCGCAACCTGCAGCTGACCGACAACATCATCCGCGGCAACGGCGGCTCGTACGGCGGCGGCGTCCGCGTCGGCACCCCGTACGTCGGTGACAACCGCAACTACAACCTGCTGCTGGCCCGCAACCAGATCCGTGACAACGGCGGCACGAACCTCGCCGGCGGCGTGGGCCTGTTCACCGGCAGCGACGGCTACCGGGTCACCGGCAACGCGCTCTGCGGCAACTTCTCCGCGGAGTACGGCGGCGCGCTCTCGGCCTTCGGGTACCAGGCCCACACGAGCAACGGCCCGAAGGGCGGGTCGATCACCAAGAACCGCATCTGGTTCAACGCCTCCTACGACGAAGGCGGCGGCGTCATGCTCGCCGGCGAGCTGCCGTCCGACCCGACCAGGCTCTCGGAGGGCACCGGCCCGGTGACCGTCGACGCCAACGTCATCCAGACGAACCTCGCCAACGACGACGGTGGCGCGATCCGGCTGCTGCAGACCAGCGGCTCGCACATCTCGCGCTCCAACCCGGAGACCATCGCGATCACCAACAACACGATCGCCAACAACGTCTCCGCACACGAGGGCGGCGGCATCGCCCTCGACGACGCGGCCTTCGTCAACATCGTGAACAACACGGTGGCGAAGAACCTCACGACGGCGACTGCGGTCACGAGCGACGGCAACGCCGCACCGGCCGGCCTGTCCACCGCGGCCAACAGCGCCCCGCTGCAGTCCCGGCTGCGCAGCAGCGCCTTCTCCGGCTCGTCGACCCTCGCGAGCACGGTGTTCAGCAAGCCCACGCTGCTCAACGACGTGTTCTGGGACAACCGGGCCGGCAGCTTCAGCGGCGGCTGGGTCACCGGCATCGGCGGGACCCTGCCGGACGGGACCGCGAACGACGTCAACAACTGGGACATGGGCGTGGTCGACGTCCCCGGTGCGCTCCTGACCCCGACCCACACCGTCCTGCAGGACGGGACGGGCGTGCTGGCCGACACGAGCAACAGCAGCGTCGACCCGGGGTTCAAGGCGAACTACGACGTCACCGTCAACGTCCTCGCCGCCCGCACCTACCCCGCGTTCCGGCAGGCCGTCATCGTGGCCCAGCTGCTGCCTCCCACGCTCATGGGGGACTACCACCTCGGCGCGACGACCTCCTCGGCCTACGCGCTGGGTGCTGCCAGCACCCTGGTCAGCTGGGGCATCGGCTCCAGCGCGTGGACCTACACGGTCTCCGCCCCGACGCCGGACATCGACGGCGACCCCCGGCCCTCCGTGGTCGGCACGGTGCGCCGGTACGACGCCGGCGCGGACCAGCTCAGCCCCTGACCCCCACCTCCACCCCGCAGTCCTGCCGTCGCCATGAGCGCGCGGCGGCAGGACCGCCCTGCCAGCCCAGAGCCCTACTCGTCTCGGAGCCCACAGTGAACGAGAACACCTCGTCGGACCACTTCACCCGGCGGGCCTTCCTGGTGGGGGGCGCCGGCGTGCTCGGCAGCTCGCTCGTCGGAGCCCGTCTGCTCGCACCCAGTCCCGCCCGGGCCGCCGGCGCGATCCCGCGGCTCGCCACGGGGACGCACCCGGTGAAGCGCATGCACCTCGTCGGCACGGACGGCTGGGTGTCCATGCCCGCCGACGCGCCGGCGGACCCGCCCTTCTTCCCGGACGCACTGGCACCCAGCCCGTTCAACACCTACGTCTTCGGGTTCCGCGACGTCACCGGCCTGAGCAGCACGCAGGTCGCGGCGCAACGCGGCAAGGCGCAGATCAGCGCGCCGATGCTGTCGTTCGACGAGGAGGACGACATCTACATGACTCTGACCAACCTGGGTCTGCAGCAGCGCCCGGACCTCTTCGACGGGCACACCCTGCACTGGCACGGGTTCGTCAACGCCATCCCGCTCTTCGACGGCGTCCCCGAGCTCTCGCTCGCCGTCCCCGTCGGCCGCGACCTCACCTACTTCTACCGGCCGCACGACGCCGGCACGTACATGTACCACTGCCACTTCGAGGACGTGGAGCACGTCCAGATGGGCATGACGGGCATGGTCTTCGTCCGCCCCAAGCAGAACGCCACCCCGCTGAACCCCGGCGAGCGCTACGCCTACAACGACGGTGACGGCTCCACGGCGTACGACCGCGAGTTCGCCTTCATGATCACCGAGCTGTGGTCGGCGGCCCACTACCGCGACGCGCACATCCAGGTGAACGACTGGACGGACTTCGACCCGAGCTTCTGGCTCCTCAACGGACGGGCCTACCCGGACACCCTCGAGGCGGGCGGTGACCCGCTGTCGACGAGGGCCGGTCGCCTTCAGTACCAGCCGATCTCGTCGCTCATCACCTGCAACGCGGGCGACCGGGTGCTGCTGCGGATGTCCAGCCTGGGCTACCAGAACCACGCGATGACCGTCGACAACATCGACCTGCAGATCGTGGCCAAGGACGCGAGCCTGCTCCGCGGCCGCGACGGCACGACGAACTACATCACCACCAACACGGTGGACGTCGGCCCCGGGGAGAGCCGGGACGTCATCTTCGTCGCACCCAGCCCGGGCGAGTACCTGCTCTACGACCGCAAGTACTCCTACCTCGAGAACGGCGGCGGTCCCGGCTACGGCGGGATGATGACGAAGATCCTCGTCGGCGCGCCGGGCACCTACCCCGCTCAGAAGACCGCGAACACCTGATGACCGGCACGACCGAGGAGATCCGATGAACTTCGCCACGCGCACCCACCGGCGCCGAGCAGGCGCCGCTGCTGGCGCGCTCACGCTCGCGGTCACCGCCCTGCTGGTGTTCCCGCACAACGCCTCCGCCGCGACGTCCGAGGGCGCGGTCTGCGACACCGACCCGCACCAGACGTTCTCCCTGACGGCCCGGGACGGCTACGTCTCGACGCCCGACGGCAACGCGATCTACATGTGGAGCTACGCGAGCAGCTCGCGCGGCTTCCAGCTCCCCGGGCCGACGCTGTGCGTGACGTCGGGTGACACCGTCACCGTCGTCCTGCACAACACGCTGCCGGAGGCGACGTCGATCGTCTTCCCCGGCCAGCACGGCGTGAAGGCGGACGGCAACCCGGCGCAGCCGCAGTTCGACAGCGGCGGCTCGCTCACCTCGATGGTGCAGTCGGCAGCCGCACGGGCCAACGGCCAGGACGGCTCGGTGACCTACACCTTCACCGCCGGCAGCCCGGGCACCTACCTCTACGAGAGCGGGACCGACGTCGACAAGCAGGTCCAGATGGGCCTGTACGGCGCCCTCATCGTGCGGCCGGCCGGGCACCCCGGGCAGGTGAACGACCGGGCCGACTCCGCCTTCGCGGCAGGCAAGGAGTACGTCTTCCTGCTGTCGGAGGTCGACCCTGACGTGCACCTCGCCGTCGAGCGCAGCCAGCCGGTCGACTGGAGCACCTACAAGGCGCGCTACTTCATGATCAACGGACGCAGCATGCCGGACACGCTCGCTCCCAACTACGCGTCCTGGCTGCCCAACCAGCCGTACGGGGCACTGGTGCACATCAAGCCCTACGACCCGGTCACGAACCCGCTGCCGGCGACGATCCGGTACCTCAACGCCGGCACCGTCAACTACCCGTTCCACCCGCACGGCAGCGACGAGCGCGTCATCGACCGCGACGGGCACGCGCTGCAGGGGCCGTCCGGCCAGGACCTGTCGTACCAGAAGTACGACCTCGACGTCGGCCCCGGCCAGACGCTCGACGTGCTGATGGACTGGCGCGACGTCGAGCACTGGGACGCGACGAACAACCCGATCCCGACCCAGATCCCGGCCATCACCGACCAGCTGCTCGTGGGCAGCGACACGTGGTTCAGCGAGAGCGGCTACCTCGGCACCAAGAACCCGTTGCCCACCAACATGACGTCCAACAACGAGTGCGGCGAGTACTACCACATCGCCCACAGCCACGCGCTCGAGCAGGCAACCAACTACGGAGCGACCTTCGGGGGGATGATGACGGTCTTCCGCATCGACCCGCCCGCCGGTTGCCCAGCACAGTGAGGGGCGCGGCGATGAGACTCGACACCACTTCAGGACGCCTGGTGCTCAGGCGGTCCGCCCTCCTGGCGGCCGTCAGCACGACAGCTCTGACCGCGGTCACCGCTGTGGCGGCGCAGCACGCGGCGGCCGCTCCGGCTCCGAGGACCGCCGCGGCACCGCACGCCGTGATCGGCGCTCCGGCAGCACCCGTCGGCAAGCTCACCCCGCGGGGCTGCACCGCCGGCGCCGGTACGGCGTCCTGCGACCTCTACGCCATGCCGGGGACCCTGCCGGTCCTCGGGACCGCCGTCCCGGTCTGGGGGTTCTCCACGACCGGCGCGGCCGGGTCGGCGTCGGCACCCGGCCCGGTGCTGGTGGTCAACCAGGGCGACAGCGTGAGCATCACGCTGCACAACCAGCTTCCTGGCGAGGCCGTCTCGCTGGCCCTTCCCGGCCAGCAGGCGGCGGCGTTCGCGGGCACGGCGGGTGACGACACCACCGGTGTGTCCGAGGGGGGCTCCCGGACCTACTCGTTCACCGCGTCCCGGGCCGGCACGTTCCTCTACGAGGCAGGCCACACCGCGGGCGGTGCCCGGCAGGTCGCCATGGGCCTCGCCGGCGCACTCGTCGTGCTCCCTGCCGACGGGTCCGCCTACGGCAGCAGCACCGGCTTCCCCTCGACCGCCTACGACGACGAAGCCGTCCTGGTGATGACCGAGATCGACCCGGCGCTGAACGCCGCTCCCAGCACCTTCGACATGCGCTCGTTCGCGCCGAAGTACCGCCTGTTCAACGGCAAGCCGTTCCCGGCAGCTGACCCGATCAGCACCGACCAGGGCCACACGGCGCTGCTGCGCTTCGTCAACGTCGGCTCGCAGACGCACGCCATGAGCGTGCTGGGCGCCGACCAGGTCGAGGTCGCGCAGGACGGCCACCAGATGAAGTACCAGACCACGGTGACCGCGGAGAGCGTGGAGCCGGGGCAGACGCTGGACACCCTGGTGAAGATGCCGACCGGGCCCGAGTCGAAGGTGACGGTCTACGAGCCGGCTGAGCACCTCGACAACAACGGGCAGCACACCGCCGACCCGCTGCAGTTCGCCTTCGGCGGCATGATGACCTTCCTCGACACCAACGCCCCGGCGCCGACCACGGACGGCGTCGGGCCGGTGTCGTCGCACATCGCGCTGTCGCCCAACCCCTCGGACGGCCGCAGCGACGTGACGGTGACCGCGGACCTGAGCGACGTCAGGACCGGTGGCTCCGACGTCACCCAGGCGGAGTTCGTCGTCGACGACGCGGTCACCACCGGTGTCGGCTTCGGCTCGCCGATGACGGGCACCTTCGGCACGCCGACGGTCACCGGCGCCACGGGGACGATCCCCGCGGTGGCGGCCACCCCGTGCGACCCGCCGACCGGCGTCCCGCCGCTGGCGCTGAGCTGCCTGAGCGCCGGCAAGCACACGGTCTACGTCCGGGCACTGGACTCCGCCGGGAACTGGGGCGTCGTCGGCTCGGCCGTGCTCAACCTGCCGAAGACCGGTCCCCAGACGACGAACGGGTCACTGGACGCGTCCCCGGCGAACGGCACGACCGACGTGGCGATCTCGACCACCGGTGACGACTCGGACGCCGGCGGCACCATCACCGACGCCGAGTACTTCGTCGACACGGTCGGCGCGGACGGCACGGGTCAGACCATGACCCGCAACCGCA
>JBAVRG010000076.1:0-9089 GCA_049694795.1 Mycobacteriales bacterium
AGCAGCGAGCGGTCACCGGTGCTCATCGGGGCGCCCTGCACCGGCACCAGGCTGCAGAACGTGCCGTTCTGGCAGATGTCCCCGGTGTGCACGACGGGCGTGATGGCCTGGCGGTAGGTGAGCTCGCGCGGGGCCGTCCGGCCGGAGCTGGTGCGGTGGGCGCTGCCGAGCTGCGCGAACGCGACGGTCCACTTCGTGCTCTTGTCGCCGGGGTCGCGGTAGGCCAGGTTGGACGTGGGCGCACCGCCCTCGCCGTGGTACCAGACGACGTCGAGCAGGCCGTCCTTGCCGGCGGCGAGCCAGGGGAACAGGTCGCTCCTGCCGGGGTCGGGCTTCTCGCCGCCGGTGGCGGTCAGCCGCTTGTTGTCGTGGTTGACCTGGTACGGCGCGCCGAAGGTCTTCCCGCCGTCGGTGCTGGCGGCGTACTGGACCTTGAAGCCGTCGGACCAGACGACGTAGACGTTGCCGGCCTTGTCGACGTCGACGACCGGGAAGAGCAGGTTGAGCTCGCGCCGGCTGCTCGGGTCGACGCCGTAGACCTTGGTGTCGGTCCAGGTCAGGCCGCCGTCGTCGGAGCGGGCGAGGTAGATCGTGTCGACGTGGTTGTAGGCCGCGCCGGGGGCGTTCGTGTCCACCTGCGACTGGGCGTTGTCGGCAGCGTCACGCGGCGCGCCGAAGACGGCGTACATCCGGTGCGTGGGCTCGCCGGACAGCAGGTTGGTGGTCCCGGTCGGGTGGCTGTAGTCGGTGACGATGTTGCCGACCTGGTTGGCGTTGGCGGCGGCCGGCAGGGTGGCGGCGTCGATGATGCCGTGGCTGCCGTCCGGCGACAGCGAGACGTACGTCTGGCCCCCGTCGACCGACTCCGAGACGACGATCTGGCTGGTGTCGACCTTGTGGTAGACGAGGAAGTTGGTCTTGGCGCCGTCGAAGGCCTGCCACTGCCGGTCGGTGAGGGTGTTCTGCGTGGCGTAGGGGTTCGCCAGCGAGAACGTCCTGCCGCAGTCGTTCGAGACCGCGACGGTGAAGTTGTCGAGCAGGTCGATGTTGTGCAGGCCGCTGTAGGCGATCGTGTCGCACTTGTTCTCGTTGGTGGACGAGCCGGCGACGCTGATCTCCGAGTCGCCGCCGCCGGTGCCCAGGTCCGGCTGCTGCACCGGGCTCTGCAGCAGGGTCACGCTCTTGTCGGCGTTGCGCTTCTCGGTGATGCGCCAGAAGTTGCTGCCCAGCCCGGACGGCGCCGAGACGTAGGCCGCCGACTGCCCGTCGGCGGGCACCCGGATGCTGGGCTCCGCACCGCCGCCGGCGAGCAGCAGCGGGGGGCTGAACGTCGCCCCCGGTACGGCGGCCTGCGCCGGCAGGGAGGCGACGGCGCCGCCGACGACCAGGAGGGCTGCGGCGAGCAGGGCGGACGAGGTGCGGCTGGGCATGCTGGGACTCCTCGGGTGCTGTAGCCCCAGGAGTTCGACGTGGCCGCCGTCAGTCCTGCTGTGAGCCGGGTCTCCGCAGCACGAGCACGGTGACGACCAGCAGCAGCAGGACCCCGCCCCCGAGCAGCAGCACCCGCGTGAGGCTCAGGCCGCTGTCGCTCAGGGGCTTGGCGCCCGGCAGCCGCACCACGGCGTAGTCGCCGAGCGCCCGGAACGGCGTGCTGAGGATGTCGCGACCGGCGAGCGTGGTCTTGACCTCCTGCCAGGGGGCTCCGGGGCCGTCGCGGTGGACCACCACCGGGTCGGGACGGGTCATCACCGCGGCGCGCAGGAACAGGAAGCCCTGGGTCGTGTCGAGGTCGAGCCGGCCGCCGCGTGCGCTCACCCGGTAGACGTTGCCGTCGATGCTGCCCCGCGGCGGGGTGCCGTCGGGGGGCAGCGGCGTGCCGGTCAGGGTGAGCGAGCTCCCGGTCCCGCGGAAGGCACCGGCGCCGAGGTCGACGAGCAGCTGCGGGCCGTTCTCGGCGGTCTTGAGCTGCAGCGACCCCGACGTGCCGCCGGACAGCGGTGCGGAGACGCTCGCCGTCGACGGGGCGGGTGACTTCCCGACGTACCGGTAGGGGTCGTCGGGTGAGCCGACGCCGTCGTAGACGGGCACGGCGGCCGGGCTGGCGAGCCAGCCGGCGCCGACGAGCAGCAGGGCGGCGACCAGCCGCCTCACCGGGTCCCGCCGGCAGTCAGCGCCGCGCTGACCGTCGTGCTGACAGCCGCGCCGACCTTCGTCGCGGAGCCGCTCTCCTGGGTGAGCGGCTGGGCGATGAGGAACAGGCTGAAGGCGGTGTAGCTCACCATCGCGAGCAGCCAGGGGTACTCCGCGCGCCGGGCGGCCACCGGGTCGGCGGCCCGGCGGCGCAGGTGCCGGTTGGCGAGCACCACCGCGATGACGTGCGCGACGACGATGACGACGACCGACAGGTACCAGTAGAAGGCATTCGGCAGCAGCGTCCGGTTCACCTCGAAGCTGTCGTTGAACGGCGCCGGGAGGTGGAACGGCCAGCCCGGGTAGCCGGGATTGCCGATCAGCAGCGCGACGTACTGCAGGTTCGTCACGAGGTACTGCAGGTAGTGGGCGATGAGGTAGCCGAAGGCGATCGGGACCAGGCTCGGGAGCAGGTCGGCGAGGGCGGCGATCGGCCGGCTGTCGAAGCGCCCGGCGCGGGCCGACGCGTAGGCGAACGCGCCGAAGACGACGAGCACCACGACGATCAGCGCGAGCAGGGAGCCGGTCCGCAGCGCGTCGATGCCGGCGCTGTCGGCGCCGAGGGTGCGGCGCTCGTAGGACGCCCACTGCGGGGTGGCGAGCAGACCGTCGAAGTTGATGCTCACCAGCAGCAGGAGCACGAACACGACCCGGCTGAGGGAGGCCTCGAAGGGCACGTCCAGGCCGCCGGCGAAGCCGCGCCGGCCCGGGGCGCCGTGCCGCCAGAAGCCCAGCCGCCCCCAGACGTCGAACAGCCCCGAGAACACCTCGCCGCGGGCCAGCCAGCCGTCTCCGAAGAGCAGGCCGAGGAACAGCGACAGCACGCCGTAGACCGCGATGATGCCGCCCACGAAGGCCGGTTGGGTCGTGTGCAGGTTGAAGACCAGCTCGCCCAGCACCATCAGCACGAACAGCAGCACCGCCGGCCACCAGCCGAGGCGGGGAGACCACGTGAGCGGTCGGACCCGTGCCAGGACGACCTTGCGCAGCCGCTGGCTGTCGCCGATCCGGGCGAGGTTGGCGAACGGGTTCCAGGGCCGGGTCCAGTCGCCGACCAGGCCGCAGGTCAGCGGCACCGCGATCCAGAAGACGACCCAGAAGAAGAGCGGCGCGACGTTGTCCGACGTCTCCTGGGTGCCGACCAGGCCGGTCAGCGCCACGAGCGCCGTGACGACGATGCTGATGACGGCGGGCAGCGGTCGCAGCGCGGTCTCCGGGACCACGTCCTCGGTCGGGACCGGGGTGAACAGGTCCGTGCTCCGGCGCAGCACCAGCAGGAACGACAGCAGCACGACGAGCGCACCGCCCCCGACGAAGAGCCAGAGCGGGATGGGCAGCTCGTAGCGCTGTCCGAAGGCGTGCGTGAGGACGATCAGGCCGTTCCACTTCATGGGAGGACCCTAAGGGAGCACCTGCGGGTGGACCTGCTGCCCTGGGTCCAGACTGCGGGGGTGCCCAGACCCGCGTGGTTGACCCGCAACGTCGCGACGCTGTCCGGCGTGAGCCTGCTGCAGGACGCGGCGAGCGAGCTGCTCTACCCGGTGCTCCCGATCTTCCTGACGGTGACGCTCGGTGCCCCAGCGGCAGTCGTGGGGGCTGTCGAGGGCTTCGCCGAGGCGGTGGCCGCGGTGACCAAGCTGGTCTCGGGCCGGGCGGCGGACCGGCGCGGCCGACGCCCGCTCATCGCGGTCGGCTACGGGCTCGCGGCCGTGGGCAAGCTCGTGGTCGCGCTGGCGTTCGGGTGGCCCCTGGTCCTCCTCGGCCGGGCGGTGGACCGGGTCGGCAAGGGCATCCGCGCCGCTCCGCGGGACGCGCTGCTCATGGTCGGGGCGCCGGCGGAGGCCCGTGGTCGCGTCTTCGGCCTGCACCGCACGGCCGACACCGTCGGCGCCGTCATCGGGCCGGCGATCGGGCTCGCGCTGTACGAGCTGCTGAACCACCGGATCCGGCCGTTGCTGGTGGTCGCTGTGGTGCCCGCCGTCCTGTCGGTCCTCCTCGTCGCCCTGGTGCGGGAGGGTGCGCGCCCGGCAGCTCCGAGAGAGGCGCTGTCCCTGTCGGCGCTGCCGCCGGACGTGACGCGGCTCGCGGTGCTGCTCGCGACCGTGGCGCTGGTCAACTTCCCGGACGCGCTGCTGCTGCTCAGGGCGCACGAGCTCGGGCTGTCCGCGGGGGCCGTCATCGCCGCCTACCTCGTCTACAACGCGGTCTACGCCGCCGGCGCCTACCCGGCGGGCGCCCTGTCGGACCGGCTGCCACGGCACCAGGTCTACGCCGTCGGCCTGGTCGCCTTCGCCGTCGGGTACGGCGGGCTGGGGCTCGCCACGCAGGGCTGGCAGGTCTTCGTCCTGCTCCCGGCCTACGGGTTGTTCGCCGCGTGCACCGACGGCGTCGGGAAGGCCTGGGTGGCGGGCCTGGCGCCTGCGCACCTGCAGGCCAGCGCGCAGGGGCTGTTCCAGGCGCTGACCGGGGGAGCGGTGCTGATCGCCGGGCTGTGGGCGGGGCTGCTGTGGGGACAGGACGGCCGGCTGCCGCTGCTGGTCGCGGGGAGCCTCGGTGTCGTGGGGGTCCTTGCGGTGGTGCGCCTGGCGCCGCGCCCCGGGTGAGGTCAGGCGTCCTCGAGGAGCTTCGGGTCCTCGGTGCGGTCGAGCACGACGACAGCCTCGGTCACCGTGCCGTGCTTCACCTCGTACATCGCCAGGTCCGCGGCACGCAGGAGGTCGTCGGCGCGGCTCTGGTCGCGCAGCACTGCGCCCCCGACGCTGATCCGGGGCTGCAGCTCGACCCCGTCCAGGACGAGCGGCTGCTCGACGGCGGCCCGCAGCCGGGCGCCCACGACCGCGACCTCCTCGGAGTCGGTGGCCTCCAGGAGGACCAGGAACTCGTCGCCCCCCAGACGGGCGAGGAAGTCGTTCTCCCTCACCGCCTCCCGCATCCGGGACGCCACCGCGACGAGGAGCTGGTCCCCGACGGCGTGACCGAAGCCGTCGTTGACAGCCTTGAAGCCGTCGAGGTCGCAGAACAGAACCGCCAGCGGCGCCCGCGACCGGCGGTGGCGCGCGACGGCCGCCTCGAGCCGGAGCCCGAGGAGTCGTCGCAGCGCGAGGCCCGTCAGCGGGTCGTAGAGCCGGTCCTCGGCGAGGCGGCGCAGGGCCTTCTGCCTGCTGTGGTTGAACCACACCAGCAGCACGACCACCAGGGTGAGCAGGACAGTGAGGGCGATCGCGTCGCGCTGGCTGCTGGCCTGCAGCCCGGAGGAGAACGCGTCCTCGTCCTCCAGCGTGACGACGCTCCAGCCGTAGGCCGCGGCGGAGTAGGACACCACGACGCGGCGCCCGGCACGGGAGACCGTGGTGACGCCGCTGCCACCGGCGGTCGCTGCGGCCGGCAGGCCGGTCAGCCGCGTTCCGACGGCTGCGCTGTCGCCGGAGGCGGTCACCGTGCCCTCGACGTCGAGGACGTACGGCTTCGCGGAGTGGCCGAGGGACAGGGTGCTGTCGTAGCCCTGCAGCGGCCAGGAGCGCACGTCCGCGTAGACCAGGAGCAGCCCGGCGACCTTCCCCGTGCGGAGAACCGGCACGGCGAACGCGACCAGGGACGTGCTGCCCGAGCGCAGCACGTCGGAGAGGCCGGGGCGCCCCGCGGCCAGGGCACGGCGGAGCGGTTGCAGGCCGGGGTCGAGCGGCGACGGCAGGCCGCCAGGCGCGTAGGACGTCAGCGGCCGCCCCTCGGGCGTGGTGAGGGTGGCGCCGTACGACGCGAGGGGGGAGGCGTGCACGGCCTGCTCGAGCCGACCCCGGTCGGCCGGGTCGTCCGGACGCAGGCTCCAGGGGACGGCAGCGGCGGCGCGCTGGGCGTCGAGGAAGGCGAACTGCAGGTACTGCCCGGTGAGGCCGCCCAAGGTGACCTGGAGCTGGAGCCGGTCCGCCCGCTGCACCCGGTCGACACGCGCCGCCGTGGACAGCTGCCCCCACGCCGCGAGCAGGCCCAGGACGAGGATCAGCCCGACGCTCGCGCCGAGCAGCAGCGCCTTGCGCACCTGCGTCCCCATCGCCTGCCCCGTCCCCCCGACGGACGTGACGTCGACCACTGCTCCGTCCGGGTGAAGCGAGGTGACGAAGATCCGTCCCTCACGCCAGGGCCTGCCCGACGCGGGTCAGTGCTCGGGCTTGGCCACCGACAGGAGCAGTACGGCGTCCTCGACGGCGGCGACCGAGTGCGGACGGTCGGGGAGGGTGAGAAGGGTGCCCGCCCCGCCAGGCAGCTCGTCGTCGCCGGCGCGCACGACGACGCTGCCACGCAGGACCTGCAGGGTGGCCTCACCCGGGCTCGCGTGCTCGGGCAGCTGCTGCCCGGCCACGAGCACCAGCAGCGTGTGCCGCAGCACCTGGTGCGAGCCGCCGACCAGGGTCCGGGACGCGCGTCCGTTGGTCGCGGCCCGCGCGGCCGCGAGCAGCTCGTCCGCGAGCGCGGTGAGATCGGCAGTGGCGGGGTGGGTCGAGGCAGCGTCGGTCACGGCCGGTCACCTGCCCCGACGCGCTCCCAGCCACGGCGGGTGGTCCGCAGCCCGGGTGAGGCGCTCCTCGACCGGTACGGGACGTACGGCCTGGTGAGGTAGCCGACGGGCGCGGAGAAGACGTGCACCAGCCGCGTGAAGGGCCACACCGCGAACAGCAGCCAGGCGAGCTGCGCGTGCAGCCGGAAGCCCCAGGGCGCGGCGGTGATGAGGTCGGTGTCTGGCTGCAGGCGGAACACCGAGCGGAACCAGGGCGCCACGGTCTCGCGGTAGTCGTGCGGGTGCCCGGTGAGGTTCGACAGCACGGTCGTGCCCAGCCCCGCGAGGATCGTCGCGGCGAGCACCACGTACATGCCCTTGTCGTTCCTGGTGGTGGCGCTGAAGACCGGGCCGACCGTGCGCCGGCGGTAGATGAGGATCGCCATGCCGAGCACCGTCCCGACACCGGCGACGGTGCCGAGGGTGAGCGACATCGCGTGGTAGACGCCCTCGGACACCCCGGCGCCCTCTGTCCAGGACTTGGGGACGAGCAGACCCATCACGTGGCCTCCGATCGCCGCGAGGATGCCGAAGTGGAACAGCGGGCTGCCCAGGCGCAGCAGCCGGTTCTCGTAGAGCTGGCTGGATCGGGTCGTCCAGCCGAACTTGTCGTAGCGGTAGCGCCAGACGTGCCCGCCGACGAAGACGGCGATGCTGACGTACGGCACGATCACCCACAGCAGCAGGCTCATCGACGGGCTCCCATGAACTCGGGCGGGGCGAACGGCTCCAGGCCGACCTCTTCCTCGGGAGGGCCGGTGCGCGCGAGCTCGAGGGCCCGCTCCAGGTCGCGCGGCGCCGGCTCGGGCAGCGCAGCTCGTACGACGTCGACGGCGTCGGTGTACGGAGACCCGAGGTCGGCCAGGGCGAGCCGGATCAGCTCGAGACCCGCGCGGTGCTCCGCGAGCAGCCGCAGACCCTCGGGCAGGTGGCTCGCGGCGAACTCGCACACCACCGACAGGTGGTCGGGCAGCTCGTCGCTGACCAGCGCGCTGCCCGCGGTCTTGTAGGCGTGCGTGAAGCGCAGCAGCGCCATGCCGCGCTTCCTGGTGTCGCCGTAGGCGTAGTAGGTGAGGTAGAGGCAGCAGCGGCGCCGCAGGTCGAAGGAGTCGACGTAGGCCCGCTCTGCCTCCTCCTGCGGCGTCGCCGACAGGTGGGCGACCACCCGCGCCAGGGGGGCACCAGCCGCGGCCGGCAGCTGCTCGGCGGCAGCGGCCAGCAGCGGCAGCCGGTCGTAGAGGTCGGCGTCCGGGTAGCCGAGCACGATCGACGCGGCCTGCAGCGCGACCACCCGCGCGTCGTCCCTCACTGCTCGTCCTCGGGCAGGATCGGGCTCCCCTTGCCGTCCCAGTTCAGGAGGTTGACGCGCTCGCGCCCGTCGCCCGGGTCGACGAAGGTGTCGGACCGCTGGCGCTGCTTGAGCATGTGGTAGTTCTCGACCGCGAACGGCACCTGCGCGCCGGACGCCTCCCCGAACGGGCCGGTCATCCCCGGTCCGCCCTCGTAGTCGAGGGAGCACTCGGTGGCGAGCTCCTCGAGCCCGTGCGCCAGCGCCACCGGGTCGCGCCCCTCGGCGTGCGCGGTCGGGATGACGTAGCGCTCGTCGTACTTGGCGATCGCGAGCAGCCGGTGCATGTCCTCGATGTCCTCGGGTGTCATGCCGACGGCGTCGGGGATCGACACGTCGGGCTCGCGGCCGAGGTTGACGTCGCGCATGAAGGACCGCATCGCGGCCAGCTTGGCGAGCACGTCGCGCACCGGGGCGGGGTCGCCGGCGGTGAACAGCTCGGCGAGGTACTCCACCGGGATCCGGAGGCTGTCGATCGCGCCGAACAGGTTGGGTGCGCTCTCGCCGTCGTGGCCGGTTTCGGTGAGCTGGTCGACGACCGGCGACAGCGGCGGGATGTACCAGACCATCGGCAGCGTCCGGTACTCCGGGTGCAGCGGCAGCGCCACCTCGAACCGGTTGATGAGCGCCCACACCGGGGAGCGCTGGGCGGCCTCCACCCAGTCGCGCGGGATGCCGGCCTCCTCCGCCGCCCGCTGCACCGCCGGGTCGGCCGGGTCCAGGAGCACCGACCGCTGCGCGCGGTAGAGGTCCCTGTCGTCCGGGACGCTGGCGGCCTCCAGCACCTTGTCGGCGTCGTAGAGCACCACGCCGATGTAGCGCAGCCGCCCGACGCACGTCTCGGCGCAGACGGTCGGCAGCCCGACCTCGATCCGCGGGAAGCAGAAGGTGCACTTCTCCGCCTTGCCGGTGCGGTGGTTGAAGTAGACCTTCTTGTAGGGGCAGCCGGTGACGCACATCCGCCAGCCGCGGCACTTGTCCTGGTCGACCAGGACGATG
>JBAVRG010000077.1:0-18757 GCA_049694795.1 Mycobacteriales bacterium
AGCACTGGCAGCCGGCGCAGCGTGGCGGCGCGCCGCAGGTCACGGCCGGCCTGCCCGCCGCTGATCGTCGCCGCCTGCCGCCACCAGGTCCGGGTCGCCATCATCAGCGGCAGCGCCGCGCCGCTGCCGGGGTGCTCGGGGACCTGCCCGCCGGTGCGCTCGTCGAGCTCGGCCAGCACCTGGTCCAGCCGGCCGGTGAGCTGCCCGGCCGCCGCGCGCAGCTCACCAGCCAGGACCTGCAGCTCCGCCACGCCCAACCCGCTCAGGTCCGTCGCGCACCACTGCGCCACCACCTCGGCTGGACTCGCTGACATGTTCGAAGGATATCAACCAGCAACGACGAAAAGCCTTTGTTCACAGGGCTTCTCGTCGCCTCGCAGGGCAGGTCAGGCCACGAGCAGGGACACCGCCACGGCGACACCCCCGACCACGACGGCTGTCCGCACCCAGGCCGGCGGCAGCCGCCGAGCGAGCCCCACGCCCACCGTCGCGCCGAGCGCCGCCCCCGCGGCGAGCAGCGCCGCCGCGGCCCAGTCGACGTGGCCGGTGACGACGAACAGCAGCGCCCCCACCAGGTTGACGACCAGCGACAGCAGGCCCTTCAGGGCGTTCAACCGCTGCAGGTCGTCGGCGACGAGCACGCCGAGCACCGCCAGGAGCACGACGCCCAGCCCGGCGCCGAAGTAGGACCCGTAGACCGCGGCGATCCCGACGGCCACCTGGGCCTCCCAGCCGGGGTGCGGCCCCGCCGTACCCCGGGCGGCGAGCGCTGCCACCAGCCGGGGCTGCAGGGCGAGCAGCAGGCAGGCGAGCAGCACGAGGTAGGGGACGACGGCGCGGAAGCTGTCGCCGGGCAGCGCGAGGAGCAGAACCGCACCGAGCACCCCGCCCGCGACCGCGGCCAGCAGCAGCCGCCTGGCCCGCAGGCCCTGCCCCGCGAGCTCGCGCCGGTAGGCGACCGAGCCGCCCGCGTAGCCCGCGAGCAGGCCGACGGAGGACGTGGTGTTGGCGAGCACCGGGGGCACCCCGGCAGCCAGCAGGGCCGGGAAGCTGACGAGCGTCCCGCCGCCCGCGACCGCGTTCACGCCCCCGGCGACGAACCCGGCGCCGGCGACGAGCAGCGCGGTACCCGGGGTCACGAGTGCCGGAGCAGGCCGGCCGTGTAGGCCTCCTCGAGCGCCTGCCAGGAGGCCTCGATGACGTTCTCGTGGACGCCGACCGTGCTCCACTCGGTCTCGCCGTCGCTCGTCTCGACGAGCACCCGGGTGACGGCGTCGGTGCCGTGGGCGCCGCTGACGATGCGGACCTTGTAGTCGACGAGGTCGAAGGCGGCGAGCGGCGGGAAGAGCTCGAGCAGCCCCTGGCGGAGCGCGTTGTCGAGCGCGTTGACCGGGCCGTTGCCCTCGGCGGTCGCGATGATCCGAGCGCCGTGCGCGTGCAGCTTGACGGTCGCCTCCGACACCACGACCCCGTCCCGGTGCTCGACGATCACGCGCCAGCTCTCCAGCTCGAAGAACCGCGGCCGCTCGCCCATCTGCTCGCGCAGCAGCAGCTCGAACGACGCCTCTGCCGCCTCGAAGCTGTAGCCGACGGACTCCAGCTCCTTGACCCGGTCGAGGACCCTCAGCACGGTGTCGGCATCCGGGTCCAGGCCCAGCGCCCTGCCCTTCAGCTCGACCGTGGCCCGGCCGGCGAGCTCGGAGACCAGCAGCCGCATGTCGTTGCCCACGACCGACGGGTCGGCGTGCTGGTAGAGGTCGGGGTCGGCCTTGATGGCGCTGACGTGCAGACCCGCCTTGTGCGCAAACGCGCTCGCACCGACCCACGGCTGGTGCGGGTCGGGCGCGATGTTCGCCACCTCGGCGACGGCGTGCGCGACCCGGCCGAGCTCGGCGAGCCGGCCCTCGGGCAGCACCTGCCGGCCGAGCTTGCTCTCCAGCGCGGCGACGACGCTGAACAGGTCGGCGTTGCCGCAGCGCTCGCCGTACCCGTTGGCGGTGCCCTGCACGTGGGTGGCGCCGACGTCGACAGCCGCCAGGGAGTTGGCCACCGCGCAGGCCGTGTCGTTGTGCGCGTGGATGCCGACCCGCAGCCCGTCGGCGACCACCTCGCCCACGATGTCGGCGAGCCGGCTCGGCAGCATCCCGCCGTTGGTGTCGCACAGCACCAGCACCTCGGCACCGGCCTCTGCCGCCACGCGGAGGACCTCGAGGGCGTAGGCACGGTCGGCCATCCAGCCGTCGAAGAAGTGCTCGGCGTCGAGGAACACCCGCTGCCCCTCGGCGGTGAGGTGCGCGACGGAGTCGCGGACCATGGCGAGGTTCTCCTCGCGGGTCGTGCGCAGGGCCCGCTCCACCTGCCGCACGTCGCTCTTGGCGACCATCGTGGCGATGGGGGCGCCCGACTCCCGCAGGTGCTCCAGGTCCTGCGCGGTGACGCCCCCCGGCTTGCGCGTCGAGCCGAAGGCCGCGAGCTGCGCCGTGTGCAGCGTCAGCTCGGTCCGGGCACGCCGGAAGAACTCCGCGTCCTTCGGGTTGGCACCCGGCCAGCCGCCCTCGATGAAGCCCACGCCGAGGTCGTCGAGGTGCCGCGCGATCGTCAGCTTGTCGTGCACCGACAGCGACAGGCCCTCGCGCTGCGAGCCGTCGCGCAGGGTCGTGTCGTAGACGTGGAAGGCATCGGTGGGGACGCTCACGGGGTGCTCCAGAAACACACAACCCCTCCGGCCCGGGGGCACGAAGGGGTTGCGCGTCTGCTGACGGAGGTCAGCGGACGCGCTCTCGAATAATGAGGAAGGCGAACATCACCGGGGAGCGTACCGCAGCCCTCAGGCCGCGGTGAGCGAGCCCGCGTTGCTGCAGACCCGGACGATGTCGCGCACCGAGATGATGCCGACGATCTCGGGGCCGTCGCAGACGACGAGGTGGCGGAAGCCGCCTTGCACCATGGCAGCTGCGGCCCGGCCCAGGTCCCAGTCGGGCGTGGCCGTCACCGCGTCGGGGGTGAGGTGGTCGCTGCAGACCTCGACATCGGGGTCCTGCCCCTGCGCGACCGCCTCGAGGACGTCGCGCTCGGTGAGGATGCCCGGTCCGTCCGCATCCGGGTCGAGCACGATCGCGGCACCGACCTTGTGCTCCGCCATCAGGCGCGCTGCCTGCCGGAGGGTGTGGGTCGGGCCGATCGTCAGCACCGTCGGGCTCATCGCGTCGTGCACGTACACGGGCACCTCCTGCCCCGCACGGTACGACCCGACCGGACGGTTGCCTAGGGACCCGGTCAGACCACGCGACGCACCCAGCCGTGGGTGTCCTCGGCGCGGCCGTACTGGACGTCCATCAGCGCCTGCCGGAGCCTCATGGTCACCGCCCCGGGCTCGCCGCTGCCCGCTACCGCCTCGCCACCGGGCCAGCGCAGCGCGCCGATCGGGGTGATGACGGCCGCGGTGCCGCAGGCGAAGACCTCGACGACGCTGCCGTCGGCGGCACCCTTGCGCCACTCGTCGACGTCGACCTTGCGCTCCTCGACGGTGTGCCCGAGCTCGCGGGCCAGCGTGATGATCGAGTCGCGGGTGATGCCCTCGAGGATGGTGCCGCTCACCTCAGGCGTGACCAGCGTGCCGTCGTCGAGGACGAGGAAGATGTTCATCCCGCCGAGCTCCTCGAGCCAGCGGTGCTCGACGGCGTCGAGGAACACCACCTGGTCGCAGCCGTTCGCGATGGCCTCCTGCTGGGCGACCAGCGAGGCGGCGTAGTTGCCACCGCACTTGGCCGCACCCGTGCCGCCGGGGGCGGCGCGGACGTACTCCTGCGACAGCCACAGCGAGACCGGCCGCAACGGCCCGGAGAAGTAGTTGCCGGAGGGCGAGGCGATGAGCTGGAACAGCGCGGACTCGCTCGGGCGCACGCCGAGGCCCACCTCGGTCGCCCAGACGAAGGGACGCAGGTAGAGCGAGGCGCCCTCGCCACCGGGCACCCAGGCCTGGTCGGTGCGCACCAGCAGCTCGCACGCCTCGACGAACGCGTCCTCGGGGAAGACCGGCAGCGCGAGGCGCCGGCACGACCGGGCCATGCGTGCGGCGTTGCGCTCCGGACGGAACAGCGCCACCCCGCCGTCGGGCTGGCGGTAGGCCTTGAGGCCCTCGAAGACGGTCTGGCCGTAGTGCAGGACGACCGCCGCCGGGTCGAGGGTGACCGGGGCGTAGGCGGTGAGCTTGGCGTCGTGCCAGCCGCCGGCGGCGGTCCAGGTAGCGCTGACCATGTGGTCGGTGAAGACCTTGCCGAAGGCCGGGTTGGCCAAGATCTCCGCGCGGGCCTCGGCATCCACCAGGGTCCCGCTCTGCTGCACCTCGAACGTCACGCTCAACTGCCCGCTCATGACTCCTCCTCGACGGTCACGTTACTGGGAACCGACCGCGGCGGAGTAGGTCTTCACGACGCGGCCTCAGGGGTGGGCCGCGCTCTGCAGCGGCTACCCGGCGACGAGGGTGGCGAGCGCGTCGCCCACCTCGGCAGTGCTGCGTACGGCGTCGCCGCGCGTGCTGAGGTCCTTCGCCACCGCCGCCTCCACCCGCGCGGCCGCGTCGGCGTGGCCGAGGTGGTCGAGCAGCAGCGCGACGGACAGCACGGTGGCGGTGGGGTCGGCCTTCTGCTGGCCGGCGATGTCGGGAGCGCTGCCGTGCACCGGCTCGAACATGCTCGGGTTGGTGCGGGAGACGTCCAGGTTGCCGCTGGCGGCCAGGCCGATGCCACCGCCGATGGCCGCGCCGATGTCGGTGAGGATGTCGCCGAACAGGTTGTCGGTGACGACCACGTCGAACCGCTCGGGCTGGGTGACGAAGAACATCGAGGCGGCGTCGACGTGCTGGTAGTCGACGGTGACGTCCGGGAAGTCCTTCGCGACCTCGTCGGTGACGCGCTTCCACAGGCCGCCGGCGTTCACGAGCACGTTGGTCTTGTGGACCAGCGTCAGGTGACCGCGACGGGACCGGGCGCGGGCGAACGCGTCGCGCACGACCCGCTCGACGCCGTACGCGGTGTTGAGGGAGACCTCCGTGGCGACCTCGTGCTGCGTGCCCGTGCGCATCGAGCCGCCGTTGCCGACGTACGGGCCCTCGGTGCCCTCGCGCACGACGACGAAGTCGAACTGCTTGTCCCCCAGCGGGCCGGTGACCCCGGGGAACAGGCGCACCGGACGCAGGTTGACGTGGTGGTCCAGCGCGAAGCGGAGCTTGAGCAGCAGCCCGCGCTCGAGCACGCCCGGCGGGACCGTCGGGTCGCCGATGGCACCGAGCAGGATGGCGTCGAAGCCGCGCAGCTCCTCGATGACGCTCTCGGGCAGCACCTCACCGGTGCGGTGGTAGGCGGCGGCGCCCAGGTCGTACTCGGTCGTGTCGACGTCGGGCAGCACGGCGCGCAGCACCTTGAGCCCCTCGGCCACGACCTCCGGACCGATGCCGTCCCCACCGATGACTGCCAGCTTCGTCATGACCGGCATGCTACATCCTGGGACAGGTGTCTCAACATGTGGACACTGCCAGCATGTGGAGGTGCTCGCCCTCCGCCTGATCTGCCCACCGCACGCCTCGGACGGGATCCTCGACGTCCTGCACCGGCACCCCGCCGCGACCCACCTCGTGCTGCTGCGCGGTGCAGCACGTGAGCCCGCGGGCGACGTGGTGCTCGCCGACCTCGCACGCGAGGCGGCCAGCGAGGTGCTGACCGAGCTGCAGGCCCTCCCGGACGGGGAGGTGTGCTCCTACATCCTGGAGAACGTCGACACCACGCTCTCGGCGTACGCCGACGAGGCCGAGCGCGCGGTGCCGGGGCTCGGGGTGGACGCCGTCGTCTGGGAGGAGGTGGAGGCACGCACCAGCGAGGAGTCGGAGCTGTCCGGCTCCTTCGTGGCACTGATGGTGCTCGCCACCCTCATCGCGTCGGTGGGCATCCTGCTCGACTCGTCGGTCCTCGTCGTGGGCGCGATGGTGGTCGGCCCCGAGTTCGGACCGCTTGCCGGCCTGACCGTGGCCCTGGTCCAGCGGCGCTGGGCGCTGGCCCGCCGCTCGCTGATCGCCCTGGCGGTCGCCTTCCCGCTGGCGAGCCTCGCCGCGCTGCTGCTCACCAGCGTCGTCATCGGGCTCGGCGAGGTGCCCGCGACCTACGCCGGCGAGCGCCGCCCGCTGACAGCCTTCATCAGCCACCCGGACGGGTACGCGCTGCTCGTCGCGCTGCTCGCCGGGGTGGCCGGCGTGGTGTCGCTGACGAGCGCCAAGTCCGCGGCCCTGGTGGGGGTCGCGGTCAGCGTGACGACCGTGCCCGCCGCAGCCGACATCGGGGTCGCGGCCGCGGCGGAGCGCTGGTCGGAGTGCCTCGGGGCGACCGCGCAGCTCGCGGTCAACCTGGTCGCCCTGGTGCTGGCGGGAGCGGTGACCCTCGAGGTCAGACGACGCGGTTCACGCCGCTGACGATGGCCCGCAGCGACGACGTGACGATGCTCGGGTGGATGCCGCAGCCCCACAGCACCTTCCCGCCGACCGCGAGCTCGAGGTAGGACGCGGCCTGCGCCTCCTCGCCGGCACCTGTGGCGTGCTCGGCGTAGTCGAGGACGCGCACGTCGAGCTCCAGGGCCGACAGGGCGTGCACGAACGCCGCGATGGGGCCGTTGCCCGTGCCCACGAGGGTGTGCTGCTCGCCGCGCCACGTCACCACCGCCTCGATGCGGTCCTCCTCGGCGCTGCTGTGCGTGTAGGAGACCAGTCGCAGCGCGCCGTCGTCGAGGTAGGTCTGCCCGAACAGCTCCCAGATCCGCGCCGGCGAGATCTCGCCGCCCTCGCCGTCGGCGACCTCCTGCACGATCCGCGAGATCTCGATCTGCATGCGGCGCGGCAGGTCGAGGTGGTGCTCGTTCTTGAGCACGTAGGCGACCCCGCCCTTGCCGGACTGGCTGTTGACCCGGATGACCGCCTCGTAGGTGCGGCCGACGTCCTTCGGGTCGATCGGGAGGTAGGGCACCTCCCAGCGGAAGTCGTCGACCGGCACGCCGGCGGCGGCCGCGTCGCGCTCCATTGCCTCCAGGCCCTTCTTGATGGCGTCCTGGTGCGACCCGGAGAAGGCGGTGTAGACCAGCTCGCCGCCGTAGGGGTGGCGGGGGTGGACCGGCAGCTGGTTGCAGTGCTCGACGGTCCGGCGGATCTCGTCGATGTCGCTGAAGTCGATGCCCGCGTCGACGCCCTGGCTCACCAGGTTGAGCCCCAGCGTGACCAGGCAGACGTTGCCGGTCCGCTCGCCGTTGCCGAACAGGCAGCCCTCGACCCGGTCGGCGCCGGCCATGACGCCCTGCTCGGCGGCCGCGACCGCCGTACCCCTGTCATTGTGCGGGTGCAGCGACAGGATGACGCTGGCGCGGCGCGCACCGAGGTTGCGGATGAACCACTCGACCTGGTCGGCGTAGACGTTCGGCGTGCTCATCTCGACCGTGGCCGGCAGGTTGAGGACCACCGGCCGCTCGGGGGTCGGCTGCCACACGTCCATGACCGCCTCGCACACCTCGAGCGCGTAGTCGAGCTCGGTGCCGGTGAACGACTCCGGGCTGTACTGCCAGCGCACCGTGGTGCCCTGCAGCAGCTGCTCGGCGTACTTCTTGCACCAGGTCGCACCCTGGACGGCGATGTCCTTGACGCCGTCCCTGTCGAGGCCGAACACGACTCGGCGCTGCAGGGTCGAGGTCGAGTTGTAGAGGTGGATCAGCGCGGTGCCCCGGAAGCCCACCAGCGACTGCACGGTGCGCTCGATGAGCTCCTCGCGGGCCTGGGTCAGCACCTGGATGGTGACGTCCTCAGGAACCATGTCCTGCTCGACGAGCAGGCGGATGAAGTCGAAGTCGGTCGAGGACGCGGCCGGGAAGCCCACCTCGATCTCCTTGTAGCCCATCTCCACGAGCAGCCGGAACATCCTCAGCTTGCGGCTGGAGTCCATCGGCTCGATGAGGGCCTGGTTGCCGTCGCGCAGGTCGACGCTGCACCACTGCGGGGCCTTGTCGATGACCTGGTCCGGCCAGGTGCGCTCGGTCAGGCCGACGGGCGGGAAGGGCTGGTAGCGCTGAAACTTCACGGGGTGCTGCTCCTCACGAGAACGGGGTGCGGCCAGCACTGCAACCCGCGACGGGGAGCCGGCCTCAGGAAGTGGCCCCGTCGCGGCCCGTAAGGAGCAGGCGCGCCATGCCTAGAGGGTACCCAGGAAGCCCGCAACTGCCGAACGGAACCCCTCCGGGGCGTCGACCCAGGGGAAGTGACCGGCCCCCGGGACCACCGCGACGCGGGCGTTCGGGAAGCAGCCGGCCACCGCGTGCACGCTGTCCAGACCGGTCACGCCGTCCCGCTCGCCGCCCACCACGAGGACCGGGGCGGCCACCCCGCGCAGGCCCGTCACGATGCCGGCGACGTCGAGGTCCTCGAGGCCGGCGCCGAAGCCGAGCAGCGCCCGCTTGCTGCTCTGCCGGTCCGCGCTGGCGGCGTGCTCCTGGGTGCGCTCGTCCCAGCGGCCGTAGAAGAACGGGCGGGTCGCGCGCTCGAGCGCCGCCCGCTGCGAGGGCGGTGCGTCGGCCAGCGCCTCCTGCGCCGCGGCGGCGTCGGCGTACCACGGCTCGGCGGCGAAGGACGCCCGGATGCCGGGAACATCGGCGCGGGTGCCCCCCTGCAGCAGGTCGCTGGGGGTCACGAGGACCAGCGCCCCGACCCGGTCGGGGTGGGCGGCGGCCCAGGCCTGGGTGACGATGGTGCCCGCCGAGTGGGCGAGCACGTCGAGCCGGTCGAGCCCGAGGTGGGTGCGGACGGCCTCGAGATCGGCGGCCACCCGGTCGAACCGCAGCGACGACGGGTCGGAGGGCACCTCGCTGCGGCCGACGGCACGAGGGTCGAGCAGCACGAGGGTGCGGTGCGCACCCAGCCCGGCGAGGTCCTCGAGGCAGGCGGCGGACCGGCCGGGACCGCCGGGCAGGCAGACCAGCGGCGCACCCTGGCCGACGGTGTCGTAGGACAGCACCGTCCCGTCGTACGAGGCGAAGGTGGTCACGCGAGGTCGACGGAGCGCGCGCTCTGCGCGCCGATGGCGTGCGCGATCCGGTCCAGCACCTCCGCCGGTACGGCGTCGTCGACCGTCAGTGCCATCAGCGCGTCGCCGCCCTGGGCGGTGCGGCTCACCTGGGCGCCGGCGATGTTGACCTGCGCCTCGCCGAGGGCCGCCCCGACGGTGCCGACGACGCCCGGCCGGTCGGCGTAGCGCAGGAAGACCAGGTGCTCGGCGGGCACGAGGTCGACGTCGAAGCCGTCGACCTCGGTGAGCTTCTCGACCTGACGCGGGCCGGAGAGGGTCCCTGAGGCGCTGACCTCCGTGCCGTCCGGCAGCACGCCGCGCACCGTGACGAGGCTGCGGTGGTCAGGGCTCTCGGTGAACGTCGACAGCGAGACCTCGACGCCGCGCTCCGCAGCCAGCGCGGGCGCGTTGACGAAGGTGACCTGCTCCTCCACGACGTCGGCGAAGACGCCCTTGAGGGCGGCGAGCTGGAGCACGGACACGTCGTAGGCGGTGAGCTCGCCACGCACCTCGAGGCCGACGCTGGCGGCCACTCCCCCCGCCAGCGCGGTGAAGACGCGACCCAGCTTCTCGACGAGCGGCAGCGCAGGGCGGACCTCCTCGACGACCACCCCGCCGGCCTGGACGTTGACCGCGTCCGGCACGAACTCGCCCTCGAGCGCCAGCCGGACCGAGCGCGCGACCGCGATGCCGGCCTTGTCCTGCGCCTCGACCGTGGAGGCGCCCAGGTGCGGGCTCACGACGACCGAGTCGAACGCGAACAGCGGGCTGTCGGTGCAGGGCTCGGTGGCGAAGACGTCGATGCCGGCACCGGCGACCTGGCCGCTGGCGAGGGCGTCGGCGAGGGCCTGCTCGTCGACCAGGCCACCCCGGGCGGCGTTGACGATGCGCACACCCGGCTTGCAGAGGGCGAGCTGCTCCTTGCCGATGAGACCGACGGTCTCGGGCGTCTTCGGCAGGTGGATCGAGAGGAAGTCGCTCTCGCGCAGCAGCTCCTCGAGGCTCACCAGCCGGACGCCGATCTGCGCGGCGCGGGCGGTGCTGATGTAGGGGTCGTAGGCGATCAGCCGGGTGCCGAACGCGCTCATGCGCTGAGCGAAGAGCACGCCGATGCGCCCCAGCCCCACGACACCGACGGTCTTGTCGGCGACCTCCACACCGGTCCACTTCGACCGCTCCCACTTGCCGGCCTTGAGAGCGGCGTTGGCCGGAGCGATGTTGCGGGCGCAGGCGAGCAGCAGCGCGACGGCCTGCTCGGCGGCGCTCACGACGTTGCTCTGCGGGGCGTTGACGACCATGACGCCACGTGCCGTGGCGGCGGGCACGTCGACGTTGTCGAGGCCGATGCCGGCGCGCGCGACGACCTTCAGCCGGGGGGCGGCCGCGAGGGCCTCCACGTCGACCTGGGTGGCGCTGCGGATGAGGACGGCGTCGACGTCGGCGAGCGCGGGCAGCAGCGCGGCGCGGTCGGCGCCGTCGACGTGCCTGATCTCGACGCCGTCCCCCAGGACGGCAAGGACGGACGGGGCGAGCTCCTCGGCGATGAGGACGACGGGACGGGTCACAGGGGTCCTCGCGAAGCGGTGGGCAGGTGAGGCAACCCTAGCGAGCGGGGCGGCACCGTCCGACCTCGCGTACGACGACGGCGCGCCCTCGGCTGAGGCCGCGCCGTCGTCGTACCGCAGCAGGGCTACTCGGGGGCGATCCAGGCCATCATCGGGCGCAGCGTGGCGCCGACCACCTCGATCGGGTGCTCGGCCGCGGCCTTGCGGAACGCCGCGAGCTCCGGACCGCCGGCCTCGTCGTCGGCGATGAGGCGCTTGGTGAAGGTGCCGTCCTGGATCTCGGCGAGGACCTTCTTCATCTCGGCCTTGGTCTGGTCGGTGATGATGCGCGGCCCGGTGACGTAGTCGCCGAACTCAGCGGTGTCGGAGACCGACCAGCGCATCTTGGACAGACCGCCCTCGTACATGAGGTCCACGATGAGCTTGAGCTCGTGGAGGCACTCGAAGTAGGCCACCTCGGGCTGGTAGCCGGCCTCGATCAGCGTCTCGAAGCCCGCCTGGACGAGCGCCGAGGCACCCCCGCACAGGACGGCCTGCTCGCCGAACAGGTCGGTCTCGGTCTCCTCGGTGAAGGTGGTCTTGATGACGCCGGCACGGGTGCCGCCGATGCCCTTGGCCCAGGACAGGGCGAGCGGCAGGGCGTTGCCGGTGGCGTCCTGCTCGACGGCGACCAGGCAGGGGACGCCCTTGCCGTCGACGAACTGGCGGCGCACCAGGTGGCCCGGGCCCTTGGGCGCGACCATCGCGACGTCGACGCCGGCAGGCGGGGTGATGAGGCCGAAGCGGATGTTCAGGCCGTGGCCGAACAGCAGCGCCTTGCCCTCGGTGAGGTGCGGCTCGACGTCCTCGGCGTAGAGCTTCCGCTGCACCGTGTCCGGCGCCAGGATCATGATGACGTCGGCCTCGGCCGACGCCTCGGCGGGCGTGACGACCCGCAGGCCGTCGGCCTCGGCCTTCGCGCGGCTCTTGCTGCCCTCGGGCAGGCCGACGCGGACGTCCACCCCCGAGTCGCGCAGCGACAGCGCGTGGGCGTGGCCCTGGCTGCCGTAGCCGAGGACGGCGACCTTCTTGCTCTGGATGAGCGACAGGTCGGCGTCGTCGTCGTAGAAGACCTCTGCCATGGGAGTTGCGGTTCCTTTCGAGGGGTGGAGCGCTGAGGGGTTCAGGAAGCGGAGCGCAGTCGGCTCTCGGAGCCGGTCATCGAGCGTGACCCGCGGCCGACAGCGACCATGCCGGACTGGACGAGCTCCCGGATCCCGAAGGGCTCCAGGACCTTGATGAGGGCGGCGAGCTTGTCCGCCGTACCCGTGGCCTCGATGGTGACGGCGTCGGTCGCGACGTCGACCACCTTGGCCCGGAACAGCTGGACGGTCTCCAGGACGTGCGAGCGGGTCGCGAGGTCGGCCTTGACCTTGACCAGGAGCAGCTCGCGCTGCACCGAGGCGTCCGGGTCGAGCTCGACGATCTTCAGCACGTTGACGAGCTTGTTCAGCTGCTTGGTGACCTGCTCGAGCGGCAGGTCGTCGACCGTCACGACGATCGTCATGCGCGACGTCGTGGGGTGCTCGGTCGGGCCGACGGCGAGGGACTCGATGTTGAAGCCGCGCCGGCTGAACAGCGCCGCGACGCGCGCGAGCACACCGGGCTTGTCCTCGACGAGCACCGACAGGGTGTGGCGGGTGGTCATCAGACGTCGTCCTCTCCCCAGACGGGCCGGGTGTCGCGGGCGGCCAGGATCTCGTCGTTGCTGGTGCCGGCCGGCACCATCGGCCAGACCATGGCGTCCTCGCCGACCACGAAGTCGATGACGACCGGCGCGTCGTCGACGGCCATCGCCTTCTCGATGGTGGCGTCGACGTCGGCCTTGGTCTCGCAGCGCAGGCCGACGCAGCCCATGGCGTCCGCGAGCTTGACGAAGTCGGGGATGCGCGTCGACTGCAGGCGGGTGTTGGAGTAGCGGCCCTCGTAGAACAGGGTCTGCCACTGCCGCACCATGCCGAGGTTGCCGTTGTTGATGACGGCCACCTTGATCGGGATGCCCTCGATCGCGCAGGTGACGAGCTCCTGGTTGGTCATCTGGAAGCAGCCGTCGCCGTCGATCGCCCACACGGTGGCGTCGGGCCGGCCGACCTTCGCGCCCATCGCCGCGGGGACGGCGTAGCCCATCGTCCCGGCACCGCCGGAGTTCAGCCAGGTGTAGGGGTTCTCGTAGGAGATGAACTGGCTGGCCCACATCTGGTGCTGGCCGACGCCGCTGGCGTAGAGGGCGTCCGGTCCCACGATCTTGCCGATCCGCTCGATGACGTACTGCGGGGCGAGCGAGCCGTCGGTCGGCTCCTCGTACCCCAGCGGGTAGGTCTCGCGCCAGCTGTCGACCTGCTTCCACCAGCCGGTGAGGTCGGCGCGGACGCCGGCGGCGTACGCCTCCTGCACCGCGACGATGAGGTCGGCCAGCGTCTCGCGGCAGTCGCCGACGATCGGCACGTCCGCCGCCCGGTTCTTGCCGATCTCCGCAGGGTCGATGTCGGCGTGGATGATCTTCGCGTCCGGGGCGAAGGTACTCAGCTTTCCAGTGACCCGGTCGTCGAAGCGGGCGCCGAGGCAGATGAGCAGGTCGCTCTTCTGGAAGGCGGTCACCGCGGCGACCGAGCCGTGCATGCCGGGCATGCCGAGGTGCTGCGGGTGGCTGTCGGGGAACGCTCCGCGAGCCATCAGGGTGGTGACCACCGGGATGCCGGTGAGCTCGGCCAGCACCCGCAGCTCGGCCGCGGCCCGCGCCTTGAGGACGCCGCCCCCGACGTACAGCACGGGTCGCCGCGCCTCGGTGATGAGGCGGGCGGCCTCCCGGATCTGCTTGGCGTGCGGACGGGTCGTCGGGTGGTAGCCGGGCAGGTCGAGCACCGGCGGCCACGCGAAGCTGCCCTGGGCCTGCAGGATGTCCTTGGGCAGGTCGACCAGGACCGGACCCGGCCGACCGGTGCTCGCGATGTGGAAGGCCTCGGCGATGGTGCGCGGGATGTCGTCCGCGTGCTGCACGAGGAAGTTGTGCTTGGTGATCGGCATCGTGATGCCGCAGATGTCCGCCTCCTGGAAGGCGTCCGTGCCGATCGCCGCGCTCGGCACCTGGCCGGTGATGGCGACCATCGGCACCGAGTCCATGTAGGCGTCGGCGATCGGGGTCACGAGGTTGGTGGCACCCGGGCCGCTCGTGGCCATGCACACGCCGACCTTGCCCGTGGCCTGGGCGTAGCCCTCCGCCGCGTGCCCTGCGCCCTGCTCGTGCCGGACCAGGATGTGCCGCAGCTTGGTGGAGTCGAAGATCGGGTCGTACGCCGGCAGGATCGCGCCGCCGGGGATGCCGAAGACGACCTCCGCGCCGACGCTCTCCAGGCTGCGCACGAGCGACTGGGCTCCGGTGAGGCTCTCTGGTGCTGTCATCTGGCGGGTCCTTCGTGAGCGGGGCGGGTCAGGTCGTGCTGAGGGCAAAAAAGAACCCCTCGTGCCGGCGGCACGGAGGGGTCAGCGCGACTGCGAGGCGGATCAGCAGTCGCGCTGGAGAACTACGAGGATGCGGCCCATGCGGCAAGACTGCCCGCCTGCCGCCGTGGTGTCAACTTTCTGAGACACACGTCTCACATGCTGGTACGACGGTCCCGACGGTGCGAGCGCCGGGGGCGCGGGCCCGCCCCGCCGTACCGGCCTTGCGCCCTGCCGCGCCGACCTGTCAGGTCCCCCAGGCGCCAGAGCGGTCCCCACGCCTGACAGCTCGGCCGGGGTCAGGTGGTGACGGCGCCCTGGGCGGCGGAGCCGACGAGCTTGGCGTACTTGCCGAGCACGCCGGTGGTGTAGCGCGGGGCGAGCGGCTCCCAGCCGGCCCGACGGCGCGCGAGCTCCTCGGCGTCGACGAGCACGTCGAGGGTGCGCGCCGCGAGGTCGAGGCGGACCCGGTCGCCGTCCTGCACGAGCGCGACGGGGCCGCCGTCGGCTGCCTCCGGGGCCACGTGGCCGACGCACAGGCCCGTGGTGCCGCCGGAGAAGCGGCCGTCGGTGAGCAGCAGGACGTCCTTGCCGAGCCCGGCGCCCTTGATGGCCCCGGTGACCATCAGCATCTCGCGCATGCCCGGGCCGCCCTTGGGTCCCTCGTAGCGGATCACGACGACGCAGCCCTTCTCGAGGGTGCCGGCCTCGAGCGCGTCCATGACGCCCTGCTCGCCGTCGAACACGCGCGCGGGGCCCTCGAAGACCTCGCTGTCGAAGCCGGCGCTCTTCACGACCGCGCCGTCGGGGGCCAGCGAGCCGCGCAGGATCGTCAGGCCACCGGTCTTGTGGATCGGGTCGCTCAGCTGGTGGACGACGTCGCCGTCGAGAGGCGCGATGTCCATCTCCGCGAGGTTCTCGGCCATCGTCCGGCCGGTGCAGGTCAGGGCGTCGCCGTGGAGCAGCCCGGCGTCGAGCAGGGCCTTCATCACCACCGGCACCCCACCGATGCGGTCGATGTCGGTCATGACGTACTTGCCGAAGGGCTTCACGTCCGCGAGGTGCGGCACCTTGTCGCCGATCCGGTTGAAGTCGTCGAGGGTGAGGTCGACGCGGGCCTCGTGGGCGATCGCGAGCAGGTGCAGGACGGCGTTGGTCGAGCCGCCCAGCGCCATGACGACGGTGATGGCGTTCTCGAACGCCTTCCTGGTCATGATCGTCCGGGCGGTCAGGCCCTGCTCGATGAGCCGGACGACCGCCTGGCCGGAGCGGACCGCGATGTCGTCGCGCCGACGGTCGACGGCCGGAGGCGCCGCCGAGCCCGGCAGCGCCATGCCGAGCGCCTCGGCGGCGGCCGCCATGGTGTTCGCGGTGTACATGCCGCCACACGCGCCCTCGCCCGGGCAGGTGGCCTTCTCGATCGCGGTCAGCTCCTCGCGCGTGATGAGCCCGCGGGCGCAGGCGCCCACGCCCTCGAAGACGTCGATGATCGTGAGCTCCCGGTCCCCCAGCCGGCCTGGCAGGGTCGAGCCGGCGTAGACGAAGACCGAGGCGAGGTCGAGGCGCGCGGCCGCCATGAGCATGCCGGGCAGCGACTTGTCGCAGCCCGCGAGCGTCACGGTGCCGTCGAGGCGCTCGGCGAACACGACCGTCTCGACCGAGTCGGCGATGACCTCGCGCGAGACCAGGGACGCGCGCATCCCCTCGTGCCCCATCGAGATGCCGTCGGAGACCGAGATGGTGCCGAACTCGAGCGGGAAGCCGCCGGCCTGGCGGACGCCCTCCTTCGCCGCCTTCGCGAGCCGGTCGAGCGACAGGTTGCACGGCGTGATCTCGTTCCACGACGACGCGACACCGATCTGCGGCTTGTCGAAGTCCTCGTCCTGCATGCCGACCGCGCGCAGCATCGCGCGCGCCGGGGCGCGGCGGTCGCCCTCGGTGACGTCGGTGGAGCGGGGCTTGTTGGTCGCCATGCGGACCTCACGAGGGAAGACGGGCCCACGCCGGTCGGGCAGGGGATGCGGCGGTCACCGCACTCTAGGTGAGAGCATGATCCGGTGGAGACGGTGAGGTTCCGGCCCGAGCGCACGACGCTGGCCGTCGTGGTCGTCATGACACTGGGCGCCCTCCCGCTGGCGCTGTCGTCGCCGTACCTCGCTCCGGCACTGCTCGTGCCGCTCGCGGCCCTCGTGTGGGTGCTGCGCGCCCGGGTGGTCGCGACGAGGGACGCGCTCGAGGTGTGCAACGGGCTGGCGGTGCAGCGGCTGCCCTGGGACGAGGTGGCGGGGTTCCAGGTGCCCGACCACGGTCCGGTCACGCTGCTGCGGAAGGCCGCGAAGCCGCTGCGCCTGACCGCGCTCACGCGGCGGGACCTCCCCCGACTGCTCGAGGTCAGCCAGCCCTAGGCTTGCCGGCCGTGGCGACGACCTTCGACCTCACCAGCTCCGACGGCACCCGCATCCGGTGCTGGCGCAACGACGCCCCCGGCGTGCCCCTGGTCATCGCCAACGGGCTGGGCACCACCCCCGAGGCATGGCCCACCCTGGTCGCCGAGGGCAGCGGCTACGACGCGATGACCTGGTACCAGCGCGGCACCTTCGGCTCGGAGCGGCCCGCCGACCCCGCGAGGATCCGGGTCGAGGACCACGTCGAGGACATGCTCGCCCTCATGGACCACCAGGGCGTCGACCGGGCGCTGGTGGCCTGCTGGTCGATCGGCGTCAACATCGCGTTCGAGTTCGCGCACCGGCACCCGGACCGGGTGGCAGGCATCATGGCGGTCGCGGGCGTCCCGGGCGGCACGTTCTCGACGATGGGCGGGCCGCTGCGCATCCCCCGCCGCCTGCGCAAGCCGATCTCGGTGCGCGCCGCCAAGCTCGGGCGCGCCGCCGGCCCGGCCCTCACCTGGTTGACCGCACGCATCCCCGTCAACGAGCGCACCGCCTGGCTCGTCTCGCACTCCGGCTTCATGCTCCCGGCGGCGAAGACCAAGGTCGTGGTGCCGATGCTGGAGCAGTTCCTCCGGCACGACTGGTCCTGGTACGGCGAGCTCGCCGTCGCCGCGGCCGAGCACGACCCGATGGACCTGCACTTCGTCACCTGCCCGGTGACGCTGGTGGCAGGCAAGCACGACGTGCTGACCTCCATGCACGACGTGGTCGCGGCGGCCGCCACGATCCCGCACGCGCACATCAGCGTGCTGCCCGGCAGCCACTTCCTGCCGATGGAGTACCCCGAGCACCTGCACACGGCCCTGGACGACCTCGCCCGCCGTGCCGAGGTCCAGAAGAACTGACGTCCTGCGAGCCGCTCTCGACGAGCGGTCCGGAGCGAGCCGGCACTACCCTCCGGCCGTGACACCGCGTCGCCCGCCCGAGCAGGTGCAGGGGCTTGCGCAGCAGGTCCTGCTGGACCTCGAGGCGATGACCGACCGCCTGGTCGACGCGATCCTCGCCGAGGACCCCTCGTACGGCGAAGGGCGGACCAGCCGGGAGGACCTGCGCCGGTCCTGCCACGACAACCTGCAGCGCATCCTGCAGACCCTCACCGGTGCGGGCGACGATCGCGGCGACCTGTTCGACGCACCGCGTGCGACCGGCCACCGGCGGGCGGAGCAGGGGATGCCGCTGGAGTCGGTGCTGCACGCCTACCGGCTCGGCCACCGGATCATCTGGGACGCCCTGGTCGCGCAGGCCCGCGACGACGGCACCGTCGAGGTCCTCGTGGAGGCGGCCTCGTACGTGTGGGAGCTCGTCGACTCGTTCTCCTCCGCCGTCGCGAGCTCCTACCGCGAGACCGAGCAGGTCCTGCACCGGCAGGACGAGCGCCGTCGGGACGCGCTGGTCGACGCGCTGCTCGAGGGACGCGGCCGCGAGCGGGCCGTCGCCGCGGACGCCGCCGCGACGCTCGACCTCCCGCAGCAGGGGCGCTACGTCGTACTGGTCCTAGCCGGCACGGACGTCGGCCGCGCGGTCTGCGATGCGCTGGCGGTCCGTGGGCTGCGCAGCGCCTGGCGCACCCGCGCCGACCGCGAGGTGGGGCTGCTCGCGCTCGGGCGCACGACACCGGAGGCGCTGGTCCGCGCGCTCGAGGTCGTCCCGGCTTTGCGGGCCGGCCTGTCACCCGAGGTCGAGGGCCTCGCCGAGGTCGACGTCGCCCACCGGCTCGCCGAGACCGCGCTGCGCGCCCTGCCCGCCAAGGAGACCGGGCTCAGCCGCCTCGACGCGCGACTGCCCGCCGCCCTGCTCGTCACGGCGCCCGACCTCGCCCAGCGGTTGGTCGAGCGAGCGCTCGGCCCGGTCCTCGCGCTGCCCGCCGACGAGCGCGAGGTGCTGCTCCAGACGCTGCGCGGCTGGCTGGACACCGGCGGTTCGGCGGGTCAGACCGCCGCCCGGCTGTACTGCCACCGCAACACCGTCCTGAACCGGCTGCGCCGGCTCGAGGCGCTGACCGGGCGCTCGTCGGAGAGGGTCGACGACCTGGTCGAGTGGTCACTGGCGCTGCTGGCCCGGGACGTGCTGAGCAGCGACACGGCCACCTGACGGGTCGCCGCGCCGGGCATCCACCACACTGGAGGGGTGATCACGCCCTCCGCCGCCGCCGGCCCCGGCGAGCGCCGCAGCCCCGCTG
>JBAVRG010000078.1:0-1927 GCA_049694795.1 Mycobacteriales bacterium
ACGACGTCGTGATCGGCTCCTGGTCGCGCCCCTGGAACGTGAAGGGGGACCGCGCGGTCGGCGGCGCACCGCCGTCAGACCTGTGGGCGACGGACCCCGCCGGCTTCGAGCAGGTGGGCTGCGTCTACACCGCGCAGGGCTTTGAGTACGACTGGAACGGCGTCGTCCTCGGGCCCGACCTCGTCTGGCGCGACGGTCGTTGGGTCGCGAACGGGACGGCGTCCAAGGACCCGGCGTTCCGTGGGCTGACCGACGGGGACATCGACCCGCTGCTGCGCAACGTCTACAAGGTGCTGTTGACCCGCGGCATGGTCGGCACGCTCCTGCACTCCACCGATCAGGAGACGCAGGGGATGCTGCGTTCGCTCGTCGGTGTGACGGCACGGGATCCTGCGGCGATCCGTTGACCTGGGAGAGCGGGACGTGCTGGTCGCAGCTCAGGTCACGTGCCAGGGCAGGACCGCCTTGAGGCGGTCCTTCGGCGACGCCGTCCAGCCGGGCGGGAAGCCCTCGGCCCAGTCCCAGCCCTCGACGTCGATTCCGTGGTCGTACAGCCGCTGCACCTCCTCGAGCGCCGCGAGGCTCTCCCGGTAGCTCGGCAGCTGCAGGTCCGGCGGGAAGTCGTGCAGCAGCCCGGAGGCATGCCCTCCCGGGCGGCGGCGCTTGCCGTTCACCCCCGTGCGCAGGGCCGCGAGCTGGCCCAGCTCGGTGGTGAACCAACGGACCAGCCACTCCTCGGACCGGCCGGCTGCCTGGGCCGCGGAGCGGCCCGCACGCAGACCGCTGTCCGCGCGCGCACAGGCCTCGTCCCACCGCCGCCGCGCCTGCGCACCGGGCGACGGCTGCGGCATGTCAGATCCTCCGGTAGAAGGGTGCGTCCAGCGACTTCAGGGCCTCCGCAAGCGCGGGCTCGCTGCACGGGACGCCCTCGACGCTAGCGGTGACCCGCAGGGGCCGCGGCTCGACCGCCGCGGCCGCCTCGGTGAGCGCTTGCAGCACGGCGCGGCGACGGTGCTCCGGGACCGGGTCGAGATCCACGTGCAGGTCGAGGACCGGCCGCGGCGACGGGATGTCGGGCACAGTCTCGGCCCGTCAGGCGGCGCGCACCTCCGGCAGCGCGCCGGCGGCCTCGCGGACCGCGCCGACGAGCTGGTGCAGCTCCGGTGTCGGGATCCGCGGGCGGTCGCCGGGCGAGGGCGCGACCGACGTACCGGTCGGGACGCCGGCGATCTCGAGCAGCACGTGCTGCAGGAAGGGCAGCGGCACCTCGAGGGCGTCGGGGGTGCCCGGGTCGATGACGAGGTCGGCTACAGGTACTGGCCCACGTGCACCGACTCGAGCACCGACGACACCGGCTGTACGGCGAGCACCTCCGCCAGCGACATGGCGCGGGCCACCGGCCGTCCGAGCAGGCGCGACGCCTGCGCGGCCGGCAACGGCCCGAACTCCAGTCGCGAGAGGCAACGGCCCGGCCGGACCAGCGCCGGGTGCACCGCCGCGAGCGGCTCGTTGGTGGTGATGAGGAACATGCACCGCAGGCCCTGGCCGAGCAGCCCGTCGCAGAGGTTGAGCAGGGTGGCCATGCCGCGGCCGCCGTTGCCCTTGTGCAGCAGGGTCTCGGCGTCCTCGAGGACGATCAGCTGCCACGTCTCGTCGTCGTCGTGGTCGAGGACGGTGCGCCGCAGGTAGCGGCCCTCGTTCAGCAGCCGCTCGGGGTCGGTCACGATGACGCCCTCGGCCCAGTCGCGCCACGCGTCCAGCAGTGCCCGGATCGCGGTCGTCTTGCCGGTGCCGGGGGAGCCGTGCCAGAGCAGCAGCCGGCGGGCCTCCTGCTCGTCCGGGGTGTGTGTCATCAGGTCGTCGAGGGCGTCGCGGACGTCGTCGGTGTAGTTGCCCCGGACGACCGGCCAAGGGCGGGCGTCGAGCT
>JBAVRG010000079.1:0-1714 GCA_049694795.1 Mycobacteriales bacterium
GGCACCACCGGGTACATCGACAGCATCCGGGCGCCGGCGGCGTACAGGGGGAACTGCGGGCCCGGGACGTTGGTGACGACCAGGTTGAACAGCCGACGGGTCAGGCTGGAGGCGGTGCGGGCCCCGACCGCGTGGATGGTCGGCGGCGCGAAGCCGGTCAGCTGGACGAGCGCGTCTGCCCCGACCGCCGAGCCGCTCTCCTTGTGCGCCCGCATCGCGAACGACACCTGGTGCAGCCGCATCACCGCGCTGCCCTCCCCCACAGGGAGGTCGACGAAGTAGGACGAGACCCGGTTGCCGAGCTCGCCCCTGTGCTGGTCGGCGCGCACGCTCACGGGGACCATCGCGCGGACCACGGTGGTGGGCGTGACCTTCTCACCGCGGGTGAGCAGCCAGGTCCGCAGCGCACCGCTCACCGTCGCGAGCACGACGTCGTTGACGGTGCCGCCGTGCGCCTTGCGGACCCGCTTGTAGTCGTCGAGGTCCGTCGTCGCCATGCCGAACCTGCGCTGCTCGCCGATCGACACGTTGAGCGGGCTCTCCGGCGCCTGCCGGGCCATGGTGCGCACCTGCGCCAGCACCCCGCCGGCCACGGAGACGACCTTGGCCGCCGTCGCCTTCGCGTCGACGGCCGCCGACTTCGCGGTGTCGAGCGCAGCCGTCGGCCTGGAGACGAAGTCGGTCACGGCACCGACGACGAGCCCGAGCCCGCTCGGCTCGCGCCGCGGCACCCAGTCGTCCTCGGGCACCTCGCGCGGCGTGGGCTCGAGGTCGAGGATCACGGTGCCGATGTCGATCGCCGACACCCCGTCGACCATGGCGTGGTGGGTCTTGGTGACGACGGCGACCTTGCCGCCCTCGAGGCCCTCGACGAGGTAGATCTCCCACAGCGGCCGGTGCCGGTCGAGCTGGCGCGACATGAGCCGTCCGACGAGCTCCTTGAGCTGCGTCTCCGTCCCCGGCTTGGGGAGGGCGCTGCGCCGCACGTGGTAGGTCACGTCGAAGTCCGGGTCGTCCACCCACACCGGGTTGGCCAGCCGGCCGGGCACCCACTTGACCTTCTGCCGGTAGCGCGGCACCAGCCCGATGCGCTGTGCGATGAGCTCGACCAGCCGGTCGTAGTCGAAGCCGCCGGCCGGTGGCTCGAACAGCGCGACCCCACCGACGTGCATGGCCGTGGTGGGCGACTCCATGTACAGGAAGGAGACGTCCAGGGGGCTGAGCCGGTCCGTCACGCGATCACCTCATGCGCATGGAAACACACCGAGGCCCTCACGGGCGGCAGCCCGCTCCCACAACCTGTGCCCGCAGGCTCGGGGCAGGGCTGGGTACGGTCGCGACGCGTCCCGCTGCCGCGACCTCGGCGGGGGTGGCCAGCCGCTGGAAGTCGCTCCCGAGCGTGACCGTCACCGAACCGCGCGCAGCGCGCGGCACCAGCTGCGACCGGGCACCGGGGACGTGCCGCGCGACGAGCGCGGCAGCGGCCTGGCCGCCGGGGCCGTAGCCCACCACCGACGGACCCGTCAGGGCCCGGGCGGCGTTCCCCATCCCGGTGATGACGAAGCTGCGAGCCGCCAGCTGGTCGCCGACGACCTTCGCGAGCAGGCTTCGCGCCGTCCCGTTGAGCACGACGAGCCGCACCTGCCGCGGCTCCGGCAGCACCACGGGCCGCACCGGCGCGACCGACGGCGCGGTCGGCGTCGCGGCAGTAGGC
>JBAVRG010000080.1:0-21466 GCA_049694795.1 Mycobacteriales bacterium
CACCGGGCTTGCCGGCGAGCAGCTCGCGGGCCGCCGCGGCGTTGGCCGGCGCGTCGCCGCCACGCAGGTCGTCGAGGGAGGCCCGCGCGATAGCCAGGCTCGCCGGGTCGAAGACCGTCCTGGCGACCGCCCCCTGCGCGACGACCCACACGGTGGACGGCCCCGTCGTGGTGAGCTCGTCCAGGCCGTCGTCGCCGCGGAACACCAGGGCGTCGACGCCGCGGGCCGCCAGCACCCCCGCCATCACCGGTGCGAGCCGCGCGTCGGAGACCCCGACCGCCTGGGCCGCGGGCCGGGTCGGGTTGGTGAGCGGGCCGAGCACGTTGAAGACGGTCGGGACGGCCAGCTCGCGGCGGGCGACCGCGGTGTGCCGCATCCCGGGGTGGAAGACCGGGGCGAAGCAGAACCCGATCCCGGCCTCGGCGATGCACTGCCCCACCCGGTCAGGGGGCAGGTCGACGACGACGCCGAGCTCCTCGAGCAGGTCGGCGGAGCCGCACGCCGAGGACGCGGCGCGGTTGCCGTGCTTGGCGACCGGGATCCCCGCGCCCGCGACGACGAGCGCGGCCATGGTGGAGATGTTGACGGTGTTGGACCGGTCCCCGCCGGTGCCGCAGGTGTCGACGACCCGGCCCGCGACGGCCACCCGGGGAGCGAACCCGAGCATCACCTCGACGAAGCCGGCGACCTCCTCGGGCGTCTCGCCCTTGGCGCGCAGGGCCACGACGAACCCCGCGGTCTGCGCCGGGGTCGCGTCCCCGGCCATGATCTCGCGCATCGCCCAGGCGGTGTCCTCGGTGGACAGCGACTGCCCGGACAGCAGCGAGGACAGCAGCCCCGGCCAGGTCTGCGTCACGGCAGGCGCGCTAGACGGCCGCGCGCCGCACGGGCAGCGCGGCCTCGCGGTGGCGCAGCAGCTCCGCGACGGCGGCCGTGAGGGCGGGGGCGTCGACAGGGAGCGGCAGCACGGCGTCGGCGAGCGACCAGCTGGCGAGCCACTCGTCGTCCTTGCGCGCCACCAGCACGAGGGTGGGCGGGCAGTCGGCGAGCTCGTCCTTGAGCTGCTTGGCCAGACCCAGACCACCGGTCGGACGGGCCTCGCCGTCGAGCACGACCACGTCGAGCCCGCCCGCGTCGACGGCCTTCAGGACGTCGGCGCCGGTGGCGCACTCGACGTACTCCACCCGTCCGAGGTCGGCAGCGGGTCGGCGGCCGACCGCGGTGCGCACGGCGTCACGGAGCGTCGCGTCGTCGCTGTAGACGAGAACCGCGTGCGTGCGGGTTGCGCTGGTCACACCGGAGGTCATGGTCACGAGCCTAGCGGGGCCGGGTGTTGGGTCCTTGCCAAGGGAGCTCGACCGTGTGGGCCCAGCAGGTCGGGTTGGTGTTGTAGGCCGAGAGCCGGCTCCTGCAGACGAGGCAGGCCCGCTCCTGGGCCCTGAGGTCCTGCCGGCTCGGACGGGTGGTGCGGGTGCTCACCGAACGGGTCTCCTGTGGTGTAGGTCACACGACCCTAGCCACAGGCGTCCCACCCGCGCACGTCCCCGCCGAGGCGCTGCGCGAGTCCCGCCATGCGGGACCGCTCCTGGGCGGCGGACAGCGCGGTGAGCAGCTGGGTGCGCCAGGCCCGCACCTGGGCGGGCGGCCCCTGGGAGACCAGCGTGAGCTGGTAGCCGTCCTGAGCGAGCAGCAGCGCGGCCTGCCCGACCGCGTCCGGGCCGGGCAGCAGCAGGTGGTGCCGCACCAGCAGCGGCCTGGTGAGGTCGAGGGCCGGGTCGGCCGCATGGCGGGCGAGCACCGCGGAGTCCGCCTCGGCCGGGTCGGTCGCGCTGACGCGCACCGGCAGCGTCCAGTCGTCCCGGTACGACGGGAGCGGGGCGGGCCGGCGCTGCCTGCGCCACCTCATGGGGCGCCGGCGGCCTCGAGCCGGTCCAGGCGCCGGTCCTCGCGCGCCGCCTCGCGCTCGCTGGCGCGCATCCACTGCGCCAGCGCCACGAAGATGAACAGCAGCCCGATGACGTCGCCGGAGGCCCAGATGAGGCCCCCGCCGAGCTGCTGCTGGAAGACCGCCTCGGGAAGGCCGACGCGGTAGCGGTAGAAGGCCTCGGCGATCAGGCCCCTGCCGTCGTCGGAGACGCTCATGATCGCGATGCCGAGGAAGGCGTGGAACGGCATCGACGCGAACAGCAGGAGGATGCGGAACGGGTGGCTGACCCGCCCCGGCACCGGGTCGATGCCGAGGATCGGCCAGAAGAACAGGCAGCCGACGACCACGAAGTGCAGGTGCAGCAGGTCGTGCAGCGCCGGCGAGTCGAGGGTGGCGCCGTACCAGCCGGAGAAGTAGAGGGCGAACGGCGAGCCGATGAACAGCACCCACGGCACGGCCGGGAAGCTCACCACCCGGGCGAAGCGCGAGTGCAGCAGGCGCAGCAGCGCAGCGCGGGGGCGCGCGGGCAGCGTGCGCAGCGCGAGCGTCACCGGCGCCCCGAGCGCGAGGAAGACCGGCGCCACCATCGACAGCAGCATGTGCTGGACCATGTGGGCGCCGAACAGCACCGTGTCGTAGCGCTCCAGGCCGCTCACCAGCGCCACCGCCACGGTGCCCAGCCCGAGCCCCACGAACGACAGCGTGCGACCGACCGGCCAGGCGTCGCCGCGGGCCGTGAGGCGGCGGACGCCGTACAGGTAGCAGGCCGCCGTGAGAAGGATCACGAGGGTCGGCGCGAGCGGCGCACGAGCCTCGGTGAGGACCGTCAGGGGACCGAACGCCGGCAGCCCGGCGGGACCTGCGGACGCCGGGGACATGGGTCCAGCGTAAGGCCGTGAGCACGATTCGACTCGCCGGGGACCCCCGCGTGGAAGACCACCGCCGGGGCTGCCAGAATGCCCGGCGTGGCTACTGCTTCCGTGCCGGTACGCACCCCGGCTCATGGCTCCCTGACCCGACCGAACATGGTCTCGGTCGGGACGATCGTCTGGCTGTCCTCCGAGCTGATGTTCTTCGCGGGCCTGTTCGCGATGTACTTCACGATCCGGTCCGCCACCGGCGCCGACAACTGGCCGCCGTCCGACGTGCACCTCGCGGTGGGCTACTCCGCGATCTTCACGACGATCCTCATCGCCTCGTCGTTCACGTGCCAGTGGGGCGTGTTCAAGGCGGAGGAGGGCGACGTCTACGGGATGCGCCGCTGGTTCTTCCTCACGCTCCTCATGGGCCTGACGTTCGTGCTCGGCCAGGCGAACGAGTACCGGAACCAGTACCACGACGGCATGACCATCCACACCCACGGCTACGGCTCGGTGTTCTACCTCACGACCGGGTTCCACGGGCTGCACGTCATCGGCGGCCTCATCGCGTTCGTCTTCGTCCTGCTGCGCTCGACCGTTGGCCGCTACACCCCCGAGAAGGCCACCAGCGCCATCGTCGTGTCCTACTACTGGCACTTCGTCGACGTCGTGTGGGTGGGTCTCTACGCCACCATCTACCTCATCAAGTGAAGGACCGCACCTTGTCTGCCACTGCTTCAGCGACAGCGTCCAGCGCCCGCTCGCGGTTCTCGGGCTACGCGGTGCTCGTCCTGGCCCTCGCGCTCGTCGGCGGTCTGTACACCGCCTTCGCCGCGCCCAAGGTCAAGGCCGAGGACCCCGCCAACCAGTCGATCGCTGTCAAGGAGGGTCGCCAGCTCTACCTGCAGGGCTGCTCCACCTGCCACGGCCTCAACAACCAGGGCGGCGCCGGCGGTCCCTCGCTCATCGGCGTGGGCGCCTCGGCCGTCGTGTTCCAGGTCGAGTCCGGCCGCATGCCGCTGGCCAACGGCAACGCCCAGGCGCCGCGCAAGAAGGTCAAGTACGACCGCACCCAGATCGACCAGCTGGCCGCCTACGTCCAGTCGCTCGGCGGGGGCCCTGAGCTGCCCTCGGGCAAGCTCGACGACGGCGACCTGGCGATGGGCGGCGACCTGTTCCGCACCAACTGCTCGAGCTGCCACAACTTCGCCGGTGCCGGTGGCGCTCTCACCCGCAGCAAGTACGCCCCCGCGCTGCGCCCGGCGGACGCGCGGGTCATCTACTCCGCCATGCAGACCGGGCCGGAGAACATGCCGCGCTTCAGCGACAACCAGCTGACCCCGGACGAGAAGCGGGCCATCGTCACCTACGTCCGCTACGTCACGCGGCAGGCCAAGGACCCGGGCGGCGCGGCTCTCGGCCACTACGGCCCCATCCCGGAGGGGCTGCTCATCTTCCTCGGGGGCATCGGTGCCCTCATCGTCATCACGCTCTGGATCGGTGCACGGGCATGAGTGATTCCATTCGCGACCGCCTCAAGGCCCCTGCGGGCCACGGGGAGCAGGCCGGGCCCGGGGACACCCGTGGCTCCGAGATGACCTCGGGCGACTTCGTGCAGACCGACAGCCGGTCCGCGCACGGCACGACGCAGAGCGTGGCCACTGCCCACGACGGCAGCGGCGTCTCCGGCGGCGGCGGGCACCTCACGGACGACCCCGACCGCGCGCGGCGCGCAGAGCGGGCGGTGGCGTCGCTGTTCCTGCTGGCCTTCGTCGGCGTGGTCGGCTTCATCGTCAGCTTCATCGTGGTGCCGTTCGACTTCGGCACCAAGCACTACGAGTGGTACACCCCGGCGCTCGGCATCTTCATGACCCTGGCCCTGGTCGGCGTCGGTGCCGGCGCGGTGCTGTGGGCCAAGACGCTCATGGTCGACGAGGAGACGGTGCAGGAGCGCCACCACCTCAACTCCGACCCGGAGGACCGGGCAGCGACCGCGCAGCTGCTCAAGGACGGCTTCCAGGAGACCGGGCTCCCCCGGCGCTCGCTGCTGCGGAACAGCCTGCTGCTCGGCGCCGGCAGCCTCGCGCTGCTCCCGCTGCCGCTGTTCGTCGACCTCGGCAAGTGGCAGCACAAGGAGCGCACGCTGTCCAGGACCGGCTGGCGGAAGGGCTCCCGGCTGCTCGACGAGTTCGGCCGCCCGGTCAAGCTCGGCGACCTCGAGGTCGGCGGCGTGAAGTCGGTCTTCCCCGACGTCCCCGGCGGCCGTCGCATGGCCGACTCGGCAGCGCTGCTCATCCGGATGCGCCCGGAGGACCTGAAGGTCCGTGAGTCCCGCAAGGACTGGGTGCAGGACGGCCACATCGTCTACTCGGTCATCTGCACGCACCTCGGCTGCCCGGTGAAGCTCTACGAGCAGCAGACGCACCACCTGTTCTGCCCGTGCCACCAGTCGACGTTCGACGCCGCGGACGGCGCGAAGGTGCTGTTCGGCCCGGCCGCCCGCAACCTGCCTCAACTGGCGATCTCCCTCGACGCGGACGGATACTTCGTCGCACAGGGCGATTTCACCGAGCCGGTCGGCCCCTCCTTCTGGGAGCGCAAGCCGAAGTACTCAGACAAGGTGGGCAACTGATGACCTCGCTGGCCGAGAAGGGCGCCACCGGCGCCGCCACCTGGGTCGACGACCGCCTCGGCTCGTCGAACTTCGTCAAGCGCAGCCTGAACAAGGTCTTCCCGGACCACTGGTCGTTCATGCTGGGCGAGGTCGCGCTGTACTCGTTCATCGTGCTGCTGCTGTCCGGCACCTACCTCACGCTCTTCTTCGAGGGCAGCAGCCGCGAGGTGATCTACAACGGCGCCTACACGCCGCTCAAGGGCATCCCGATGTCCGCGGCCTACGCCTCGACGCTGCACATCTCCTTCGAGGTCCGCGGCGGCCTGATCATGCGGCAGATCCACCACTGGGCTGCGCTGCTGTTCATGGCCTCGATCGTCGTGCACCTCATGCGCGTCTTCTTCACCGGTGCGTTCCGCAAGCCGCGTGAGCTGAACTGGGTCCTGGGCGTCGGCCTGCTGGTCCTCGGCATCGTCGAGGGCTTCGCCGGCTACTCGCTGCCCGACGACCTGCTGTCCGGCACCGGCCTGCGCATCGCCTACTCGATCGCGCTGTCCATGCCGGTCGTCGGCACCTGGGCCGCGTTCCTGGTGTTCGGCGGTGAGTACCCCGGCGGCTCGATCATCGAGCGCCTCTACCCGATCCACATCCTGCTCGTGCCGGGCATCATCCTGGGCATCATCAGCGCCCACCTGGCGCTGGTCTGGTACCAGAAGCACACCCAGTTCGCCGGTCCCGGCCGCACCGAGCACAACGTCGTGGGCAGCAAGGTCTACCCCGCGTACGGCGCCAAGGCCGGCGGCTTCTTCTTCCTGGTCTTCGGGGTCCTGACCGCGCTCGGCGGCCTGGCGCAGATCAACCCGATCTGGCTCTACGGCCCCTACGACCCCTCGCAGGTGTCGGCCGGCTCGCAGCCCGACTGGTACGTCGGCTTCCTCGACGGCTCCACGCGTCTGATGCCGAACTGGGAGATCCGCACCCTCGGGCACACGCTGTCCCCCAACGTCCTGCTGCCCACCCAGGTGCTCCCGGGTGTGCTGTTCACGCTGCTGGCCCTCTACCCGTTCCTCGAGGCCAAGCTGACGGGCGACAAGGGCTACCACAACCTGCTCGACCGGCCACGTGACAAGCCGGTCCGCACCGGCCTGGGCGCGATGTCGATCAGCTTCTACCTGATCCTGCTGTTCGCCGGTGGCAACGACATCATCGCGTCCATCTTCCACCTGTCGATCAACGAGATCACCTACACGCTCCGCACGGCGCTGTTCGTGGTCCCCCCGATCGTCTACGTCCTCACCAAGCGCTTCTGCCTGTCGCTGCAGCGCGCCGACGACGAGCTGCTGCACCACGGCATCGAGTCCGGCACGATCCGTCGGCTGCCCTCGGGCGAGTTCGTCGAGGAGACCGTCCCGCTGCCGCCGCAGTACTCCGTGCTCCTCGAGACGACCCCGGAGCGCAAGGAGCTGGCCGCCCACGCAGCCGAGCGCCGCACCGCTCCCCCGGCCCTCCCGGCCAAGCCGCGCGGCTTCTTCCGCCCCCGCGGCGGGGTGGTCGAGCCGGCTCCGGAGCACCAGGAGCTCGAGAACACCGTCGACTGAACCGTTGCCGCCGCGAACGCCCCGTCCTCTCGCGAGGTCGGGGCGTTCGGCGTTCCCGGGCCGCCTTCACCGACGGGCAGGACCGCGCCCGGGCGGGAGCAGCGACACCGCGGCGTCGACGGCCACCCCCAGGGCCGCTCCCCCGAGGACGTCCAGCGGCAGGTGGGCCCCGACGTACATCCGGGCGAGGCCGACGGAAGGGACGGTCACCACGACGGCGCTCCGTCCGCGGGGTCCGAGGTGCGGGAGCGCGGCCGCGGCGAGGGCGACGGCCACGGCGGCGTGCCCCGACACGTAGCCGAGTCCGGACGCGTCCCGTCCCCGGCAGTGGGTGTCGGGCAGCAGCACCACCGGGCGCGGCCGCTGCACGGAGCGCTTCAGCACCTTCGACAGCAGCCACGCGCACGAGCCCCCTGCCAGCAGCTGCCCAGCCAGCCGGGGTCGCCCCGCTGCCCGCGCGACCCCGGCTGCGACCGGCGCGGCGCCGAGCGCCCCGGCCTGCATGACGACCCACACCGGGCGGTACCAGTCGTCAGGGAGGTCGTTCACGGCACGGAAGACGGCGACCTCCCGTGGTCCCACCTCGTCGCGCCGGACCAGCGAGGCGGTCGCGGCGATCCCGACGAGCCCCAGGGCGAGCCGGGTCCGGGCGCTCACGGGTCGAGCTCCACGCCGAGCTCGCGGCGCAGGTCCACCCGCAGGTCGCGGCGGGAGGCCAGCCCGACGGCCGTCGAGAGCTCCTCCATGAGCGGGATGTGCGGGCCACGCGGGAAGGCGAACCGGAAGCGGACGCAGCCGCCCGCGAACACGTCGTACAAGGTGCCGGCATAGGTGGGAGAGACCGACCGCAGGCGCACGTAGCTCCGGACGCCGGCGTCCCGCGCGGCCGTGGGGCTGGCCCCGGCGACGTCACAGCCCCGGGTGAGCGTCACCTCGACGGGGCGCCCGCCGCTGCGGTCCGACAGCAGCGACATCCTGCTCGAGCCGCGCGCGACGTCGAAGCCGGAGACGCTCCAGCCCTGGGGCAGCGTCCGCAGGCAGGGCAGGTAGGCGGCGGTCGGGACCGACTGGGCGACCACGGCCAGCCGCTCCGGGCTCGAGCAGTGCGGCGTGGCGGTCTCGACGGTGACGCCGCACCCGGGTGCAGCGAGCAGCAGCGCAGCGATCAGCATCGGCCTCACAGCAGGTTCGCCACCTTCGCGTAGGCACCGAGGGCGGCGACCGCCAGCGCGGCCGCGACCACGACGGAGAGGGTCACGAGGACCCGGCGGACGGTCCAGAGCTGGATGGCCACCGGGGGGCGCCGCGGCGCCAGCTCGCGGAACCGGCCGGCGAGGTCACGGCCGTCAGCCTTCAGCCGGGCGCGCAGCTGGGTCGGCAGGGTGACGCCCCGGCTGGCAGCGAAGGCCTCGGCGACGTCCTCGGGGGCGAACTGCCGCAGCGCCCGCGCGTAGACGCGCTCCGCCGAGCTCGACAGCGCCAGGGTCAGCATCATGTTCGCCAGGTCCACCGCCTGCCGCCACGGCGTCGGGCGCACGGCGGAGAACGCGACGTCGATGAGCAGGACCCGGCCGTCCCGGACCAGCAGGTTCGACGGCTTGAGGTCGCGGTGCGCAACCCCGGCGTCCCAGAGCGTCCGCACGATGCGCAGCCCGTCGTCGACCTCCTCGTCGGTGAGCGTCACCTGGCCGATCTCCTGGGCCCCCTCGAAGAACTCCATGAGCACGAGGTACTCCCGCTCCGGGGTGATCTCGACGATGCCGTACGGCGCCGGCACCGGCAGCCGGGCGTCCCGCAGCAGCCTCAGCAGGTGGTCCTCGTACTCGACGAGCCGGCGCACGGTGGAGAAGGGCTTCTCGTCCTCGAGCCGGCCGTACAGCACCATCCGGCCCAGCTTGTACCAGCGGTCGGACCGCAGGTGCGTGACGGTGTAGAGCTTGCCGAAGAGGGTGGTCCGGGTGCCGTCCGGCTGCCGGACGTGGATCCGCATGGGCATCGAGCCTGCCGACCCGGCCAGCCCGAAGGGCTCCAGCGACGTGGCCTGCAGCCCGAGCTGCTGGCCCAGCCCGCGCACCACCGCGGCGCCGCGCCGGCCGCTGATCTGGACGTGCGCCCGCGTCCCGCCGCGGTAGCGCACGGGGAAGACCTCGTCCGGCAGGGCCACCCGGTAGCAGACCATCGGCAGCGCCCAGCCGAGCCCGAGCGCGGCCAGCAGGTCGGTGGGGTGGTCGGTGCCGAGGTACAGACCGGCGAGGCAGAGCGACCCGACGAGCACGGCCGCGCAGGTCGTCACGCGGGCCCGCCAGCGACCCGCCGGCAACAGCGTGCTGCGCACCCCGACCAGCACGAGGGCGAGCAGCGCCACCGGCACCGCAGGATGCGCGTAGCCGGTCCAGTCCCCCAGGATCTCGACACCGGCCGGGCGCATCCGGCCCTGCGCGACCGCGAGCAGCGTCACGAGCAGGAAGGTCAGCAGCACGACGACCAGGTACGTCAGGACGTGGTGGAGCCGCCGGGTCACGACGAGGACGACGAGGGTGCCCCAGAACACGACCCGCACGACCCAGGGAGAGCCCAGGTGCGCCACCCCTCTCAGGAGGTCGGTCAGGGGCTCGACGCGCAACCGCTCGACCAGCCTCAGCACGGCGAGGTCGCCGGCCGTGACCCACCGTCGGAGCGGGTGCAGCGCCAGCACCACCTCGAGAGCGACGGTTGCGAGGACCAGGGCGGCGTAGACGTGCGTGCTGGCCGGGATGTCGCGCGGCAGGGGCGGGGGCTCACCGGACGGACGGCGGCGTCGCTCGCCCGGCGCGGAGGCGACCCTCGGGCGGATCGGGCCGTCGGGGCGTACGGTCGCCATCACGACGTCCCCCGCACAGCAGGAGGCAGTCGGCCGTGAAGCGCCTCGCCCAGCTCCTGCTCGCGATCGGGCTGGTCGCGGCCTGCTCCGGCCAGACCCCCGCCCCGCAGCGGCCCACCTCGGCCGTCGTCGTCGCGTCCTTCGACTTCACCGAGAGCGAGGTGCTCGGCGAGGTCTACGCGCAGGCGCTGGAGCACGCCGGAGTGCCGGTGCGCCGCGAGCTGCGCCTGGGGCCGCGCGAGCTGGTGCTGCCGGCGCTGCGCCAGGGCCTGGTCGACGTGGTGCCGGAGTACCTGGGCAGCGCCCTCGCCGCGGTGGCGCCGCAGGACGCGCCCGCCCGAGGTGGTGCGGCGAGCTGGCAGGCGCTGTCGGCTGCGCTGCGACCCGACGGGCTGCGCCTGCTCCGCCCCGCCGCGGCGCAGGACCAGAACGGCCTGGCGGTCACCCGCGCCACCGCCACCCGGTTGCGGCTGCGCACCACCAGTGACCTGCGGGTGCCCAGCCGTTCGCTGGCGCTGGGCGGTCCGGCGGAGTGCCCGCACCGGGCGTACTGCCTCGCGGGGCTCCAGCGCGTCTACGGGCTCGCGTTCCGCGCCTTCGTGCCGTACGCCACCGAGACCCAGCGGGTCACGGCCCTGGAGGAGGGCGTCGTCGACGTCGCGGTGGTCTTCACCACCGACGGGCTGCTCGCGGCCGGCGACCTCGTGCTGCTCGCCGACGACAGGGGCCTGCAGCCGACGGAGCAGGTCGTGCCGGTGGTGTCCCAGCGCGTGCTCGACCGCTACGGCACGCGGGTGACCAGGGCGCTGGACGCGGTCTCCGCTCGGCTCGACTCGCCCGGGCTCACGTTCCTGAACTGGCGGGTCGAGGTGGCCGGCGGCGACGTCCGCGCCGAGGCCCGGGGCTGGCTGCTCCGACACGGCCTGCTGCCGCGCTGACGGTCCCGTCACGCGAAGGCTCATGGCGCGCTCGCGAACGCCGCCCGCGCCTCAGCCTCGAGCCGGGCGCAGGTCCGGCCCACGTCGCGGTGCACCAGGAAGCTGCGCAGCTCCGCGCGCAGGCCGACGTCGTCGGAGCCGCCGAAGGCCGCCGGCTGCAGGTCCGACAGGTCGAAGCGGAACTCGTCGCCGGCTTCCAGCAGGCGTCGGGCCACGGTCCGGCTGATCTCGTCGGGGTAGACCGCGAGGTCGAGGTCGAGGTTCGGTGACACGAACCCGCCGGCGCTCGCCCAGGGCACGGCAGCCTCCGGCGTCGCCAGGAACCGCAGCAGCGCCGCACCGGCCACGGAGCGGCGCAGCAGCACCGCCACGTCGCCACCCCCGACGACGACCGCCGCGTGGTCGGGACCTGCGGGGAAGGCGAAGACGTCGGTGTCGGCGCCGAGCACCGCCCTGGTCCGTGCGGTGACGACACCGGCGACGAAGTCGGCCTCCATCACCATCGCGGCACGGGCAGGCCGCCGGGCGACCTGCTCGACGGACGTCTCGAACCGGGTCCTCAGCGCACCCGCGACGCCGCCGGCCAGGTGGTCAGGGGCAAGCAGCTGCGCCATCAGCCGCAGGGCCTGACCGACCGACGGGTCGGTCCAGGGGATGCGGTGGGCAGCGAGGGCGTCGTAGCGCGCGGGACCGGCCAGCCGCAGGTAGAGGTTCTCGAACCAGTCGCTCAGGGTCCACGCGTCGCGCCCGGCGACGGCGAACGCCCGGACGCCGACGGCGGCGAACCGCCCGGCCAGCGAGAGCAGACCCGGCAGGTCACGGGGAGGCACCACGCCCAGGCGCTCGAAGGTGGCGACGTCGTACCAGATCAGGGACTTGTTGGCGGCCTTGAACCACACGCCGTACAGGCGGCCCCGGTACGAGGCGAGGCGCCCGAACGCAGGCGCGAAGTGCGCCGCGACGAGCTGCTCGGTGGCCGCGTCGAGCGGCACCAGCCGGCCGGCGGCGGCCTCCTGCCGCAGGACACCGGGCTGAGGCAGGAACGCGACGTCAGGCGGACGGCCGGCGGCGAGGCGGGCGTCGAGGACCTCCGGGAGCCGGTGGCTGGCCGAGGTGTACGTGACGACCGCTCCGGTGCTCCGCTCGAAGGCGTCGAGCACCCGCGCGAAGCGCTCCTGCTCGGCCCCCGACCAGGTGGCGAGCACCTCGAGCCGGGCGCCCCGCAGCGGGCGGGACGTCTTCGGCGCGCCACCGGTGCAGGCAGCGAGCAGCAGGGCCAGCCCGACGGCTGCTGCGCACACCACACGCGCCGGTCGCTCGTGCATGCGGCACCCCCCGGCGGGCCCCTCTCAGATGACGAGGGTGTCCCCCCTTCGTACCGGACCGACAGTGCCATTGGTCCCTGGCACCCCCACCCGCAGGGGCACAGGCTGGGTGCTGACCAGCATCCGCGCGAGGGACGCGGCCCGCGGGCGGCACAGCACCCCCTCACCAGGCTCGTGGGGCCGGAAGGGACATCCCATGCCCACGACCACCCCCCTGCGATCCACACCGACGCGCGCCGAGCCCCGCTCGGCGGCACGCACCGTCGACGCGGTGAAGACCTACGGCAAGGGCACGACCGAGGTGCACGCCCTCGACGGCATCACCGTCGAGTTCCGCGCCGGTCGGTTCACCGCCATCATGGGTCCCTCGGGATCGGGCAAGTCGACCCTGCTGCACTGCATCGCCGGCCTGGACTCCCTGACCTCAGGTTCGGCCTTCATCGGCGACAAGGACCTCAGCACGCTCGACGACCACGGGCTCACCGTCCTGCGGCGCGACCACATCGGCTTCGTCTTCCAGGCCTACAACCTGGTGCCGACCCTCACCGCGGAGGGGAACATCGCGCTGCCGCAGCGCCTGGCCGGGCGCAAGGGCGACCCGGCGTGGATCTCGCAGGTCGTGACGACGCTGGGCATCGCCGACCGGCTGACGCACCGACCGGACGAGCTCTCCGGCGGTCAGCAGCAGCGGGTGGCGGTGGCCCGAGCCCTCGCCGGCCGCCCGGAGATCATCTTTGCCGACGAGCCCACGGGGAACCTGGACTCCAGGGCAGGCGCCGAGGTGCTGCACTTCCTGCGCCGGGCCGTCGACGACCTCGGGCAGACGATCGTCATGGTCACCCACGACCCGACCGCCGCGAGCTACGCCGACCGGATCGTGTTCCTCGCCGACGGCCGGGTCGTCGACGAGATGCAGGCTCCCACCGCCGATCGGGTGCTCGAGCGCATGAAGCGCTTCGGGGAGTGAGCGGCCGTGCTCTGGACAGCGCTGCAGGGCCTGGTGGCCCACCGCTTCCGCCTGTTCGCCACGGCCCTCGCGGTCACGCTGGGGGTGGCCTTCACCGCCGGCACCCTGGTCCTGACCGACACCGTCACGCGCACCTTCGACGGGCTGTTCGGTGACGTCTACAAGGGCACCGACGTGGTCGTGCGCGGGGCCGAGCAGTTCGCGGGGCCGGGCGGCTCCGGTGCGCAGCGGGCACGCGTGCCGGCATCGCTCCTGGAGACCGTGCGCAGGGTCGACGGCGTCAAGGCCGCCGACGGCGGGGTGCTCGGCTACGCCCGGCTCGTCGACAAGCACGGCAAGGCGATCGGCAACCCGACGAACGGCGCGCCCACGCTCGGCTACGGCTGGAGCACCGTCTCGGCGCTGAACCCCTTCCCGCTCAGGAGCGGTCGCGCTCCTCAGGCGCCCGACGAGGTCGTCATCGACGCGAAGAGCGCGAGGGACGCCCACTTCCACCTCGGCGACCGCACCACCGTGCTCGTGCAGGGACCTCCCCAGTCGGTGCGGATCGTCGGCATCGCCGGGTTCGGCTCCGCCGACAGCCCGGGCGGGGCGAGCGTCGTCGCCTTCCGGACCGACGTGGCCCAGCGGCTGATCGCCGAGCCGGGCAAGTACGACGACATCTCCGCCGTGGCCGACAGCGGCGTCTCCCAGAAGGAGCTCACGAAGCGGGTCGCGGCGGTGCTGCCCAAGGGGACCGAGGCCGTGACGGGCGCGGCGGTGACGAAGGAGAGCCAGGACCTGGCCCACCAGTCGCTGTCGTTCTTCACGACCTTCATGCTCGTCTTCGCGGTCGTGGCGCTCCTCGTCGGCGCCTTCATGATCTTCAACACCTTCTCCATCACGGTCGCGCAGCGCACGCGGGAGAACGGCCTGCTGCGGGCGCTCGGCGCCAGCCGCCGGCAGGTGCTGTCAGCCGTGCTCCTCGAGGCACTCGCGGTCGGGATCATCGCCTCGGTGCTCGGGCTGGCATCCGGCATCGCGGTGGCGGCAGGGCTGAAGTCGCTGCTCGACGCACTGGGCCTGTCGATCCCGGCGGGCTCGCTGGTGGTCGGGACGCGCACCGTGGTGCTCTCGCTCGTCGCCGGCATCGGCGTGACGCTGTTCGCGGCACTGTCCCCGGCCCGCAAGGCGGCGAAGGTCTCCCCGGTCGCGGCGATGCAGGCGCACATCATCGGCAGCACGGGCTACGGGTCGAAGGAACGGGTCGCGGTGGGCGTGACAGTGCTGGCCGCCGGCACGGGCGCGCTGTTCACCGGCCTGTTCGCCGACATCGCGAACCGCGTGCTCGTCGTGGGCATCGGGGCGCTGCTGGTGTTCTTCGGGGTCTCGGTCCTCGGGCGCACGATCTCCCTGCCGCTGAGCCGGGCGATCGGCGCTCCCCTGCCGCGGGCGCGTGGCGTCACCGGCGACCTGGCCCGCGAGAACGCCATGCGCAACCCCAAGCGCACGGCCGCCAGCGCGTCCGCGCTGATGATCGGCGTCGGGCTGGTCGGCTTCATCACGATCTTCGTCGCGTCGTCGAAGGCCTCGGTGAACGCGGTGATCGACCGTGCCTTCACCGGTGACCTGGTCGTCGACTCCGGCGCCGGCCAGGGCCAGGGCCTGGACGGCGGGATCGACCCGGCTCTCGCCCAGAGGCTGAACGCCCTGCCCGAGGTCGCCGCGGCCTCCGGCGTGCGGGTCGGCGCCGCGCAGGTCGACGGCAAGGTCGTCCAGCTCGCCGCCGTCGACCCGGCAACGGGCTTCCAGGTCATGGACGTCCGGCCGCTGCAGGGCAGCCCCAGCGGCCTCGTGGCCGTCAACGCCATCGCGGTGCACAAGGACACCGCCAAGGACAAGGGGCTGAAGATCGGCGACACCGTGCCGGTGCGCTTCAGGGACACCGGGGTGCGGCAGCTGCGCGTGGCCCTGATCTACGGCGAGCGCAGCCCCGCGGGCGACTGGTTCCTCGGCAAGGCGGCCTACGAGGCGAACTTCGCCAACCGCCTCGACGTGCAGGTCTACGTCAAGAAGGCACCCGGTACGTCGGTGGCGCAGGCGCGCGCCGCCGTGGAGCGCGTGACCGCTGCCTACCCCGGGGTCAAGATCATGGACGAGAAGGAGTTCGGGAAGTCGATCTCGGCACCGCTGGACCAGATGCTCGCGCTGGTCTACGCCCTGCTGGGGCTGGCCATCATCATCGCCCTGCTCGGCATCGGCAACACCCTGGCCCTGTCCATCATGGAGCGCACCCGCGAGCTCGGGCTGCTACGGGCCGTCGGCATGACGAGGCGGCAGCTGCGCTCGATGGTGCGCTGGGAGTCGGTGATCATCGCAGTGCAGGGCACCCTGCTCGGCCTGCTCATCGGGGTCTTCCTGGGGTGGGCGCTGGTGCGCGCGCTGCACGACCAGGGGGTCGAGGTCTTCTCGCTCCCGACGGCAAGCCTCGCGGTCGTCATCGTGCTCGGCGCGCTCGCCGGCATGGTGGCCGCCGTGCTGCCCAGCCGCCGGGCCGCCCGGCTGGACGTGCTGCGTGCCGTCGCGACGGAGTAGCTGCCGCGAGGCACACGTGGGGACCGCGAAGGGCGCACACTGCACCCGTGGGCAACGCGAGCATCACCCGACCGGTCCTGGCCTGCCTGGCCGCCGGCCTGCTCGCCACTGCCGTGATCGCGGCGGTGGGCACGGTCGCCCAGCGCCGGGCGGCCGTCGCGGAGGCGGTCTCCGGCGCCCGCCAGGTCACGACCGTGCTCGCCCGGGACGTCGTGGCCCCGGCGCTCACCGACCAGGCCCTGCGTGGCGGGGCAGCCGCCGAGCCGCTCGACCGCCTGGTGCACCAGCACGTGCTGTCCGGCGACGTCGTACGGGTCAAGGTGTGGGCCGCGGACGGGACGGTGCTGTACTCGGACCGGACCGCCCTCGAGGGCCGGCGCTTCCACCTCGGCGCGCGTGAGCAGCGGGCCCTGCGCGCCGGTACGGCGGTCGCTGAGCTCTCGGACCTGCGCGCGCCCGAGAACACCGGCGAGCGGAGCTACGGCACCCTCCTGGAGGTCTACCTCGGGGTGCGGACGACGTCGGGGCGGCCGGTGCTGTTCGAGACCTACCAGCGGTACGACCGGGTGGTCGGTGACAGCCGCCGCACGCTGGCCCGGTTCCTGCCTGCGCTGCTCGGCGGCCTCGGCCTGCTGTTCCTCCTGCAGGTGCCGCTCGTCACGTCGCTGGCCCGTCGGGTGCGGCACGGCCACGAGCGGGAGTCGGCCCTGCTGCGCCAGGCCCTGGACGCCTCCGACGACGAGCGGCGCCGGATCGCCTCCGACCTGCACGACGGCGTCGTGCAGGGGCTCGCCGGCGTCTCCTACACGCTGTCCGCGACCGCGCAGCGGGTCGGCGGCGACGAGGGGCAGTCGCTGCGCACGGTCGCGGCCTCGCTGCGGCAGTGGGTGCGGGAGCTGCGCACCCTGGTGCTGGACATCACCCCGCCGACCCTGCACGAGGAGGGCCTGCCCACCGCCCTGACCGACCTGCTGTCGGGGCTGCAGGCGCAAGGGGTGGCCGTCAGCCTGGCGACGCAGCTGACGGAGCGGCCGGCGCGGGACGTGGAGGCGCTGGTGTTCCGGGTGGCCCAGGAAGCGGTGCGCAACATCAGCAGGCACGCCGCGGCGACGCACGTCGAGGCGGAGCTGTGCTGCCAGGCCACCGGCACCCGGCTGCGCCTCACCGACGACGGCAGGGGCTTCGCCGAGCCGGAGCGGGCGGCCCGGCGCGCCAAGGGGCACGTCGGGCTCGACCTGCTCACCGACCTCGCCCGGGCGCACGGGGGGACGCTGCAGGTCAGCTCCGCACCCGGGACCGGGACCACCCTGGTGCTGGAGGTGCCATGACCGGTGCCGGGACCATCAGCGTCCTGGTGGTCGACGACCACGCCGTCGTGCGCCGCGGGCTGCAGGACCTGCTGTCCACCGCCAGCGACCTGACCGTGGTCGGCGCTGCCGTGGACGGCGAGGACGCCGTACGGCTGGCGGGGCTGGCCCGTCCGGACGTGGTGCTCATGGACCTGTCGATGCCCGGCCTGGACGGCGTGGACGCCACCCGACTGCTGCAGCAGGTCTCCCCCGGCTCCCGGGTCGTGGTGCTGACCTCCTTCGCGCAGACCGAGCGGATCCACGCCGCGCTCGCGGCCGGGGCGGTCGGCTACCTGCTCAAGGACGCCGAGCCCGACGAGCTGCTGCGCGGGGTGCGGGCCGCCGCGCGTGGTGAGGCGCCGTTCTCCCCGCGCGCGGCCCTGGCCCTGCTGCCCGGCAGCGCCCGCCCGGCGCCGCACCTGAGCCCCCGCGAGCGGCAGGTGCTGGCCCTCGTGGCCGAGGGCCTGCCGAACAAGACGGTCGCCCGCCGCCTGGGCATCAGCGAGAAGACCGTGAAGGCGCACCTGACGGCCGTCTTCGCCACCCTCGGTGTCACCGACCGCACGTCGGCCGCGCTGTGGGCGCAGCGCCACGGCCTGGGCACGTCCTAGGACCAAGGTCGCCTCGCGCCGACCGCTCCCCCGCGCGACGGTAGAGGCATGAGACCTCGTTACGGCATGGCAGCGCTGGCGCTGGTGACCGCCGGGTGCGGCGCCTCCAGCGGGTACGGCGGGCAGGCCGCCCGCACGACCGGCGCGAGCCCCTCGCGGGCCGCCGGGGCGGGCACGGTCGACGGGCAGCTGGTCAACGACGGGGGGACGCTCGACGCGACCGGGCGCACCACCGTCGACGTGAGCGCGAGCGACTTCGCGTTCTCGCCCTCGACGATCCTGGCCCGCCCCGGACAGGTGCTGACGCTGGTCGTGCACAACGGCAGCAAGACGCCCCACAACATCAGCGCCACCTCCGAGCACGTGAGCCGCGACCTCGCACCTGGCAGCACGCAGCGGGTGACCCTCACGGTGCCGGCGAGCGGGCGTCTGGTCTTCTTCTGCTCCTTCCACGCCGCCAGCGGCATGGCCGGGAGCCTCGGCCCGGCGGGGGCCGCCGGAGCATCAGCGGGGCCCACAGGTGGCAGCAGCGGGGCTGCCACGCCCGGTGGCTACGCCCCCTACGGCACCGGGTGACCTCCCGCGGTGCCGAGATGCCGACAGGCCGGTCCCTTCCGGGACCGGCCTGTCGGACGTGCGCTCTGGGTGGTGCCGGTCAGTGGGTGCCGTGGTCGTCGCCGAGGAACTTGCCGGTGCTCGTGGGCAGCTCGCCCATCGCCTCGACCGTCGACAGCGTGAACGCCTGGGTGCGGTTGACGCCGACGTAGTACTCGAACAGCAGCCCGGAGACCGCGGTCAGCAGGGCGAGCACCCCGATCACGATGAGGAACGGCCCGAAGACCAGTCCGAGCGTGGTGACCACAAAGGACCCGGCCAGGGCGATCGGCCACCACGAGTGCGGGGCGAAGAAGCCGACCTCACCCGCGCCCTCGGCGATCTCGGCGTCCGGACGGTCCTCCGGGCGGGCGTCCATCCGGCGTGCGGTGAACAGCAGGTAGTAGCCGACGATGAACGCCAGTCCGCCGACCAGCAGGATGCACGTGAAGCCCGTTGGGTCCCTCGACAGCAGCCAGTAGACCCCGCTGACGACGAGGAAGAAGACCGCGAGCAGCGCGAACAGCAGACCTTCGACCTTCACAGGACTACCTCAGCTCCGGAGTGGCGTGCATGTCGGTGCGACCCGTGGCCGCGGGGTAGTGCAGGTCGAACGCCGGGCGCTCGGACCGGATGCGCGGCATGGTGACGAAGTTGTGCCGCGGCGGCGGGCAGGACGTCGCCCACTCGAGCGAGTTGCCGAAGCCCCACGGGTCGTCACCGACCGCCTTCTCGCCACGCGTGTAGCTGACGAAGACGTTGTAGAGGAACGGCAGCGTCGACAGCGCGAGCATGAACGCGCCGATCGAGCTGACCGTGTTGAGGGTGGTGAAGCCGTCGCTGGCCTTGTAGTCGGCCACGCGGCGCGGCATGCCCTCGTCACCCAGCCAGTGCTGCACCAGGAAAGTGGTGTGGAAGCCCACGAACAGCGACCAGAAGTGCACCTTGCCCAGCCGGTCGTTGAGCATCCGCCCGGTCATCTTCGGGAACCAGAAGTAGACGCCGGCGAAGAAGCCGAAGATCGCGGTGCCGAAGACGACGTAGTGGAAGTGCGCCACCACGAAGTAGGTGTCGGACACGTGGAAGTCGATCGGCGGGCTGGCGAGCAGCACGCCGGTCAGGCCACCGAGCAGGAAGGTCACGAGGAAGCCGAGGCAGAACAGCATCGGGGTCTCGAAGCTGAGCTGCCCACGCCACATCGTGCCGATCCAGTTGAAGAACTTCACACCGGTCGGGACCGCGATGAGGAACGACAGGAAGCTGAAGAACGGCAGCAGCACCGCGCCGGTGACGAACATGTGGTGCGCCCACACCGTCATCGACAGCGCGCCGATGCCGATGGTGGCGAACACCAGGCCCTTGTAGCCGAACATCGGCTTGCGGCTGAACACCGGGATCACCTCGGACACCACGCCGAAGAACGGCAGGGCGACGATGTAGACCTCGGGGTGGCCGAAGAACCAGAACAGGTGCTGCCACAGGATCGCGCCACCGGTCTGCACGTCGTAGACGTGCGCACCGAGGTGCCGGTCGGCCTCGAGGGCGAAGAACGCCGCGGTGAGCACCGGGAAGGCCATCAGCACCAGGATCGAGGTGACCAGCATGTTCCAGGTGAAGATCGGCATCCGGAACATCGTCATGCCCGGCGCCCGCAGCGTCAGGATGGTGGTGATGAAGTTGACGGCGCCGAGGATGGTGCCCAGACCGGCCGTGATGAGGCCGACGATCCACAGGTCGGAGCCGACGTTGGGCGAGTGGATGATGTCGTTGAGCGGCGCGTAGGCGAACCAGCCGAACGAGGCGGCGCCGTCCGGGGTGAGGAAGCCCGCGACGACGGTCAGGCCGCCGAACAGGTACAGCCAGTAGGAGAAGGCGTTCAGGCGCGGGAAGCTCATGTCCGGCGCGCCGATCTGCAGCGGCATGATGAAGTTCGCGAAGCCGTACGCCAGCGGCGGGGCCACCAGGAACATCATGATCGAGCCGTGCATCGTGAACAGCGCGTTGTACTGGGTCTGCGACACGATCTGCAGGCCCGGCCGGGCCAGCTCGGCGCGCATGATCTCGGCCAGGATGCCGGAGAACAGGAAGAACCCGAAGCCGGTGCACAGGTAGAGCAGGCCGATGACCTTGTGGTCGGTCGTCGTGAGCACCTTGACGGCCTTCGCGCCCATCCCGGGGCTCGGGCGGCGGTTCGCGACCGGGGGCGCGGCGTCGGCGATGATGGTCATGTCAGTTGCTTCCCGTCGGGATCGCCGCGCTGAGCGCGTTCGGGGCGGCGTTGGGGTCGGCCTTGAGCTTGGCGATGTAGGCGTCGTAGTCCTGCTGGGAGACGACCCTGACCTCGAAGTTCATCCGGTCGTGCTTCTCCCCGCACAGCTCGGCACAGCGGCCGACGTAGTCGCCGATCTTGGTCGGCTTGATCTCGAAGGCGTTCAGGCGGCCCGGGATGACGTCGCGCTTGAAGAGGAAGTCCGGCACCCAGAACGAGTGGATGACGTCGGGTGAGGTCTCGACGAAGCGGATCCGCTTGTCCACCGGGATGACGAGGACCGCCTGGCGCCCCGCCGCCGGCTCACCGGTGACCTGCACCTTGTCGTCGACGTAGTTGAACTGCCAGTTCCACTGGAAGCCGACCACGCCGATGGTGACGTCGGGGTTCTTGCTGAGCTTGTTGACCTTGTTCTCCGACACCGCGGTGTAGAAGAAGAGCACCGCGATGATCACGAACGGCACGACGGTGTAGAGGACCTCGATGGGGAGGTTGTAGCGCACCTGGCGGGGCAGCTCCTCGGTCCGCTTGCGGTCCCGGATGACCGTCCAGGCCATCAGCAGGTACATCAGCAGGCCGACCACGGCGGCAGCCGCGACGGAGCCGAGCCAGGTCTCGTACATCGACTTGGCCTGCTCCGTGACGGGGTGCGGCCAGCCGAGGCTGAAGGCCTTCTCATAGGCCTCACGGCCGGAGCAGCCGCTGGTCAGCAGCGCCGTCGCGCAGGCCGCCAGCGCGAGCCGGCGTGCCGACGTGGAGGGGGTTCGCAAGACCTCGGGCCCTTCTCGAGCAAGCAGTGAACGTGCGCCCGCGAGGCTATCGCAGGGGGCAGGTGCTCTCCTGCTGAGGGGTGCCGTGTCCTAGCGTCAGCCTCGTGACCTCGCGGGTGCACCTCGACAGCGCCTCCGGGCTGCCGCTGCACCCGGCCGCCCGCGAGGCGCTCCTGGCCGCGCTCGACGACGGCTGGGCCGACCCGGCCC
>JBAVRG010000081.1:0-2394 GCA_049694795.1 Mycobacteriales bacterium
CGCGTGGGCGGCGACCGGCCGCGCCGGCACGCACGCCCTCGGGCTCGCCGCGGCGGTGGAGCTGGCCCGGGTGCTCGACCGGCTGCCGCGCCGGCTGGTGGTGGTCGGTGTGGAGGCCGCCGACTTCGCGCACGGGGCCCCGCTGTCGGCTCCGGTCGCCGCCGCCGTGGACCATGCGGCCGCTGCCGTCACCGCCCTCGTGGCCGAGGCACCGCCCTGAGTCGCAGTCAGGCCGGCTGGACGTCGAGCTGCTCGACGGTGCAGAACGCGCAGCGCAGCGCCGCGGCCGGGATCTTCGACAGGCACTCGGGGCAGACCTTCACCGGCTCCTCCGGGTCCGGCTCGGTGCGGTAGCGGTCCATGAGGTGCTGCACCGGCTTGACCACGACGAAGTAGACGACTGCGGAGATGAGGACGAAGGAGATCAGCTTGTCCACGAACAGGCCGTAGCGGAAGGTCGTGCCCGAGACCGTGAAGGCCTTGTTGGCGTAGTCGCCGGCCACCCCCGCCACCACGCCGACCAGCGGGGTGATGAAGGCCGTGACGAACGACGTGACGACGGCGCCGAACGCGGCGCCGACGACGACAGCCACCGCGAGGTCGACGACGTTGCCACGCAGCAGGAACTTCTTGAAGCCGGTCACAGGACCTCCACGGCGTCAGGTGAGGACAGAGCGTCGCGATGATGTCGCACGGCGTGGCGGCCACGGAAGCGGGGGCGGCTACCCGAGCAGCACGCCGGGGTTGAGGATCCCTGCCGGGTCGAGGGCGTGCTTCGCGCCGCCGAGGGCCAGCGCGAACGGCTCGGGTCGTTGCCCGTCGTACCAGGGGCGGTGGTCGCGACCGACGGCGTGGTGGTGCGTGATGGTGCCACCGCCGGCGGCGAGGGCCTCGCCGGCAGCAGCCTTGACCTCGTCCCACTGCGCGACCTCGCTGCCGCGACGGGCGGGCGCGAGCACCGTGAAGTACGGCGCCGCGCCGTCGGGGTAGACGTGCGTGAGCCGGCAGCCCACGGCGCCTCCGCCGCAGACCCGCCGGAGCGCGTCGGTCACGGCCGCCGTGACGTCGGCGACCAGCGCCTCGAAGCGGTCCCAGGTCACGGCGGTCTCGAAGGTCTCCACGAGGACCCCGAGCAGCACGAGGGACTCGCGCAGGTAGGGCGCCCGCACGAACGTCGACCGCCAGGCCTCGCCGGCCTGTCCGCGGGCGCCCTGCTCGAGCACCCGCAGCCCCGCGTCCCGGCAGACCTCGAGCGCCAGCCCGGCCTCCCCCTCCACCGGTACGGCGAACGACTCGAGCCCGAGGACCAGCGCCGCCTCGCCGGTGCCCAGCGTGCCGGACAGCTGGGCCTCGACCGGGTCGAGCAGGTGGCCGGTGCCAGCCCGGCCTGCACGAGCGCGCGGACGGCCTGGGCGCCGGTCGGGAAGTCGGGGGCGGCCAGGGTCGCGGCCCAGCGGTGCGTGGGGCGGGGCTGCGCGCGCAGCCAGGCCTCGGTGATGACGCCGAGCGTGCCCTCGCTGCCGAGCAGCAGCCGGTCCGGGGAGGGGCCGGCTCCCGAGCCGGGCAGCCGCCGCGACTCCCACAGCCCGCGTGGGGTCACCGCGCGCACCGACTCGACGAGGTCGTCCACGTGCGTCAGCCGGGTCGAGAAGTGCCCCGCCGCCCGGGTGGCCACCCAGCCCCCGACGGTGGAGCGCTCGAACGACTGGGGGTAGAAGCGCAGCGTCAGCCCGTGCGGCGTGAGGGCAGCCTCGGCAGCGGGCCCGAGGGTGCCGGCCCGCAGCCGCACCGCCCGGGAGGTGGGGTCGACCTCGAGCAAGCCTGAGAGCCGACCCAGGTCGAGGCTCACCGCCCGGTCGAGGCCGCGTGGCTCGACGCCGCCGACCACGCTGGTGCCCCCGCCGAACGGCACCACCGGCACGCCCTCGTGCTCGGCCCAGTCGAGGACGTCGACGACGTCCTGCTCCCGCTCCGGCCGCACCACCAGGTCGGGCACCTGCGTCACCTCGCCGCGCAGGCCGCGGACCAGGTCGCGGTAGGCGCGCCCGAGCCCGTGCCGTGCGCGGTCCTCCGGGTCGGCCGAGCCGAGGTGGGCGAGTGTCGCCGGCAGGCGGCGGCTCGGCGCGCGCAGCTCCTGCAGGGCAGCCGGGACCTCGGGGTCCTGGGGCGTGATCCCTGTGGTGGCGGCCACGAACGGGGCGAGGTCGCGCAGCGACGCTGCCGTCGGCTCGTCGGCGGGACCGCCCCAGCCCCAGATCCGGTAGCTCACGACGCCAGCACCGTGACCGACAGCCGGCTGCCGACGGCGGCGGCGGCCAGCCGCGCGGCAGTGGCCGGCGCTGCGGCCAGGACGACGAGCGTGCCGTCGGGGTCGCCGGAGGCGGGGTCCGGGAC
>JBAVRG010000082.1:0-6540 GCA_049694795.1 Mycobacteriales bacterium
GCGCCGCGGGGTCCGCGGCGGACAACCTCCGGAGCGCGACGTCCGCGCCGGACGAGCGCCGCCGCGCCCGCCAGACCTCGCCGGCGGTCCCGAAGCCCAGCAGCTCGACGACGTCGTACCCGGGCACCTCCGCGTCCGTCACGAGGGCGCAGGCTAGGCACGGACGCCGACCTGCCGATCGGGTTGTCCACAGGTCCGTGGGCGGCGACGACGTCGGCGGGCTGACCGCCCGCGCTCAGCCGGCGGGAGGCTCCCCAGCCGGACGCCGGGACAGCGCGCTCGGCCACCACACCCGCTCGCCGATCTCGAGGGTGAGTGCCGGCACCAGCAGCGACCGCACGACCAGGGTGTCGAGCAGCACGCCGAAGGCGACCGCGAAGCCCAGCTCGGCGAGGAACACCAGGGGCAGCACCCCGAGGACGGTGAACGTCGCGGCGAGCACCACGCCCGCACTGGTGATGACCCCGCCGGTGACGGTGAGCCCGCGCAGCACCCCGGTGCGGGTGCCGCGCAGCAGCGCCTCCTCCCGCACCCGGGTCATGAGGAAGATGTTGTAGTCGATCCCGAGGGCCACGAGGAAGACGAAGGCGAACAGCGGGAACGCCGAGTCCGCCCCCACGAACCCGAAGACGTCGTTGAACATCACCGCGCAGGCGCCCAGCGTCGCGAAGAAGCTGAGCACCACCGTCGCGACGAGCAGCAGCGGCGCCACGATGCTGCGCAGCAGCAGCCCGAGCACGACCAGGATCACCAGCAGCACGAGCGGGATGATGACGAGCCGGTCCCGCTGCGAGGCGTCCTGGATGTCGAGGTCGATGGCGGTGAAGCCGCCGACGAGGGCGGCGGGCGAGACCGCGTCCAGCCGGGTCCGCAGGGCGGCGACGACCTGCCCGGCCCGGGTCGAGTCCGACGGTACGGCGAGCACCGCCTCCACGAGCACGCGGTCGCCCACCACCTTGGCCGGCCCGATCAGCCCCCTGTCGCTGTAGAGGCCGGCGGCGGCGATGCCCGGGGTGGCCCGCACCGCTGCCAGCAGCGCCTCCTTGGCGGAGGCAGGGCCCACCACGTCCACCGGCGAACCGGACCCGGCCGGGAAGTGCCGCGCCAGGTGCTCCTGGCCCGTCACCGACTCCGCGCCGCCGGTCAGCGACTTGCTCTGCGGGATGCCGGACGCGCGCAGCGACGTCGCGGCCAGCGCCAACCCGACGAGCAGCACGGTGGTCACCGCCACGACGAGGCGCGAGCGACGTCCGACACCGTCGGCGATGCGAGACCACAAGCCCTCGTGCACCGGGTCCTGGAAGTCGACGTGCGGGACGCGCGGCCAGAAGATCCAGCGACCCAGGAGCAGCAGAGCCGGCAGCAGCGTGAGCATCGTGAAGGCCGCGCAGGCGATGCCGATCGCGGCCACCGGCCCGAGGCCGCGGTTGGACGACAGGTCGCTGGCGAGCAGGCACAGCAGCCCGAGGATGACGGTGCCCGCCGAGGCGATGATGGCCGGCGCCGCACCACGGAGGGCGGTGCGCATGGCGTCCCACGGGCGGGCGTGCAGGTGGAGCTCCTCGCGGTAGCGGGCGATGAGCAGCAGCGCGTAGTCGGTTCCCGCACCGAAGGTCAGCACCGTGAGGATTCCCTGGCTCTGGCCGTTGACGGTGAGCAGGTCGGCCTTGGCCAGCAGGTAGATCACACCGGCGGCGACGCCGTACGCGAGACCGGCGCAGATTAACGGGAACAGCCACAGCACCGGGCTGCGGTAGACCGCCAGCAGGATGAGGACGACCACCACGACGGTGGCGAGGATGAGCGTGCTGTCCAGGGTCGTGAACACCTCGAACAGGTCGGCCTGCAGGCCGCCCAGCCCGGTGACGTAGGTCTTCAGCCCCGCGGGTCGGCCAGGGCGGTCCAGCAGCTCGCGCATCGACTTCACGTTGGCGATGAACTGCTTGGGCTCGTGACCGTCGAGCGGCAGGTAGACCTGCAGGGCCTTGCCGTCGGCGCTCGGCACCGGCGGCGACGGAGCGCCCTTGAGCCAGTCCGTCTTCGTCAGCGCGGCGATGTCCGCCTCGGCCCGCGCCAGGTCCGCCGCGGTCGTGCCCGCGTCCCGCTCGTAGAGGACGACGGTCGGCACCTGGTCCTTCGGCAGGAAGGTCTCCTGCAGCTGCAGCGCCCGGGTCGACTCCGCGTTGCCCGGCAGGAACGACGCGTTCGAGTTCTTCTGGACGTCCGTCAGCTTGGCCGACAGCGACCCGAGGGTGCCCCCCAGCACAGCGATCCAGACGAGGGCGAAGCCGAGCGCCCGCAGGCCGACCCGGTGCCGGTGGAAGAAACCCTCCTGCGCGGTCGCGGGGGAAGAGGTCATGCCCCAGAACCTAGCCAGGGCGACGTACCCTGGCGCGGTGGAGATCCGCCGGCTCGGCAGCGTCGGGTACGACGAGGGCTGGGCCCTTCAGCAGGAGCTGCACCGGCAGGTCGTCGACGACGCCCGCGACGACGTCGTGCTGCTGCTCGAGCACGAGCCGGTCTACACCGCAGGCAAGCGCACCGAGCCGTGGGAGCGCCCGACCGACGGCTCCCGGGTCGTCGACGTCGACCGCGGCGGGAAGATCACCTGGCACGGTCCCGGGCAGGTCACCGGCTACCCCATCCTGCGCCTGGCCGACCCGGTGGACGTGGTGGCCTACGTCCGACGGCTGGAGCAGGTCCTCATCGACGTCTGCGCCGAGCTCGGCCTGCAGACGGGACGGGTCGAGGGCCGGTCCGGCGTCTGGACGACCGACGGCGCCCGCAAGGTGGCGGCGATCGGCATCCGGGTGGCCCGGGGCGTGACGATGCACGGCTTCGCCCTGAACTGCGACAACAGCCTGGCCGCCTACGACGCGATCGTGGCGTGCGGGATCGCGGACGCGGGCGTGACGAGCCTGAGCAAGGAGCTCGGCCGCGACGTGACGGTCGCCGAGGTGCTGCCGGTGCTGGAGCGACACCTGCCTGGCCTCGTGAGGGTCTCGGCCTGAGCGCCTCGTTCTAGAGTCCCCGCCCATGACGCGACTTGCGGGGTGGGAAGAGGGCACGTTCACGGCGGGCGGGACGACGTACCCGACCTTTCGCAAGGGCACCGGCCCGGGCGTGGTCGTCGTGCACGAGATCCCCGGCATCACCCCGAAGGTGCTGGCGTTCGCCGAGGAGGTCGTCGCCGCCGGCTTCACCGTGGTGATGCCCTCCCTGCTGGGCACCCCGGGCGCACCGATCGGGGTCCGCAACACGGCCGCGACGATCGGCAAGGTCTGCATCTCCAGCGAGTTCAACACCTGGCGCGCCGGCCGGACCTCCCCGGTGACGCGCTGGCTGTCGGCGCTGGCCGAGGAGCTGCACGGCGAGCTCGGCGGCCCGGGGGTCGGCGCGCTGGGCATGTGCTTCTCCGGCGGGTTCGCGCTCGCGATGATGGTCGGCGGCCACGTAGCCGCGCCGGTGCTCTCGCAGCCGTCCATGCCGTTCCCGGTCACCCCGAGGCTCGCGGCCGACCTCAACCTCTCGCCCGCCGACCTGGCGGCCGTCAAGGAGCAGGTCGCCGCGGGGTGCCCGGTGCTGGGCCTGCGGTACCGCGGCGACCGGGCAGTGGGGAGCCGCTTCGACACGTTGCGGCGCGAGCTCGGCGCCGGCTTCCTGGCGGTCGAGCTGCCCGGGAGCAAGCACTCGGTGCTCACCGAGCACCGCGACGAGCCGTCGGTGCAGCGGGTGCTTGAGTTCTTCGCCGAGCGCCTGCAGCGCTGAGGCCCCGGGCGGCCCTGGCCCTGGCCGTGGCCCGAACGTGTCCAGCTCCGTGCGGGCGACCGTCCCCCCGCGGACACGATGATCACGAAGTCCGGACGGCTGAGGCCCGGTCACGGCCGAACGTGTCCGGATCCCCGCAGGCCGCCGTCCCCCCGCGGACACGATGATCATCAACCTGGGCGGCCAAGGCCGAGCCACGGTGAACGTGTCCGGATCCCTGCAGGCGACCGTTCCCCCGCGGACACGGTCGAGCCGGTACGGCGTCCCGCGGCGCCAAGATCATCGTGTCCCGAGGCGGGCGGGCACCAAGCCGGCGCCCCCGCACCGGCGCCCCCGCGTCGGCGGGCCGCCTTCAGAGCTGGGGCGCGACCTCGCTCGCGATGAGCTCCAGGTGGTCGAGGTCGGCGAGGTCCATCACCTGCAGGTAGACCCGCGTCGCACCGGCGTCGGCGAGCTGCCCGATGCGGTCGACGACCTCACCCACCGTGCCACCGAGGCCGTGGGCCCGCAGGTGGTCCAGCGACTGGCCGATGGCGTCGGCACGGCCGGCCGCCTGGGCCTCGTCCCTGCCGACGGCCACGGTCTGCGCCGCCGACAGCACCAGCGAGCGGCCGCTGTCGGCGCACGCCGCCCGCACGCGGTCGAAAGCGGCCGTGGTGTCGGCCAGGCTCGCGAACGGCACGTTGTACTCGTCGGCGTAGGTCGCCGCCAGCCGGGGCGTGCGCCTGGCACCGAACCCGCCCATGACGATCGGCGGCCCGGGCCGCTGCACCGGCTTGGGCAGCGCGGGGCTGTCGGTCAGCTGGTAGTGCTCGCCGGCGAAGGAGAAGGGACCCTCCGCCGCCCACAGCCCACGGACCACCTGGAGCTGCTCCTCCAGCCGGTCGAAGCGCTCCCCCACCGGCGGGAACGGGATGCCGTAGGCCGTGTGCTCGGCGTCGTACCAGCCGGTGCCCAGCCCCAGCTCCACCCGGCCGCCGGACATCTGGTCGACCTGCGCCACCGAGATCGCGAGCGGGCCGGGCAGCCGGAACGTCGCCGGAGTGACGAGGGTGCCCAGCCGGATCCGCGAGGTCTCGCGGGCCAGCCCGGCGAGCGTCACCCACGCGTCCGTCGAGCCCACGCCGCCGTCGCCACCGATGGTCAGGTAGTGGTCGGACCGGAAGAACGCGTCGAAGCCCAGGTCCTCGGTCGCCCGCGCCACGCGCAGCAGGTCGTCGTACGTCGCGCCCTGCTGGGGCTCGGTGAAGATGCGCAGCTGCACGTCAGCTCCTGTCGAGGGTGATGAGCACGGCGTCGCCCGCGGCGGCCGCGTCGGTGAACAGCTCCACGAGCACCCGGTACGCCGGCAGCACGAACGCCGTCAGCGCGTCGGCCTGCTCCCAGGCGTCGTCCGGGTAGATCTCGGCCTGCTTCAGCGCCCGGTGCGTGAACCGGGGCCGCAGCGCGTCGGCGTCGGGCAGCGCCTCGGCGACCGCCTCCACCTCGGCCGCCGACACGAACCGCACCGGCTCGTAAGACGTCGGGTCCCCCACCGGCGTCCCGCCGAGGACGGCGTCGTACAGGGGCGGGCTGCCGCCCCAGGCGGAGCCGTTCAGCAGGAAGTGGATGCCGTGCCAGGCCCGTCCGAGGTCGACCGGCTCCTCGTCGGCGAACCACCGGGCGGCCAGGTCCGGGTCGCGCTCCAGCTCGGCGACCTCGGCCTCCGTCGTACGGCGGTAGAGCATGCGCACGGAAAAGTCCTCCAGGAAGCCGTCGGTCCCCCGCGACGTTAGCCTTGTCAGCGAGACGAGGGAGAGTCGTGACGATCGCGCCGGACGGACGAAAGCTGCTGCGCCTCGAGGTGCGCAACGCCGAGACGCCGATCGAGAAGAAGCCCTCCTGGATCAAGACCCGCGCCGTGATGGGCCCGGAGTACACCGCGCTCAAGCAGCTCGTGAAGACCGAGGGGCTGCACACGGTCTGCGAGGAGGCCGGCTGCCCCAACATCTACGAGTGCTGGGAGGACCGCGAGGCGACCTTCCTCATCGGCGGCGACCAGTGCACGCGCCGCTGCGACTTCTGCAACATCGACACCGGCAAGCCCGCCGCGTACGACACCGACGAGCCGCGCCGGGTCGCGGAGTCGGTCCAGGCCATGGGGCTGCGCTACGCGACCATCACCGGCGTCGCCCGTGACGACCTGCCCGACGGCGGGGCGTGGCTGTACGCCGAGACGGTCCGGCTGGTGCACGCCGCCGTCGACGGCGTGAAGGTCGAGCTGCTCGCGCCGGACTTCGACGCGAAGCCCGACCTGCTGGCCGAGGTCTTCGCCAGTCGCCCCGAGGTGTTCGCCCACAACATCGAGACGGTGCCGCGCATCTTCCGCCGGATCCGCCCCGGCTTCCGCTACGAGCGCTCCCTCGACGTGATCGCCCAGGCGCGTGCCGCCGGCCTGGTGACCAAGAGCAACCTCATCCTCGGCATGGGCGAGACCCGCGAGGAGGTCAGCGAGGCGCTGCAGGACCTGCTCGACGCCGGCTGCGAGCTGGTCACGATCACGCAGTACCTGCGGCCCTCCAAGCGGCACCACCCCGTCGAGCGCTGGGTCAAGCCCGAGGAGTTCGTGGAGCTGCGCGAGGAGGCCCTGGAGCTGGGCTTCGCGGGAGTGATGAGCGGGCCGCTGGTGCGCTCGTCCTACCGTGCCGGGCGCCTCTACGACCAAGCCGTGGCGGCCCGCAGCACCGCATGAGACGTGCGGTGACTGTTCCGGACCCTTCACCCTTCCGACAC
>JBAVRG010000083.1:0-1949 GCA_049694795.1 Mycobacteriales bacterium
CGGTGCCAGCTGCGCGCAGCCGGCGAGCACCAGCAGGAGCGGCACGGCGAGCCGGACGCGGGCGCGGCCCATCAGCCGACCCGCGCCACCGACAGCTCGAACCCGCGCGCCCGCAACCGCTGCGCCAGCCGGTCCCCCATCGCGACCGCCGGCGTGAGGACGCCACCGGGCGAGGAGAGCTCGTCCGTGGCGAGGCACAGCGCGCTCTCCCCGAGCATGACCGCGGTCGCGGCGTACCCGGGGTCGCCCTTCGCTGCCACCGTCGCGACGTAACGCGCCCCGGTGGACGTGCGGGTGTGCACCTCGACGCGGAAGTGGCCGGTGCGCTGCACCTTCTCCGACGGCCCGCTGCCAGGCTTGGGGAGGACCCGGTCGAGGAGCGCGCGGGTGGGCGGCAGCGCCATCCCGGCGACGAGCGCACCCAGCCCGGCAGTGACACCACCGGCGAGCACGGGGGCGAGCGGGCTGCTGCCCACCCCCATGACCTCGCGGTAGCGGAAGCTGGGGCCGTAGGCGTGCCCGAGCAGCGCGTTGCTGCGGCGCACGACCCGGGTGTTGTAGGGCGCCATGACGAAGGGCGCGACCCAGCGGTCGAGCAGCGGGTCCTTCGTCGGGATCATGACGTCGCTCTCCTTGCCCAGGTCGGGCTCGGCGGCCCGGTCGGGGCTGAGCGAGTAGGGGTCGGCGAGCAACGCCCGCAGCGACGGGTCGGCCTTCACGACGTCGAGCTGGGTGCGCAGCGAGTCGATGGTCCCGCCACTGACACCCCCGCGCATCGACACCAGCAGCAGCACGGTGTCCTCGAGGGTCCCCTCGCCGTCGGCCGCGACGCGCTCGTGCAGCAGCAGGACCCCGAGGTCGGAGGGGATCGAGTCGAAGCCGGCGGAGTTGACGATCCGCGCGCCGGTCTCGCGGGCGAGCTTGTCGGCGGCCTCAGCGCTGTCGCGGACGAACAGCACCTCGCCGGTGAGGTCGGCGTACGACGTGCCGGCCTCGGCGCAGGCGCGCACCAGCGGCAGGCCGTACTTCGCGTACGGCCCGACCGTCGTCGCCACCGCCTTCGTCGACGCGGCCAGCTCGGCGAGCGAGCACTCGTCGGCGGCGTCCGCGACGATCAGCGGCCAGTCGACGCCGAGCTCGTCCCGCACCCGCTCGAGCCTGTCCTTGGACCGGCCCGACAGGGCCACCTTCGCCTCGCCCTTGTACGTCGCCAGGTGCCGCGCGGTGAGGCGACCGACGAAGCCGGTCGCGCCGTGCAGGACGACGTCATGATCGCGGTTCGACATGTCCCGACGGTAGCCCGTCAGCGGATGGCGATGACCGCTCCCCCGCGCTCCCACCGCAGGAGCGCCAGCAGCTGCGAGCGCGGCACCGACACGCACCCGGCGGTCCCCGACCCGTGGTCGACGTGCAGGAAGATCGCGCTCCCCCTGCCGGGGGTTCGCGCCGTGTTGTAGTCGATCACCTGGGCGTAGGCGTACGGCCGCGGCTGGTACAGCGACTCCGCGGAGTCCCACCGGCCGTTCGCGGGGGTCCGCTGCCAGGTGTTGTAGAGCGACGAGCCGGGGTCGTCGACCCACACGTCGGCCGTCGTCACGCGCGTCCACCGGAACGCCACACCCGGGTCCGCCTGGACCCCGAACCCGCGCCCGAGCGAGTACACCCCCGACGGCGTCCGCCCGTCCCCCTCCCGCTTGGCACCTGCCGGCGCCACCCCGTGCACCCCCACGTGGCCGTACATCGTGCCGAGCACCGAGACCCACTGGCCGGCCCGGCGCTGGCAGGCACGGACCGTCGCGGAGCTGCCGCTGCCCACGACCAGGACGACCTGCATGGCCGAGCCGACGGCGGGCACCCGCGGGCAGGTCGGCTGCGCAGCCGTCGTGGCGGTACGGCGGACCGGCACGGGGGTGCGGGTCGCCGGGTGGCTCGGGGCCGCCCTCGTCGGG
>JBAVRG010000084.1:0-2608 GCA_049694795.1 Mycobacteriales bacterium
ACCGGCACCAGCAGCGTTCGGACCTGCATGGCCCAGAACGGTAGGACAAACCAGACACCGCCGCACCGGCCCTGTGGATCACCGGGAGGAGGTGCACCCGATCCGGTGCACGACCCGGCTCCACACACGTTGCCCAGGCGCGTCAGCCCATCGGGTCGGCGTCCGCGTCCACCGACACGAGCAGGTCGTGCAGCGCGTCGAAGACGCCAGGGCCCGCCGCGACCACCAGCGAGGAGGACGCCTCGGCCCCCCGCAGGCCGGCGACCCGCGCACCGGCCTCGGCCGCGATGAGCGCGCCCGCGGACAGGTCCCAGGCCGACAAGCCCTGCTCGAAGTACCCGTCGAGCCGCGCCGCGGCGACCGAGCACAGGTCCAGCGAGCCCGCACCGAGCCGGCGCACGTCACGAACCGCCGGCAGCAGCACCGGAAGGGCCGCGGCCTGCGCTGCGCGGCGGCGGGCGTCGTACCCGAAGCCGGTGCCGATCAGCGCCTGGTCCAGCGAGGTCACTGACGAGCAGCGCAGCGACGAGCCGTTGAGGACGGCGCCACCACCGCGGACCGCCTGCCACAGCTCCTCCTTCGACGGGTCGTAGACCACGCCCACCTGCGTCCCCGAGGCGGTCTCCACGCCGATCGAGACCGCCCACTGCGGGATCCCGTAGAGGTAGTTGACGGTCCCGTCGATCGGGTCGATCACCCAGCGCACACCCGAGGTGCCGGTCGAGCCGGCCCCCTCCTCACCGAGCAGCCCGTCCTCCGGCCTGGCGGCGGTCAGCGCCGAGACCAGCAGCGACTCGACGGCCCGGTCGGCGGCCGTCACCACGTCGGTCGGTGAGGACTTGGTGTCCAGCACCCCGACGGAGGCGCGCATCGACAGCGCCAGCGCCCCCGCTTCGCGGGCGAGATCGGTCGCCAGGGCGAGAGTGGCGTCGACGTCCATGGGCGCCATCCAAGCAGGTGTGGCAAGGTGCACCCTGCAGGCAGTAGAACCGGATTCGGTTTCCGACGGGCACCCCGAGGAGACCAGCCACTCGACCGACGAAGGGGCCCCCACGGTGGATCTGCGGTTCAGCAAGGAGGACGAGGACTTCCGGTCCGAGTTCCGCTCATGGCTCGACGCGAACCTCCCGCAGGAGATGCGCACCACCGAGTGGTGGCGCGGCAAGAGCGACGACGAGCGCTTCCAGATCCGACGTGACTGGGAGGCCGGCAAGGCCGCGGCCGGGTTCGCCGGCATCGCCTGGCCCACCGAGTACGGCGGCCGCGGCGGCACCCCGACGATGAAGGCCATCTACGACGAGGAGATGGCCAAGGCCAACGCCCCGAGCAGCGTCAACCCGCTCGGCCTGGCGTTCCTCGCGCCGACCGTGATGGTCCTCGGCACCGAGGAGCAGAAGAAGTCGATCATCAAGCCGCTGCTGCACACCGAGACGATCTGGTGCCAGGGCTTCTCCGAGCCCGGAGCCGGCTCCGACCTCGCGAACCTCCAGATGAAGGCCGAGCAGCAGGGCGACAGCTACGTCCTGAACGGCCAGAAGATCTGGACCACCAACGCCATGCACGGCGACAAGATCTTCACGCTGGCCCGCACCGGACCGTCCGAGGGGAGCCGGCACGCCGGCATCTCGATGCTCCTCGTCGACATGCACCAGCCCGGCGTGGAAGCCCGTCCCCTCAAGCAGCTGTCCGGCGCCAGTGAGTTCGGCGAGGTCTTCTTCACCGACGCGCTCTGCCCGACCACCGAGGTCCTCGGCGGCGAGGGCAACGGCTGGCAGACCGCGATGCTGCTGCTGTCCTTCGAGCGCGGCTCGTCCGCGATCGGGCAGTACACCGAGTTCCGCCGCATGTGGGACGAGGTCGCGCACCTCGCCGGCACCCTCGACCGCGACGGCTCCCCTGCAGCCAAGGACCCCGTGCTGCGCCAGAAGCTCGCGGACGCGCTCGTCGACCTCGAGTGCCTCAAGCTGCACTCCTGGCACGTGCTCACGCAGACCAGCCAAGGCAAGGACCTCGGCTTCGAGGCGTCGATGACCAAGATCATGTGGTCCGAGACCTTCCGCAAGGTCAGCGACGCGTACGAGGCCGTCATGGGCGCCGGCTTCCAGGTGCCCGACCCGCGCCCCGACCTGTCGGTCGCCGAGATCACCACCGCGGCCCTGTGGTCCCGCTCCTGCACGATCTGGGGCGGCTCGCAGCAGGTGCAGCGCAACATCGTCGCCGAGCGCGTGCTCGGCCTCCCCCGATAGCCCCGAGGAGACCGAGTCATGAAGTTCCAGCTCACCGACGAGCAGCGCGCCCTGCAGGACGCGGTCCGCTCGTACCTCCGTGACAAGTTCGCCACCCCGCAGGTCCGTGAGGTCTACGAGACCCCTGAGTCCGACGGCGTGCCCGCCGCCCTCTGGAAGGCGATCGGCGAGCAGGGCTGGCTCGCCGTGCTCGTCCCCGAGGAGCACGACGGCATCGGCCTCGGCCTGCTCGACGCCGCCGTCATCGCCCGCGCCTTCGGCGCCGGCACCGTCCCCGGCCCGTGGCTCGGCACCATGCTGGTCGGCGAGGCGGTCCGGCTGGCCGGTTCCGAGGCCCAGCGCAAGGCCCTGCTGCCCCGCCT
>JBAVRG010000085.1:0-8256 GCA_049694795.1 Mycobacteriales bacterium
TCGCGGTCATCCCGCTGTACGTCGTCGGGCTGCTCTCGTCCTACTTCGCGGCCCGGACGATCACCACCGGCTTCTACGGCCAGTCGACCGGCACCTACGACCAGTACTTCCACCAGTACCTGCCGCCCGTGGACGTGCTGTACAGCTTCGTCAAGGTGCTGATCTTCGCGGTGATCATCATCCTGATCCACTGCTACTACGGCTACTACGCCTCCGGCGGCCCTGCCGGCGTCGGCGTGGCCGTCGGCCGGGCGGTGCGCACCGCGATCGTGGCGATCAACCTGGTCGACTTCTTCCTCAGCCTCGCCATCTGGGGCGCGACCACGACCGTGAAGATCGCGGGCTGATGTCTGCCCCCGTGCCCATCGGAGGTCGCGCCCTCCTGCGCAGACGGCTGTCCGGCGTCGCCTTCCTGGTGGTGCTGGCGCTGCTCGTGGGACTGACGGTGCTCTTCTACCGCAAGGCGTTCACGCCGGTCGTTCGGGTCACGCTCAAGGCCGACCGGATCGGCAACCAGCTGTCGGCGCCGGCCGACGTCAAGCTGCGCGGCCTGGTCGTGGGCGAGGTGCGGGGCGTGCACTCGACGGGCTCCGGGGCCACGGTGGACCTCGCGCTCGAGCCCGACAAGGTCAAGCTCATCCCCGCCAACGTCCAGGCGCAGCTGCTGCCCAAGACCCTTTTCGGCGAGAAGTACGTGCTGCTCGTCGACCCGGCGCAGCCCCAGGGCCACCTCAAGGGCGGCGACGTCATCCCGCAGGACCGCTCGCGGACGGCGCTGGAGACCGAGAAGGTGCTCGACGACCTGCTCCCGGTGCTGCAGAGCCTCAAGCCGGCCGAGCTGTCCATGACGCTCAACGGCCTGTCCACGGCGCTGCGCGACCGGGGGGCCAAGCTCGGCAACAACCTCGTCACCGCCGGTGCCTACTTCAAGCGCATCAACCCGGCGCTGCCGACCCTGGCCGCCGACATGCGGGGACTGGCCGACCTGAGCAACAACACGGCGGCCTCGTCCGGCAACCTGCTCCGGGTGCTCGACAACCTGGCGGCCAGCAGCCGCAACCTGGTCGAGGAGAAGCCGGCTCTCGACAGCTTCCTCACCACCACCACCGGCTTCGCCGCCAGCGCCCAGTCGCTCGTCGCGCAGAACGAGCGCCGGCTCGTCGCGCTCGCGCGTGACTCCCGTCCCTCGCTCGACCTGTACGCCCGGTACTCACCGGAGTACCCCTGCTTCCTGAAGGGCCTGGCGGTCTACGAGCCGACCCTGGAGAAGGCGTTCGGCGGCCTGCAGCCGGGGCTGCACATCACCGTCGAGGCCACCCAGGACAACGGCGGCTACGCGCCGGGTCAGGAGCCCAAGTACCGGGACGGGCGGGCGCCGTACTGCGACGGGCTGCCGCGACCCAAGGTGCCCGCCGCGGACGCGTCCTTCGACGACGGCTACCGCACCAGGACCACGTCCACGGGGAGCGCGGCCGCCACCTACCTCGGGCCCACGAGCGGCAGCCCCGCGGTCTCCGCGGTGGCGGCGCCGGTGCTGGGCGTGCCGGCCGACCAGGTGCCCGATCTCGTCAGCATGCTCTTCGGACCCCTTGCGGGAGGCAACACGGTGGGGCTGGCATGAAGACCACCAGCGCAGGCATCAAGCTGATCATCTTCATGGTGGTCACCTCGTTCCTGACCATCACGCTGGCCGCGACCATCGGCAACTTCCCGCAGGGCGGGACGACGACCTACCACGCGCAGTTCAGCGACGTCACGGGTCTGCTGCCGGGCAACGAGGTCCGGATCGCCGGCGTCAAGGTCGGCAAGGTCTCCAAGATCGGGCTCAAGGACAACCTCGCCGACGTCACGCTGCAGCTCGAGGGCGGCCGCACGCTCACGCAGGGCAACCTCCTGCAGCTGCGCTACCGCAACCTCGTGGGCGAGCGCTACATCGCGGTCACCGAGGGCACCGGCTCCGCCGACACGCTCAAGCCCGGCGCGACCGTGCCCCTGGCCCGCACCCGCAACGCCCTCGACCTCACGGTGCTCTTCAACGGCTTCCGCCCGCTGTTCCAGGCGCTCGACCCGCAGACCGTCAACCAGGTCTCCTTCGAGATCATCCAGACCCTGCAGGGCGAGGGCGGCACCGTCGACACCCTCCTCGCGCGCACGGCCTCGCTCACCTCGACGCTGGCCGACAAGGACGCGGTGATCGGCCGGGTGGTCGACAACCTCACCACGGTGCTCGCGACGGTCGACCAGCGCGACACCGACCTGAGCGCGCTGATCACCCAGCTCCGCAGGCTCTCGTCGGGCTTCGCGGAGGACCGCACCAGCATCGGGCAGTCGATCAGCGGGATCTCCGACCTGACGAGCGCGACGGCGGGGCTGCTGGCGGGCATCCGTCCCGGCGTGCGCTCCGACATCGCGCAGCTCAGGACGCTCGCCGGCACGCTCGACGACAACAAGGCGGTCATCAACGGCGTGCTGCAGCGCTTGCCGGACAAGCTCAACCGCATCATCGCGACGGCGACCTACGGCGGCTGGTTCAACTTCTACCTCTGCGGCGTGGACGTGAACGGCACGCAGCTGGTCAACAGCGCCTCGCGGTGCCAGAAGTGAGGGGGCTGAGGTGACGCCGTTCAGGGAGCGCAACAAGACCGTCATCGGCGCGGTCGGCCTCGGGCTGATCCTGCTGCTGCTGGTCGGCGCCTTCAAGACCGACTCGCTGCCGTTCATCGGCGGTGGCAAGGTCTACTCCGCGGACTTCAGCGAGGCCGCCGGTCTGCAGAAGATGGACGAGGTCCGCGTCGCCGGCGTGAAGGTCGGCAAGGTCGTGGGCATCTCGCTCAAGGGCGACCACGTCGTCGTGCGGATGCGCGTGAAGGGCGTCCACCTCGGCCGCCTCACCCGCGCCGAGATCAAGATCAAGACGGTCCTGGGTCGTAAGTACCTCGCTCTCGTCCCGGACGGCGACGGCACCCTGGACCCGGGCACGCCGATCCCGCTCACCCGCACGTCCGCCCCGTTCGACATCTCGCCGGCGTTCCAGAAGCTCGCCGGCGTGGTCGGCAACGTCGACAGCGCCCAGCTCGCGCGGTCCTTCACCACGCTGGCTGACGACTTCCGCAGCTCGCCCGCGGAGGTGCGGGCCTCCCTCGACGGGCTGTCCCGGCTGTCCACCACCATCGCCTCACGGGACGCCAAGCTGCGGCAGCTCCTCGCGCACGCCCAGAGCGTCACCAAGGTGCTCGCGGACCGCGACCAGGACCTCGTGGCCTTCCTCAAGGACAGCAACCTGGTGCTGCTCGAGGTCAAGGCGCGGCGCGACGCGATCCACCGCCTGCTGACGACCACGACCACCCTGTCGGAGCAGCTCATCGCGCTGGTCCGCGAGAACCGCGCCAACCTGGCTCCCGCTCTGGCCAGCCTGCGTGGCGTGTCGGCGATGCTCCGGGCCAACCAGGACAACCTCGACAAGAGCCTCAACGAGCTGGCGCCCTTCGTCCGGCTGTTCGCCAACAACCTGGGCAACGGGCGCTGGTTCGACACCTACGTCTTCAACCTGACCAACCCCTCCGGCTTCGGCCCCGGCAGCTTCGGGAAGGGCTGATGCGCACCCGCTCGCGCCTCCTGGCGCTCTTCGTGGCCCTCAGCTCCGTGGGCACCCTGTCCGGCTGCGGCCTGTTCGGCGGCCCCGGCACCAAGCACTTCTCGGCCGACTTCGACCGCGCCATCGGGGTCTACGTCCACAGCGACGTGCGGGTGCTCGGCGTGAAGATCGGTGAGGTCACCAAGATCACGCCCCGGGGCACCAAGGTGCACCTGGACATGACCTACGACGCGTCCTACAAGATCCCCAAGGACGCCAAGGCCGTGCTGCTCGCGCCGTCGATCGTCTCCGACCGGTACGTCCAGCTCACCCCGGTCTACACCTCGGGCGACACCCTCCCGGACGGCGCGCAGCTCGGCACCGACCGGACCGCCGTCCCCGTCGAGCTCGACCAGATCTACAGCAACCTCGACACGCTCAACCAGGCGCTCGGCCCGAACGGCGCCAACCGCAACGGCGCGCTGTCGGACCTGCTGCACGTCGGTGCGGAGAACCTCAAGGACAACGGTGCGGCCCTGCACGGCACGCTGGACGGGCTGTCGAAGGCGGTGCAGACGCTCGCCGACTCGCGCTCGGACCTGTTCGGGACGATCGACAACCTGCAGCAGTTCACGACCGTCATCGCGCAGAACGACAGCACCGTGCGGGCGTTCGACGCCAACCTCGCGCAGGTCGCAGCCCAGCTCGACGGCGAGCGCACCGACCTGGCCACCGCGATCCGCCAGCTGTCGGTCGCGCTGGGTCAGGTCGCGCAGTTCGTCAAGGAGAACAAGGACAACCTGACGGCCAACGTCGCCGACCTCGCCTCCGTCACCAAGGTGCTGGTGAAGCAGAAGGCGGCGCTGCGCGAGTTCCTCGACACCGCGCCCACCGCGCTGTCCAACCTGCAGCTGGCCTACAACGCCAAGTCCGGCACGCTCGACACGCGCGACAACAGCGCCAGCCAGGGGGGCCCGGCCGGCGTGCTGTGCAACCTGCTCGCGATCGCAGGGCAGTCGCCGACGGCCTGCAACAGCGTCCTCGGGGGCATCCTCCCGCACGCGGCGCCGTCCGTCGCCCGTCCGGACCTCACCCTCGGCGGCATCCTGGAGGGCAGCTCATGAGCCGCGCCCGCTTCCGTCGTACGGCGGTCTGGTCGGTCGTGTCGGCGTTGCTGGCGCTGTCGCTGGCCGGCTGCAAGTTCCAGGGCGCCGCGAGCTTCCCGCTGCCCGGCGGCGTTGGCGGTGGCGGCTACCAGGTCAAGGTCGAGTTCACCGATGTGCTCGACCTCGTGCCGCAGTCCGCGGTCAAGGTCAACGACGTCACCGTCGGCTCGGTCAAGGACATCTCGCTGTCCAAGGGCGGCTACACCGCCGTCGTCACCGTGAGCCTGAAGAAGGACGTCGTCCTGCCGGAGAACGCCACCGCGTCGTTGCGCCAGACGTCGCTGCTCGGCGAGAAGTTCGTCAGCCTCCAGCCGCCGGCCGACCCGGTCGGCCGGCTGCGGGACGGGATGTACATCCCGCTGTCGCGCACCCAGCGCAACGCCGACATCGAGGAGGTCCTCGGTGCGCTCTCGCTGGTGCTCAACGGCGGCAGCCTCGAGCAGCTGCAGGTCATCAACAGCGAGCTCACCAAGGCGCTCAAGGGCCGTGAGAGCCAGGTCCGCGACTTCCTGCAGCAGCTGACCGGCTTCGTCGGCGGCCTCGACAAGCAGAAGGGCCAGATCAGCGCGGCGCTCGACGGCCTGGACCGGCTCACCGGCAAGCTGGCGGCCCAGCGCCAGACCCTCGACGTCGCGCTGCGCGACATCCCCAAGGGCACCGCGGTGCTCGCGGACGAGCGGGCGCAGCTGACCAAGGTGCTGTCGGGCCTGAACAACCTCGGCACCGTCGCGACCCGGGTGATCCAGGCGACGCAGCAGAACACCGTCGCCGACCTGCGGTCGCTGCAGCCGATCCTCACCCAGCTCGCCGCGGCCGGCAAGGACCTGCCCAACGCGCTGGAGCTGCTCACGACCTACCCGTTCCCGCGCACCGTCGCGCTGCCCGGCAACAAGGGCGGCATCCGCGGCGACTACGCCAACCTCTACATCACCGTCGACGGCAACCCGAGCGACCTGGTGGGCAACCTGCTGGGCGGCGGTTCGGGCCTGCCTGGCCTTCCGGGCCTACCGCTGCCAGGGGGGACGCCGACGCCGACGGTCCCGAAGCTCCCGAAGCTCCCGGTGCCGGTGCCCACGGTGCCGTCGCTGCCCAGCGCACCGACGCTGCCCGGTCTCGGCGGCCTCACGTCGGGCCTGGCCAGCGGCCCCGGCGCGGACTCCGGTGACCTCGCCATGCTGCTGTTCGGAGGGCTCTCGTGATCACCCGGCAGACCCGCCTGCAGCTGCTCGTGTTCTTCGTCGTGGCCGCCACCGGTCTGGTCTTCGCCGGCGGCCGCTACGCCGGCCTGGGCAAGTACTTCTCGGACCCGGGCTACCTGGTCAAGGCCGACTTCTCCGACTCCGGCGGCATCTTCGAAGGCGCCCAGGTCACCTACCGCGGCGTCTCCGTCGGCAAGGTCGAAAAGCTCGCACTGCAGTCCGACGGGATCCGCGTCTCGCTCCGCCTGCGGCCGGGCAGCAAGATCCCCACGCCCGTCAAGGCGGTGGTCGGCAACCGCTCGGCGATCGGCGAGCAGTACGTCGACCTGCAGCCGCAGGACGACGGCAGCGCCTACCTGCGCAGCGGCGACGTGATCCCGCGGTCCATGACTGCCATCCCGATCCAGCCGACGCAGCTCGTCGTGAACCTCGACAAGCTGGTCCGCAGCGTGGACACCCGCGACGTCGGGATCGTGCTCGACGAGCTCGGCAAGGCGTTCGAGGGCTCCGGCGACGACCTGCAGCGCCTCATCGACGCGGGTGACCAGCTCTCCACGACCGCCACCCAGAACCTCCCGCAGACGCTGCGGCTCATCCAGGACAGCAAGCCGGTCCTGGACACCCAGCGGGCGGTCGCGGGGGACTTCCGCTCCTACAACGCCTCCCTCGCCTCGCTCACCTCGCAGCTGCGCTCCAGCGACCCGGACTTCCGGACGCTGTTCAGGACCGGCGCCGACAGCGCCCAGGTGACGACCAGCCTGCTCGAGGCCAACCGCGCGAACCTCCCGGTGCTGCTCGACAACCTGGTCTTCGCCGCCCAGGTGCAGGCGGTGCGCATCCCTGCGCTTCGCCAGATCCTGGTGACCTACCCCAACGTCGTCGCGGGCGGCTTCACCGTCACGCCCGGTGACGGCACGGCGCACTTCGGGTTCGCGTCCTCCCAGAGCCCTGCCGTCTGCCCGAGCAGCGACCCCGGCTACGCGACGACCAAGAAGCGCGACCCGTCCGACGTGACGCCTCGGCCGTCGAACCTGCGCGCGTACTGCTCGCTGCAGTCGCCGTCCGCCATCGACGTCCGCGGCGCCCGCAACGCGCCCCGGGCCGAGGGGCTGCCGCCGTTCCCGCAGGACCGCTCCTCGTCGGTCAACCGCGCCTCCCTGTACGGCGGCGCGACCGGCACGCAGGGCTGGACCACCACGTACGGCGACTGGGACCCCTCGACGGGGCACGCCATCACGGCAGACGGCCAGCAGTACCTGCTCGGCTCCACCGCCGGCGCGGCGTCGGTGTTCGGAGACGCCTCCTGGGAGTGGCTGCTCATGAACCCGCTGCGCTCGTGACCCTCGCGACCCGTGCCGGCGCCGGCGTGGGCCAGACTGGACGCATGACCGCACCCGGACCCGCCCTGTGAGCTCGGCCGACAACGGGCGCGACGTCGCGCCCCGCTCCCGCGTGCTCGTCGTCGTCCTCGGCGCGCTCGTGCTCGTCCTCGCCGCGAGCAGCATCGCGCTGGCCTTCGTGGCCAAGGCGCACCGGGACGACCGGGCGGCGCTCGAGAACGCGCGGCAGAGCGCCCTGACGGCCGGTCGGCAGGCGATCGTGAACCTCGACGCCATCAGCGTCACCACGATCGACAGCGACCTCGACCGCGTCCTCGCCGGTGCGACCGGCCAGTTCAAGGACCAGTTCTCCAAGGCGCGCGCCGACCTCAAGCAGCTCGTCCTCGCCCGCAAGACGGTCTCGTCCGGGACGATCCTGTCCGCCGGCGTCGTACGGGCCGACACCGACAGCGCGACCGTCCTCGTGGCGGTGGACCGCCTGGTCAAGGACACCACCAGCGCGGACGGCGTGACGGCGCACGACCGCTGGCGGCTCGACCTCGAGAAGCACGGCGGGCGCTGGCTCGTCGCCGACCTGCAGCCGGTGAGCTGACCCGATGACGGATCCCCACGAGCCCACCCCCCTGGACCGCACTCCCGAGCGGGAGCCCGAGCGAGCCCCTGAGCAGCCCGGCGAGCCCGCTCCGGAGCGGACCCGCTTCGCCGAGCCCGCTGAGCCCGCTGAGCCCGTCGAGCCGGCTCAAACCGTCGAGCCCGTCGAGCCGGCCGAAACCGTCGAGCCAGTCGAGCCGGCCGAAACCGTCGAGCCCGTCGAGCCGGCGGCGGCGCAGGACGCCGTACCGGCGCAGGTCGAGGAGGACCTGCCGGAGCAGGCGCAGGACGCCGTACCGGCGCAGGGCGAGGCCCTCCCGGTGCCGGACACGGCGCCGGCTGCTTCCGCCGACGAGGTGGCGCCCGCGCCGGTCGCGGCGCAGGTC
>JBAVRG010000086.1:0-3265 GCA_049694795.1 Mycobacteriales bacterium
GAGGCCGCCGACCGCGCGCTGGCCGACGCCGAGCTCGAGTGGAAGGACATCGACGCCGTCGTCCTCGGCAAGGCGCCCGACATGTTCGAGGGCGTCATGATGCCGGAGCTCTACCTCGCCGAGGCCCTCGGCGCGGTGGGCAAGCCGATGTTCCGGGTGCACACCGCGGGCTCGGTCGGGGGCTCCACGTCGATCGTCGCCACCCACCTGGTGCAGGCCGGCATCCACGAGCGGGTCCTCACGGTCGCCTTCGAGAAGCAGTCGGAGAGCAACGCCATGTGGGCGCTCTCCATCAAGATCCCGTTCTCGCAGCCGCTCGTCGCCGGCGCCGGCGGGTACTTCGCCCCGATCGTGCGCGGCTACCTGCAGAAGTCGGGCGCCCCGCTCGACACCGGCTACAAGGTCGTCCTCAAGGACCGCCTCAACGCGCTCAAGAACCCGTTCGCCCACCTGCACGAGGCCGACATCACCTACGAGAAGATCGCCGAGTCCCCGCTGCTGTGGGACCCCATCCGGTACGCCGAGACCTGCCCGTCCTCGGACGGCGCGGCGGCGATGGTGATCGGCTCCGAAGCGGCTGCGGCCAAGCAGAGCAAGCCGGTCGCGTGGATCCACGGCACCGCCGTCCGGTCCGAGCCGACCATGGGCGCCGGTCGGGACCGCATCAACCCGCATGCCGGAAGGGACTGCGCGAAGGCGGTCTACAAGGAGGCGGGCATCACCGACCCGTTCCGGCAGATCGACTGCGCCGAGATCTACGTGCCCTTCAGCTGGTTCGAGCCGATGTGGCTGGAGAACCTCGGCTTCGCCGAGGAGGGCACCGGCTGGAAGATGGTCCACGACGGTACGACGTCGCTCACCGGCGAGCTGCCGATCAACATGTCCGGTGGCGTGCTCTCGACCAACCCGATCGGGGCCTCCGGCATGATCCGGTTCCTCGAGGCGGCCAACCAGGTCCGCGGCATGGCCGGCGAGCACCAGGTGGACGGCGCCCGGACCGCTCTCGGGCACGCCTACGGCGGTGGCTCGCAGTTCTTCGCGATGTGGGTCGTGGGATCGGAGAAGCCGGCATGACGGGCAGGCTCGAGGGCAAGGTCGCCCTCATCAGCGGTGCGGCGCGCGGGATGGGCGCGGCAACGGCCCGCCTCATGGCGGCCGAGGGCGCGCGCGTGGTGCTCGGCGACATCCTGCCGGAGGTCAAGGAGGTCGCAGCCTCGCTCGGTGACGTCGCGCTCGCCGTCACCCTCGACGTGACCGACGAGCAGTCGTGGCGCGATGCCGTCGCCGAGGGCGAGAAGGCGTTCGGCAAGATCGACGTGCTGGTCAACAACGCAGGCGTCCTGCTCATGGACGAGCTGGGCAACACGACGACCGAGACCTACCGCAAGGTCAACGACGTCAACGCCTTCGGCTGCTTCCTCGGGATGCGCGAGGTGCACCCCGCCCTCAAGCGCGCCGGCGGTGGCGCGATCGTGAACCTCTCCTCCGTGGAGGGACTGGGAGGCAACCGCTTCCTGGTGGCCTACACCGGCTCGAAGTTCGCCGTACGCGGGATGTCGAAGGCTGCCGCGATCGAGCTGGCCGCCGACGGGATCCGGGTCAACAGCGTGCACCCCGGCGGCATCGACACCCCGATGGTCCGGCACTTCGTGCCCGACGAGAAGAGCCTGCAGTGGGTGGGCAACCAGGTGCCCATGAAGCGCACCGGCAAGCCGGAGGAGGTCGCCGAGGCGGTCACCTTCCTGGCGAGCGACGCCGCGTCCTACATCACCGGGGCGGAGCTCGCCGTCGACGGTGGGGCCACCGCCACCTCCGGCTTCAAGCACTGAGGAGATGGCTGTGGAGTTCAACCTGGCGGACATGTTCGAGTGCGTCGTCGACGCGGTCCCCGACCGCGAGGCGCTGTACGCCGAGGGTCGGACCCTGACCTACCGGCAGCTCGACGAGCGGGCGAACCGCCTGGCCCACCACTTCCAGTCGGTGGGGATCGGGCTGGGGGACCACGTCGGCTGCCACATGATGAACGGCACCGAGTACCTCGAGACGATGCTCGCGCTGTTCAAGATCCGCGCCGTGCCCGTCAACGTGAACTTCCGCTACGTCGAGGAGGAGCTGCGCTACCTCTACGACGACGCGGACCTGGTGGCGGTCGTCTTCGACACCGAGTTCGCCGACCGGGTGGCCGCGGTCCTGCCGAAGGTCGACGCCCTCAAGCACCTGGTCGCGGTCGGCCCGACCGAGGGCTTCGACCTGCCTGACGGGACGCTGCTCTACGAGGACGTCCTCGCCGCCCAGCCGGGTGACCGGAGCGGGTTCCCGCAGCGCTCGGCCGACGACCTGTTCATCATCTACACCGGTGGGACCACCGGCATGCCCAAGGGCGTGATGTGGCGGCAGGAGGACCTGTTCTTCGCCGGCATGGGCGGCGGCCGGCCGGCCGGTGAGCCGTTCGACAAGCCCGAGGACGTCGGCACCAACGCGCTAGAGAGCGGCGTGATGGTCAACTTCCCGGCCGCGCCGCTCATGCACGGCGCGGCCGAGCTGAGCTCCTTCATCAACTTCTGGGCGGGCGGCAAGATCTGCCTGATCCGCAAGTACTCCGGGCACGGCGCCCTCGAGATCATCGAGTCGCAGAAGTGCAACATGATCATGGTCGTCGGGGATGCGATGGCGACGCCGATCATCGAGGCGCTCGAGGAGAAGAGCTACGACACGTCGTCGCTGTTCGCCCTCGCCAGCGCCGGCGCGCTGCTGAGCCAGCCGGTGCGCGACCGCCTCAACGCCCTGATGCCGCACGTCTACATCAACGACAGCTTCGGCTCCACCGAGACGGGCTACAACGGCTCGGCCAAGCCGGGCAGCAACGCCAAGGACGGGCTGAAGTTCGCGGTCAACGCCCGCACGACGGTGTTCGACGAGCAGTTCAAGCCGGTCGTCCCCGGTTCCGGCGTGGTCGGGCGGGTGGCGCAGAAGGGCCACATCCCGCTCGGCTACTACGGCGACCCCGAGAAGACCGCCAAGACCTTCGTCACGATCGACGGGGAGCGCTGGGTGCTGCCCGGCGACATGGCGATGGTCGAGGCCGACGGCACCATGCACTTCCTCGGACGCGGCTCGATCTGCATCAACTCCGGAGGCGAGAAGATCTACCCCGAGGAGGTCGAGGGGGCGCTGAAGACGCACCCCGACCTCGCTGACGCGGTCGTCGCCGGCATCCCGGACGAGCGCTGGGGACAGCGGGTCGCGGCCGTCCTCCAGGTGCGGC
>JBAVRG010000087.1:0-2559 GCA_049694795.1 Mycobacteriales bacterium
GGCAGCGACGACATCCCGCAGCTGCCCGCACCACGCCTCATCGGCCATCCGCTGCCACTTCGCGAACGCGCCGAGCTCCTCCCGCGGCGTGACCGTGAACAGCACCCGATCGGCCCGGTCCTGCGCCGCATCGATCCGCGCCGCCAAGCCCTCCGGGGCCATCGGCGCGACCGGCACCGGCCGGGGCTTGCGCCACCACGGAGCACCGTCCAGGGCCAGCGGGACGTCCTCGTCCCGCTCTACGGCCGCCGCGATGTCGATCTCGAACATGTGGTCGAGTCTACGGTCCAGCAGGGACAGAACAGAGCCAGTCCACAGCCCGAAAACCCAGCAATCCCAGGCGATCTCGAGGCGGACCCGCACTTGTCCCGGCCGATCAGGTCGCCCACCCAGGCGACGACTCCCCGAAAGCCCGGCACCGGCTCCGATTCCGCAGGACGATGATCGTCTCGGAGCTGCCGGCCCCGGTCGGCCACACACCGCCGGGGTCGGCGGCCCCTACAGCGCGCCGCCGTGCGCGGAGATGGCCTCGTTGACGGCTGCCCGGAAGACCTCGACCGGCACCGCCCCGGCCGACTGCACCCGGGTCCCCTCGTAGGGCAGGTGCGTGAGCTCCACTCCCGGCAGGACGCCCACCAGGCGCCGTACGTCGGGAAGGGCGACGTCGCAGACGACCACCTCGTCGGCAGCCTTCGAGGTGCACATCAGTCGATGACCGGGAGGTAGACGTGGCCGCCCGACGCGGCGAACTCCGACGACTTCTCCTTCATCCCGAGCTCGAGCGCCTCGACCTCGCCGATGCCGTGCTCGGCGGCGTACTTGCGCACGTCCTGGCTGATCCGCATGGAGCAGAAGTGCGGCCCGCACATCGAGCAGAAGTGCGCCGTCTTCGCGGGCGCCGCGGGCATCGTCTCGTCGTGGAAGTCGCGGGCCGTCGTCGGGTCGAGCGAGAGGTTGAACTGGTCCTCCCACCGGAACTCGAAGCGGGCGTCCGACAGCGCGTCGTCCCACGCCTGCGCACCCGGGTGCCCCTTGGCGAGATCGGCTGCGTGGGCAGCGATCTTGTACGTGATGACGCCGTCCTTCACGTCATCGCGGTTGGGGAGACCGAGGTGCTCCTTGGGCGTGACGTAGCAGAGCATCGCCGTGCCGTACCAGCCGATCATCGCCGCACCGATGGCGGAGGTGATGTGGTCGTAGCCCGGCGCGATGTCGGTCGTCAGCGGCCCGAGCGTGTAGAACGGCGCCTCGTGGCAGACCTCCAGCTGGAGGTCCATGTTCTCCTTGATCTTGTTCATGGGGACGTGGCCGGGGCCCTCCACCATGACCTGGACGTCGTACTCCCAGGCGATCTTCGTCAGCTCCCCCAGGGTCCGGAGCTCGGCGAACTGCGCCTCGTCGTTGGCGTCCGCGATCGAGCCGGGGCGCAGGCCGTCACCGAGGCTGAAGGTCACGTCGTACTGGCGCATCAGCTCGCAGATGTCGCGGAAGTGCGTGTAGAGGAAGTTCTCCTGGTGGTGCGCCAGGCACCACGCCGCCATGATCGAGCCGCCGCGCGACACGATGCCGGTCTTGCGCGAGGCGGCCAGCGGCACGTACCGCAGCAGCACGCCGGCGTGCACCGTGATGTAGTCGACGCCCTGCTCGAACTGCTCGACGAGCGTGTCGCGGTAGACCTCCCACGACAGGTCCTCGGCCTTGCCGTTGACCTTCTCCAGCGCCTGGTAGATCGGCACCGTGCCGATCGGGACCGCGCTGTTGCGGATGATCCACTCGCGGGTGGTGTGGATGTTGCGCCCGGTGGAGAGGTCCATGACCGTGTCCGCGCCCCAGCGGGTCGCCCAGGTCATCTTCTCGACCTCCTCCTCGATGGAGGAGGCGACGGCGCTGTTGCCGATGTTGGCGTTGATCTTCACCAGGAAGCCCCGGCCGATGGCCATCGGCTCGCTCTCCGGGTGGTTCACGTTCAGAGGCAGTACGGCGCGACCGCGCGCCACCTCCTCGCGCACGAACTCCGGCGCGACCCCCTCGCGGATCGCGACGAACTCCATCTCGGGGGTGACCTCGCCGCGACGCGCGTAGGCCAGCTGCGTCACCGTCCCGCCCGCCACCGCGCGCCGGGGCTGCCGGCTGCCGGCGAAGACGCTGTCGAGGTTGCGGTGGTCCTGCGCCTTGAGCCCGTTGTCGACCGGCTGGACCTCGCGGCCCTCGTAGGCCTCGGTGTCGCCGCGCTCGGCGATCCACGGCGCCCGCAGCGCGGGCAGCCCGAGCCGGATGTCGGTGCGCAGCGCGGTGTCGGTGTAGGGACCGCTGGTGTCGTAGAGCACCACGCTGTCGCCGTTGGTGAGCTGCACCTCGCGCATCGGGACCTGCAGGTCGGGGCGCGAGCCCTGCAGGTAGGTCTTGCGCGAGCCAGGGAACGCGGTCCCGGTCGTGGTCTCGGTGCTGGTCTCGGTGATAGCCGTCATCTGACGGTTCCTCCCTACGCCGGTGCGAGCCGGATCAGGTGCGAACGGTCAGCGGCCGGTCCTGCCGCCCTCTCAGCCTCGGATCGCGAGG
>JBAVRG010000088.1:0-5249 GCA_049694795.1 Mycobacteriales bacterium
AGCGGCTGGCCGACGAGCTGCGGCGCATCATCAACCGCATGGTGCTGGTCCGGCCTCCCGCCGAGGACCTGAGGCAGGCGGCCGACACCGCCCGCGAGTTCGCGGACCGGCTCGACGGGCTGCGGGCGCGGCTCAGCGACGGCGAGGTGAGCGAAGCCGGGTTGGCCCCGCACGACCACGTCCGGCACAGCCCGCTCTCGGGCACCAGCAACCCGCTGGCGCCCCCGATGCGGATGTGGACGGTCGGCACCGACGAGCTGGGCCACCCCTTGACCGAGGGCTCGGTCCGCTTCGGCGCGGCCTACGAGGGGCCACCCGCGCACGTGCACGGCGGGTTCGTCGCGGCGATGTTCGACGAGCTGCTCGGCCGGTCCCAGGGCCAACCCGGCTTCACGGCCTACCTCACCGTCACCTACCGCCGGCCGACTCCGCTGTTTCGCGACCTCCAGCTCAAGGCCTGGGTCGAGAGCCTCGACGGCCGCAAGCGCGTGATCAAGGGCACCTGCCACCTCGACGGCGTGCTCCTCACCGAGGCCGAGGGGCTGTTCCTCGCCCCGCGCGGCGGCTCGGCGCTGGAGCACCTGAAGGCCAGCCTGGCCCAGCACTCACCGGCCGCGCCCACCGCCTGAGGCAGGTCAGCGCCGGATCAGGCCCTTCGCCCGGCTGGTCAGGGACTGCAGGTGCATCTGCGCCTTGAACGCGAAGCTGTCCGGATCCGGGAGCAGCCCGATCTGCTGCATCGCCGTCACGCTGTCGTACAGGATCGTGTGCCGGGCGATCAGGCCGTCGCGGAGCTCGTAGAGGCAGGCCCCGGTGAGCCGGAACCGCTTGCCGGTGGGCGCGAAGCCTGGTGCCATCCGGCCGTGCATGGTGCCCACCATCGTGTAGCTGCTCGCCGCGAACGCCGGGTTGTCGCTGGTGTAGACGCGCATGTCCTCCTTCGGCCAGGAGATGTCGGGGAACGCGGTGAAGGTGTCGCGCACGCTCGTCGCCGCCGCCTCCTTGCCGCGCACGGGCATGGGCAACCCGGGCTCGGTCCAGACCACGTCCTCTGTCAGGAACGACAGGACCTTGTCGACGTCATGGTCGTTCCAGACCTCCAGGAAGCGGGTCAGCATGGACCTCGTCTGGCTGGTCACCTGTGGAGTCGTCATCGTGCGCACCTCCTTCGCGACGCCGGTCGCGTCGACGGTCGACGCGCGGTGGCCGCTGCTCTCAGCCTGGGCACCCCAGCGGGGAGACAGACAGAGGCCAACGTCCTCAGGGGGAGATCCCTTGCAGTGCAGGCAGTGTGACCGTCAGTGGCGCGGTGCGGACGTCGTCTCCGGCCAGAGCTCCCGCCGGGCCAGCACGATCGCGAGCGTCGCGGCCCCGGCGATCACCAGCACGGCCCCGGTCAGCACGTTGTTCCACTCGTTGTCGGTGCGCGCGAGGTCGCCGGTCTGGATCACCCAGGGCGCGACGACCGTCCAGATGCCGAGCGCGGGCACGGTCCACGCCAGCCGGTGCGTGCGGTCGAACGCGGCGGTCAGGCCCAGGCCGAGCAGCGCCACAGCCGTGCCGACGATGAGGTTCGTGAAGAGCAGGGGGGTCTGGTCCTCGAAGCCGACGATCCACGGGGAGGCCGCCAGGTACAGGCCGGCGAGGAACGTCGTACCGCCGACGACCTGGCCGCCGACGGTCTCGGAGGCGCTCTCGTAGCTGTCGTGCAGAGCGAGGATGTCGGGGTGCGTTCGCATGCTGAGCGGCTCGGTCATGGCAGCGCTCCTTCAGCGGGTGCTGGGAACCCGCCCCCTCGGCTTACCGCGGCACCCGAGGTATCTCAAGGGATCTGCTCAGCAGCAGGGCCGGCCCAGACGTCAGTGCGAGGACATCTCGGCGGCGACGGCGCTGGCCAGGCTGTCGGTCTGATGGGCGAACAGGACCATGAGGTCGTCGAGCGTGACGATCCCCTTCAGCACCCCGCTCTCGTCGACCACGGGGAGGCGCCGGCACTCCGAGGCCGCCATCATGCTCGCGGCGTCGAACAGGTCGGCGTCCCACCGGAGCATCACGACCTCCGGCGTCATCACCTCGGTGATGCGGGTGATCGGCGGGAGCTCCCGTCCGGTGCCGCGGAGGGCGATGTCACGGTCGGTGGCGATCCCGGCGATGGTGCCGTCTGCGTCCAGGACGAGGATGCTGCCGACGTTGTGCCGGTCCATGTCGATGGCCGCCTGGGCGAGCGTCGCCTCCGGCCGGCACGTCACGGCAGGCGTGAGGAACTCCTGCAGGCTGATCACGGGGTCTCCGTTCGAGGACCGTGTCACGCGCTGCGCGGCGTCTTGCGGCGCTCGCTGACCACGGCGACGCGGCGCCAGCCGCAGACCCGGCACAGGAAGATCCAGGCCCCTGAAGGGTGCCTGCTCCCGCGGATCGCCCAGGGCTCGTGGCAGGACGGACAGGCGTGTGCGTGGACCTGCTTCCTACGGGCATCGCGCTTGGCGAGGGCTTGCGTAGACATGGAAAAAGCCTGCAGGGCAAGGGCTGTAGTCGTCCAGAGCGAATTCGGTGACGCCGTGTTGAACAGTGGGATCTGCTGCCGCTGAGTGACGGCTCCGTCACGCCGCGCTGGTGGGTGCCGCTGCGGTGAGAGCCGTCAGGGTCGGGGGGTTCCGTCCCGGCCGGGCAGCCCGGCGAACAGGTCCGTCTCGGGTGCTGACGACCCGCCCTCGGGGCGTGCCCGGACGAACTCCTCGACACCGAAGGCCTCGGTGAAGTCCTCCATCGGGATGCGCAGGAAGAAGATGTTCTCGGCCTGGCTGACGTGCGCGGCCAGCGCGGCGCGCTTCGCCGAAGCGTGCTCGCGGCAGTCGATGGTGGCGCCGATGGCCTCGTCGGGGGCGCCGAACTCCGACTCGTCGATGTCGGGGAGCTCGATGCCCGCCTGCTCCAGGCGCTCGCGGAAGGCAGCCAGGCTGCTGCGCCGGAACGTCGGGAAGTAGACCTTGGCCGTCGAGCCGGTCGCCTCGAGGGCTGCCATCGTGATGCGGTGCGCCTGGATGTGGTCCGGGTGGCCGTAGAAGCCGAAGTCGTCGTAGGTGACGACCACGTCGGGCTGGTAGCGGCGCATGAGGTCGGCGAGCGGCGCGGCGGCCTCCTCGACCGGCATCGACCAGAAGGACCCGGGCGCGTCGTTCGCCTCCCAGCCCATCATCCCGGAGTCGTGGTAGCCGAGCAGCTCCAGGTGCGTGATGCCGAGGACCCGGCAGCTCTCCTCGAGCTCGCGCAGCCGGAGGGCGACGGCGTCGGCGGTGTCGTGGTGGTCGTCGCCTGGCTTGGCCGAGGGCGTGTCGCCGAGCTCGCCGTTGGTGCAGGTGACCAGCACCGTGCGGATGCCCTCGGCGGCGTACTTGGCCAGGATGCCGCCGGTCGTGGACGCCTCGTCGTCGGGGTGCGCGTGCACTGCCATCAGCGTGAACGGGTGGTCGGTCATGCGGCGAAGGTACCGACCGCCGTGGACCCTCCCGGCCGTGAGGCCGGCGCCCCAGGGACGCGGCCCTTCTCTCGTCGTGCTCCGGCCGCTACGGTGCCCTCATGGTCAGGCTGCTGATCAGCGCGGGCATCCGGCTGCTCGCCAACGCGGTCGGGTTGATCGTGGCTGCAGCCGTGCTCGACGGGATGACGATCACCGGGGCGGCGTTCGTCCTCGCGGTCCTCATCTTCACCGTGGTCGAGGTGCTCGCCGACCCGCTGCTCACACGGATCGCCCTCACCAAGGTCCCCGCCCTGCGAGGCGGCGTGGCGCTGGTGACGACCCTCGTCGGGCTCGCCGTCACGGCAGCGGCCTCCGACGGGCTCGCCATCGACGGGGCCAAGACCTGGCTGCTGGCCACCCTCATCGTCTGGCTCGCCGCCCTGCTGGCCGGCCTCGTCCTTCCCGTCCTGCTCGTGCGGAAGGCTGTGAAGGAGAGACGGGACACGCGTCACTGACGGACCGGCCCACGGGAAGTCCCACTGACTGGGACCAGCGGCCAGCGGGCGGCCCACGGCCGCTCTACCTTGACCAGGATCCGGGCGTCAGTGATGAGGAGTGAGCGTGTCGACGGTCTTTGAGCGCATCGAGGAGCACGCCGAGCAGCTTGCTGCTCTCGGCCCCACCAACGAGGCCGAGGGAAAGCTGAGCGACGGCGCCGTCAAGATCCTGCGCGACGTCGGGATCATGCGGATGCTCGCGCCGAAGACCTACGGCGGCTACGAGTCGCACCCCGCCGAGTGGGCCGAGGCGGTCATGAAGCTCGGCAGCCTCGACGGGTCCACCGGCTGGCTGGGCGGCATCGTGGGCATCCACCCGTGGGAGGTCGCCCTCGCCGACGCGCGCGTCCAGGAGGAGATCTGGGGCGCCGACCAGGACGTGTGGGTGGGCTCGCCGTACGCGCCCATGGGGGTGCTCAAGCCGACTGATGGCGGGTACCTGTTCAGCGGCCACTGGCAGTTCTCGTCCGGGACCGACCACTGCGACTGGCTGTTCCTGGGCGCGATGATGGGCGACGAGGACGGCGCCCCCCTCATGCCGCCGCAGATGGCGCACGTGCTCATCCCGCGCGCCGACTACACGATCCTGCACGACTCGTGGGACGTCGTCGGCCTCAAGGGCACCGGCAGCAAGGACATCGTGGTCAAGGACGCCTTCGTCCCGGACTACCGCGTGTTGTCGCCGAAGCTGGTCTTCAAGATCTTCGAGGGCACCGCGGGCAAGGAAGCCGGGTTGGAGAACCCCCTGTTCCACCTGCCGTTCTCGGGCATCTTCCCGCTGGGCATCACCTCGGCCGTCATCGGCATGGCCGAAGGAGCCCTGGCGCACAGCCTGGCCTACCAGCGCACCCGGGTGCAGGTCACCGGCACCAAGGTCAAGGACGACCCGTACGTGCTGACCGCGATCGGTGAGGCGAGTGCCGAGATCCACGCTGCCCGCACCGTGCTGCTCGACAACGTCAGGCGCCTGTACGACGGGGTCGCCAAGGGTCGCGTCTACACGTTCGCCGAGCGCGCCGACGGCCGGCGCGACCAGGTGGCCTCGTGCTGGCGCGCGATCCGTGCGGTGGACGAGCTCGTCGCCCGTTCCGGGGGGAACGGCCTGCGGATGGACAACCCGCTGCAGCGCTTCTGGCGCGACGCGCACATGGGCCTGGCGCACGCGATCCACGTGCCGGGGACGGTCAACCACGTGTCGGCCCTCGGGCAGATCGGCCACGAGCCGCCGCCCGGTC
>JBAVRG010000089.1:0-21378 GCA_049694795.1 Mycobacteriales bacterium
GCCGAGGAGGGCGTGACGCGGCAGCCGGTGCACCGGGCTGCGGGCGGGCGTGGGACGGGCTCGCGGGCGGCGCTTGCCGTCCCCGCGCTGCTCGACCACCTCAGCGACGGTGACGTGGCAGCGGCGACCGGGCTCGTGCACGACCTGATGGACTCCGGGACGGCGCTGTCGGAGCTGGTCGTCGACCTGCTGGCGCCCGCGCAGCGGGAGGTCGGCCGGCGCTGGCAGACGGCGGCGTGGTCGATCGCGGACGAGCACGTGGCGACAGGCGTGATCGACGCAGCCCTCGCTGCTGCCACCCTCGCCGCGAACCGGCAGCGGCCGGGACCGACCGGGCCCCGGGTCGTGGTCACGTGCCCGGACGGCGAGTGGCACCAGCTGCCGGCCCGGATGTTCGGAGCGCTGCTCGAGGACGCAGGGGTGTCGGTCACCCAGCTCGGGCCGTCGCTGCCGCCGCGTGACCTCGTCCGGGCGCTGCGGCGACGTCCCTTCGCGGCCGTGGTGCTGAGCTGCACCCTGCCCGCCAACCTCGTCGCCGCAGGCCTCCTGGTCGACTCCGCGCACGAGGCCGGTGTGCCGGTGCTGGTCGGCGGCCAGGCGTTCGGGCCGGACCGCCGGCGCGCGGACGCTCTCGGTGCCGACAGCTGGGCGGACAGCGCCGGAGCGGCAGCGCAGATCGTCCGCCGCTGGGCCGACTCACCACCTCCGGTCACCCGCCGCGTGGCCGGGTCCCCGGCGGGGTCGCTCTCGGACGCCCTGGGGCCGGAGGACCTCGCCGACGTCCTGCACCGGGTCCGGCTGGCGCGACCCGACCTGGTGCCGGCGATCGAGCAGGCCCCCGACGCGACCCGGGAGGACGTCGTGCACATCGTGCGCCACCTCGACGTGGCGATCGCCGTCGCCGACCCGCGGATCTTCGAGGAGTTCACCGACTGGCTGGTCGAGCTGCTGACCTGCCGTGGCCTGCCGGCCGGCATGGTCGTCGCGGGCTACGAGGCGATCGACGAGGTGGTCGGCGGCCGCAGCGGCGAGGCGCGCGCGCTGCTGCGGGCGTCGTGCAGCAGGCTGCGGCGCGATCCCGCCGCTGTCTGAGGCGCAGCTCAGGCCGGCTGGCAGATGCGGCAGGGCGACAGGTGGCCCGCAGCTCGGTGCAGGTCGGTCCGGCTCCTGACCACCGAGCAGTCCGGGCGGTGGCTGATCGTGCCGGTGGGGGTCGCCACCAGCGAGGCCGGGGCGGGTCCGAGCCGGGCGACCACGTCGTCGAGGGTCGCCTGCACGCCCTGCAGCGCCTCGACCACGCGCCGGGTCTCCCGCACCTGCGCGGTCTGCCAGTGCGCGAAGTAGAGGAAGCTGCCGATCACCACGAGCCCCACCCCGAGGAGGCCGCCGCTGATGAGGTAGGCGACCTGCTCCTGCAGCACCGGGGTGTGGGACGCACCCAGCCAGGCCACGCCGATGAGCAGCAGGCCGAGCGGCGCGAGCACGCTCCCGGCCAGCACCGGCAGGCCGCCGCGCCTCCTGCTGCGGACGGCGTCGAGGCGCTGCGTGAACGGGTCGTCGGGTTCGAGGGTCGTGGTCACCAGGTCCGCTCCAGGGGGCAGCTGTCGTCCGGGGCGGGGAGCCATCGCCCGGCCAGTCCCGGCAGCAGCGACGCGGCGGCCAGCAGGAGCGCGAGCCCCAGCAGGAGCCACAGCGGGCTGTAGCCGGTGACGAGCGAGACCGGGGCCAGCACCCCGAGCAGCGCCTGCACGACTGGGGGCGGGGCGCCCGCGCCGGCCGGTGGGCTGTCGAGGGACGCAGCTGCCGGGAGTGGTGCGTCGGTGCCGTTCCCCACCGGCGCAGCAGCGGTCGGCACGCTGCCGGCCGCTGCCGGGTGTGCACCGGTGAGGGGGTCGGACAACGTCGCCGACAGTCGCATCTGCACGCCGCCCAGGCTCAGGACGCCGGCAGGTGTCGAGACGATCAGGCTGCCGGTGGCGTAGTCGACCAGGCCGCCCCGCACCACCCGGGTCGGCCTGCTGACCGTGAGCGTGATCTGCGCCTGGGTCAGGGCGGACTCGACCGTGTCGAGCAGCCCGGCGGTCGGCAGCGCGCTGCCGGCGACCTCGACGCCGTGCTCGCCGACGGTGACAGGGATGCCGGCGACGGCGACACCGGAGACCACGGTGCTGCCGGTGGCCCGCGCCGTCCGGCCGTCGGTCGTGGCGTGCGCGGTGCTGACCACGGAGCGGACCTTCACCAGGCCGGCGATCGTGACGTCACGGATGCTGCTGGTCGCGTCCCCGACCGCTGCGGCGGCAGCGGTCAGCGCGACGGAGGAGGAGGCGGCGCTCCTCCCGGCCGTGGTGGCCAGCGTGCTCGCCCCGTCGAGGGCGGCCTCGGAGTCGGCCCCGGTCACGGTGGCGTGCGCGGTCATGGTCGAGCCAGGCACCGTGGTGTTGCGGACGGTCGACGGGCCGGAGCCGCTCTGCGCCTTCGCCACGGCCGGGTCGTTGAGGATCTCCGCCTGCTGTGGAGCGCCGAAGCCGGTGATGAGCGTCGAGCCCAGGTTGGCGCCGACCGCTCCGGGCCAGGCGACGGTGGAGAGCGCCGAGCCGGCACCGAGCCGGATGGCGGAGGAGGCGTACGGGAACGTCGTCTCGGCGGGCACCTGGGCCGAGCCGGCGAACAGGAAGGACGCGCCGGAGGACACCGCGGTGAGCGAGACCGATCCGAAGGCCGCGCCCGCGCGGTCGGCTGCCCCCGCGGGCGCCGCCGGGAGCAGCAGCACGGTTGCGGACACCGTGAGCAGCCGCTTCACGCCGCACCGCCGAAGTAGGCGTCGGTCACCGCGTCGGTCACGTCGCTGGGCTGCCCGACGGTGGTGATGACCCCGCCCGACATGACGGCGGCGAAGTCGGCCACGGCCAGTGCGGTGCGCGCGAACTGCTCGACGAGCAGGATCGTGATGCCCTCGTGGGCCAGCTGCGCCACCAGCTCGTAGAGCTCGGCGACGACCTGCGGTGCCAGGCCCATCGAGATCTCGTCGAGCAGCAGCAGCGACGGGTCGGCCGCCAGGCACCGCGCCATCGCGAGCATCTGCTGCTCGCCGCCGGACATCGTCCCGGCCAGCTGGGTGCGCCGCTCGCCGAGTCGCGGGAACCGCGCGAAGGCCTGCTCGATGACCTCGCGGGCCGGCCGTCGTCCTCCGTACGTCGTCATCCTCAGGTTCTCGACGACCGTGAGGTTGGGGAAGACGCCGCGGCCCTCAGGGATGTGGCACACGCCGGCGCGCGCGAGCCGCTCCGGCGCGGCCCCGTTGAGGTGCAGTCCGTTGACGTGCACGCAGCCGGCTGTCGGGATGACCTGCCCGCAGACGGCGCGCAGGGTCGTGGACTTGCCCGCGCCGTTGGGTCCGAGCAGCGCGGTGACGCTCCCGCGGGGCACGACCAGGTCGACCCCGTGCAGCACCTCGATGCGGCCGTAGCCGGCGCGCAGGCCCCGGAGCTCGAGGGCGGGGGCGTGGTTCACAGCGCCGCTCCGAGGTAGGCGGCCCGGACCCGCTCGTCCTGCTGGATCTCGGCGACCGTGCCGGTGGCGAGGGTCTGCCCGAAGTCGAGGACGGTGAGGTGGGCGCAGACCCGCATCACGAGCTCGACGTCGTGCTCGACGAGCAGGATCGCCATGCCGGTGGCGGCGAGGTCGAGCAGCAGGTCGCCCAGCGCCTCGGTCTCGTGCGCGCCGAGCCCGCTGCCCGGCTCGTCCAGGAGCAGCACCGAGGGCTCGGTGGCCAGTGCCCGGGCGAGCTCCACCAGACGGGCGAGGCCGGTCGGCAGGGTGTCGGCCCGCTCGCCGGCGACGTGGCCGGCACCCACCTGCTCCAGGAGCGCGTCGGCGCGGTGCCGCGGGTCGGGGCCCTCGCCGGTCAGGTCGTGGTGCGCCTCGGTGGCGACGAGCACGTTGTCTCGGGCCGACAGGGTGCCGAAGACCTCGAGCCGCTGGAAGGTGCGGGCCATGCCGAGCCGGGCGCCCTTGTGCGGCGCGAGGCCGGTGACGTCCTGGCCGGCCAGGCGCACCGTGCCGTGGGTCGGGCGCTGCAGGCCCGTCACGACGTTGAACGTCGTGGTCTTGCCCGCGCCGTTGGGCCCGATGAGGCCGGTGACCTGGCCGCCGAGCACCCGCAGCGAGACGTCGTCGACGGCGTGCAGGCCACCGAAGCGCACGCTGACCCGGTCGAGCTCGAGGACCGCGCTCATGGCGCTTCCGCGCCGGCGAGCAGGAGCGGTCGGTGCCTGGCGAGGGGAGCCCGCCAGACCTCGGCGGCGTGGGCCAGCAGGCCGGCGAGGCCCTGCGGGCTGCGGGCCACCACGAGGACCGCCAGCCCGGTGAGGAGGAACTGCAGCTGGCCGACGCCGGGGACGTCGACGTCGGCGAGCGCCAGCTTCAGCCACGGGAACAGCACCGCGAACGCGAGGGCGGACAGCAGCGCCCCTGACACCATCGCGCGTCCGCCGACCAGCAGGAGGAGCACCAGCACGAGGCTGTTGAGCATGAGGAAGTCGTTGGACCCGACGGCGGTGTGCGAGCCGCCGTAGAGCACCCCGCCGACGCCGGCGAGCGCGGCGGAGACGCCGAAGACGGCGAGCTTGCCGCGGCTCACGTCGATGCCGAGGGTGGCGCACGCGGCCGCGGAGTCGTTGAGGGCCGTGAGCCGGCGCCCGTACCTGCTGCGGCGCAGCGCGAGCAGGCCCACGGCGGCCACGGCGAAGACGAACGCCGAGAGCAGGAAGAAGCCGTGGTCGGAGGCGGTGTCGACCAGCGGCAGGTGGACGCGGGGCACAGTCAGCGAGTCGTTGGCGCCGAAGGCCCGCTGGAAGAAGACGCCGTCCGTCGCCTGCGCGAAGGCCAGGGTCGCGAGGGCGAGGTAGAGCCCGCGCAGGCGGAGCGTCGGCAGCGCCACGAGGACTCCCGCGAGCCCGGCGGTCGCGGCGGCGCAGAGCACCCCCAGCAACGAGTGGCCGACCTGCCCCATCACCCAGGCGCCGATGCCGACGAACGTCAGCTGGCACAGCGACACCTGGCCGCCGTACCCGATGAGGAGCACCAGCGACAGCAGGACCACTGCCGTGGCCAGGCCGGCGCTGGCGTTCGCCAGGTCGCCGCCCTCGAGGTGGTCGCCCACCACGGCGGCGGCGACGAGGAACGCAGCGGCGGCGAGCACCGAGGTGCGCGCCCCGGGGATGCGGGGGACCGGTGCGCTCTTGACGCCCGCCACCTCGAGCCGGTCCTGCCGGGTGGCCACGACGACCCCGAACAGGAAGAGCATCGGGAGACTGGGGAGCGGGGCCTGCAGCCAGGCGGCTCTGGGGACGTACTGCCCGGCGTAGTTGACCGCGAGCTGCAGGCCGACGGCGGCTGTCACGGTCATCGGGAGGTTGCGCAACCGGCCGGCGAGCGCTGCGGCGAAGGCGTTGATGATCAGCAGGGTCAGGGCGAGCACGTCGAGCGTCACGAGGGGCGCGAGCAGCACCCCTGCCAGGGCCGCGAGCGCCGACCCGAGCGCCCAGGACAGCTGCGAGACGTGCGCGGGTGCGGCGCCGTACAGGGCTGCGAGGTCGCGGTCGTCGACGACGGCGCGCATCGCGACGCCCAGACGGGTGCGGGTGAAGAAGGCCTTGAGGGCCAGGCCGACCGTCACCGTGACGACGACGATGGTGACCTGGTGGAGGGTGACGGTGATGGCGCCCAGGTCCCAGACGCGGCCCGGGAAGAAGGCCGGGAGCTTGCGGTAGGTCGTGGGCGGCCAGAGCGTGTAGCTGACGCCGATGAGGGTCAGCAGCAGCCCGAGGGTGGCCACGAGCGGCGCGTCGGCGGACCGGCCGTGCAGCGGCCGGACGAGGAGGCGCTCGACGAGGGCACCGAACAGCGGGGCGAGGACCAGCAGCACGGTGGCCAGCCCGGCGAGCACCGGCCAGTGCCAGGCGACGGTGAGCTGCCAGTAGGTGAACGCGGCGAGCATCCCGGTCGCGCCGTGCGCGAAGTTGAAGACCCCCGAGGTGGTGTAGGTGACGACGATCCCCGTCGCGGTGAGCGCGTAGACGCAACCCAGCACCAGGCCGAGCACCGTGAGGGCCAGGAACGTCGTCACCGGTCAGCTCTTCGCGTAGTAGTAGGGCGCGTCGCAGCGGAAGCCGTCGGCCGGTGACCTCCAGCGCCGCCAGACCCCGGCGTCGTAGTGGGCGATCAGGTAGCAGGACACGGGCCGGCGCGCCCCCGGGTCCGCGGAGGCGATCATGTCGTCGGACGTGAAGTGGTGGATCCTCCTCAGCGCCTCGATCAGGGCGGCGCGTGTCACCCTCGGCCCCGCGTCCCTCAGCGCCTGCACGAACAGGCCGGCCTGCGTCCACCCGAAGACCGAGAAGTAGTCGAGCGGCTGGTCCGGAGCGGTCTTGCGCATCCACTGCTGGTAGAGCGCCACCCCCTTGATCCGGGCCTCCTCGGGGTTGGCGTAGAGGGCGTTCGCGAGGTCGGTGTAGAGGTTCTTCGGCGCGGTGCCGACCGCGTCCTTGAAGGCTGGGTCGTAGAGGGTCCCGGGCGCCTCGATGACGGGGGGCGTGAAGCCCTGCTGCTGCGCGGCGTTGATGAACTTCGCGTTGTAGGCGGCGGTGCTGTACAGCACGGCCATCTTGACGTTCTTCTGCCGCATCCCGATGACGTACTGCGTGAAGTCGACCTGGGTCGGCGGGTAGCCCTGCTCGTAGACGACGTCGAAGCCCTCCGCCTGGAGCATGGCCTTCGCAGCCAGCCACTGGGCCTTCGCCGAGGCCACGTCGGCGTAGAGGCCCCCGACCGCCCCCTTGACCTCGGGGTAGGCGGACGCGAAGACCCGGGCCGGGCCGGTGCGTGCGCCGGGCACCGTCGGCTGGGAGGAGTACGTCGCGGGTGCGGAGGTGTGCTCGGGGGTGAGCGTGAACGACACGTCCGGGAGCCTGGGGTTGGCACGCAGGACCGTCGCCCCGCAGTTGTCGTAGTTCGACAGGTTGCCGACGAAGGCGAAGATGCTCGGCACCAGCGCCTGGTAGGCGTTCGTCGTCTGGTTGCAGTCGGTCTGCGAGTCGGCGACCTTCGCCTGGAGCGTGCGACCGTTCACACCGCCTTGGCTGTTGACGTAGGCGAAGTAGGCCAGGACCCCGGCCACGTCTCCGTCGAACAGACCGGGCTGCGGGCCGGTCTGGTCGGCGACGGTGCCGACGGTGATGCTGGTGGCCGTGACCCCGACGTCGGTGGAGCCGCCGTTGCCTCCCGGCGGCATCGTCGACCGGACGACCGGGCCCTGCGTCGCCGGCATGCCGCCGGCGCCGCCGGGTGAGAGCGGACCGGCCGGCCCTGCGCCGCGGGTGCCCGGCGCCGCGCCGAGGGGACCGGTGGTGGGAGCTGCGGTGACGAGGGACGTCGTACCGGTCTGACCGGCCGGGCCGCCGCGGAGCGACTGCTGCAGGAGCGCCTGCCGGGCGCCGTGGTCGAGCCGCATGCCGCAACCGGTGAGCAGCAGGCACCCGGCGACGAGGAGCCGCAACCGCTGGGTGCGCATCGTCCTCCTCATGAGAACCAACTGTGGCGTACGCCACATCTCGGGCACCATAGAGGTTTGCTGAACTGCGGTCTAGACGGGTGTCCAGAAGCTCCTCTATGTTGCCGCCATGCCCTCCCGCGACGTGCTCGACCGGCAGCAGCTGGCCGTGCTGGGTCGCGAGTGGATGCTCCACGGGCACCTGCAGGACCGCGTGGGCATGGCGCTGCTGCTCGAGCGGACCGACCGCCAGACCATGCAGGACGTGGCCGTCGACGAGTGGATGGCCGCGAGCCCGATCTACTCGCGGCGCATGCAGCGGGCCCTCGGCTTCGTCGGGAACGACGTCGCGACGATCATGAAGAACCTGCAGCTCGACATCGGCGCACCGCACCAGTTCCTCGACTTCCGCTACCGGCTCGACGACCGCGACCACGGCGAGTTCTGGCTCGCCCACTGCGGTGCCCTCATGGACGTCGAGCCGATGGGTGAGCAGTTCGTGCACGGCATGTGCCACGCCATCGAGGACCCGACGTTCGACGCGACGGCGGGTGCCACGAACCCCTTCGCGCAGGTGCGGCCGCTGCACCGCCCGCCCCGGGTCCCCGCCGACCGGGTGCCGCACTGCGCCTGGCGGATCGACGTCGTCGCGCAGGGGCGCGCCGTGGAGCCGTCGCTGCTCGAGGACCTCGTCAGCAGCTCGGCCCTGGCGCGCCTGGCCCTGCCGCCTCACGCCGAGGACGGCTCGGGAGGGTGGAGCGACTACGGCGGCCCCTTCGACCCCGACTTCTGCCTCGAGGACCTGAGCCGCGCGGCCCTGCTGACGGCCATGGACGAGCTCGCCGTGCAGAGCCACCTGCTGCTGCGGTCGTTCCTGCTCGCGGTCGCGCAGCGGTTCGGGCAGGACGTGACCGCCGCGATGCTGCCGCGGCTCGTCCGTGGCTGGTGCGGGCTCACCTCGGTGCGGCTCCGGGACGCCTTCGGGCTCGAGGAGAGCCTCGCCGGTGTGCGGTCGCTGCTCACGCTCCACCCGATGTTCTTCCCTTGGGAGTACACGGGTTTCCGGCTCGAGGGGACGCAGATCGCCTTCACGGGGGGCGCCGCTCACGAGGACGACGACGGGGCGACGTGGATCGGGGTGGCAGGGCTGCACGAGGTGCTCGCGGCGGTGCTGCAGGCAGCCTTCCCACGGGTGCGGGTGTCGCCGGAGCTGGTGGTGTCGCTGGCTGACCAGGCTGCCGCCCCGGCTCCCGAGGTCGACATCGCGCGCATCAGCACCGGTGCCGCCTTCCGCTTCGCCCAGCGCCGACCGGTGCGGGTCTGATGTCGTCGCCCGAGCTCGAGGTGCCGCGAAGGCAGCTGTCGGGTCGGCGGCCGGAGATGGTCGCGCGGCTCCTCGACGCGGCGGTGGCCGAGGTGACCGCGACCGGCTTCGACCAGCTGACCGTGCGCAAGGTGGCCAAGGCGGCCGGGGTGTCCGCCGCCACCGCTTACGCCTACTTCGCGAGCAAGGAGCACCTGCTGGCAGAGGTCTTCTGGCGCCGGCTGCAGCTGCTGGCCCCGCTGGACCTCGACGGGACGATCCCACTGGGCGCCCGCGTCGAGGCCGCCGTCGGGCCCATCGCCCTGGCCGTCGCCGACGAGCCCGAGCTCGCCGCGGGCGTGACGACCGCGCTGCTCGCGCACGACCCCGACGTGAAGGCCCTGCGTGACCTCATCGGAGGCTTCATGGCCGAGCGCCTGGCTGCCGCGCTCGGACCGGACGTGCCCGAGCAGGCGCAGCTCGCCTTCACGCTGATGCTCATCGGGGCCCTGCTGAGCTCCGGCATGGCGATCATCGACTACCACGCACTGCCGGGCATCCTGGGCGGCTTCGCCGACCTCGTGGCCGAGCGCAGCGGAGAGGGCAAGGCATGACCGCACCGGCGCTGGTACCGACCTTCGACCCGTACGACTACGCCCTCCACGAGGACCCGTACCCCGTCTACGCAGCGCTGCGCGAGCACGCGCCCGTCTACCGCAACGAGGCCCTCGGCTTCTGGGCGCTGTCGCGGCACGCCGACGTGCTGGAGGCCTTCCGCGACGCGGACCGCTTCTCGAGCGCGGACGGCGTCTCCCTGGACCCGGCAGCGACGGGGCCGCAGGCATCGAAGGTCATGTCGTTCCTCGCGATGGACGACCCCCGGCACTTCCGGATGCGCAGCCTGGTGACGAAGGGCTTCACGCCGCGCCGGGTGCGCGAGCTGGAGACGCGGGTCCGTGAGATCACCCATGAGCACCTCGACGCAGCGCTGTCCTGCGCCTCCTTCGACTTCATCGACGACCTCGCGGGCCGGGTGCCCATGGACGTCGTCTCCGAGCTCCTGGGCGTCCCCGCTGCCGACCGGGGTGAGCTGCGCCGCCTGGCCGACCTGGTGGTGCACCGCGAGGACGGGGTGCTCGACGTCCCACCCGCGGCGGCGGAGGCGTCGATGCAGCTCATCGTCTACTACCTGGACCTGGTCACCGAGCGACGCAGACGGCGGCGCGACGACCTCACCTCGGCGCTGCTCGACGTCGACGTCGACGGCGAGCACCTCACCGACGAGGAGCTGTGCGCCTTCCTGTTCCTCATGGTCGTGGCAGGCAACGAGACGACCACCAAGCTGCTGGGGAACGCCTGGTACTGGGCGCACCGCAACCCTGCCCAGCGCGAGCGCGTGCTCCGCGACCCCGGTCTGGTGCCGCAGTGGGTCGACGAGACCCTGCGCTACGACGCCTCCAGCCAGCTGATCGCCCGCACCGCGGTGGTCGACACGCAGGTGCGGGGCGAGCTCATCCCAGCCGGTGGCCGGGTGCTGCTCCTCATCGGCTCCGCCAACCGCGACGAGGAGGTCTTCGCCGACCCGGACGTCTACGACCTCGACCGTGACACCACCGCGCTGCTCAGCTTCGGCAACGGCCGGCACTTCTGCCTGGGCGCGTCGCTGGCACGGCTCGAGGCCAGAGTCGTGCTCGAGGAGCTGCTCGCGCTCGTCAAGGGCTACGACGTCGACGACGCGGGGTGCGCCCGGGTGCACTCGGTCAACGTCCGCGGTTTCTCCCACCTGCCGACGTCGGTGGTCCGCCGGTGACGCCCGCCCAGCGACCGGCCGTCGTCACGGGTGCGTCCTCGGGCATCGGCGAGGCGACCGCCCGGGCGCTCGCCGAGCTCGGGCACCCGGTGGTGCTCGGTGCGCGCCGGCTCGAGCGGTGCGAGAAGGTGGCGGCCGAGATCGCCGAGGCCGGCGGTCGTGCGGTCGGCCTCGCCCTCGACCTGGCGGACGAGGGGTCGGTGGCGGCCTTCGCCACCGCGGCTGAGCAGGCCTTCGGGCCGGTGGAGGTGCTCGTCTCGAACGCCGGCGCCCAGCAGCCGGCCACGGCGATGGAGGCCACGTCCGCGCAGCTGCTCGAGCACCTGCAGGTCAACGCGCTCGGCACCCTCCTGCTGGCCCAGGTGCTCGGCCGCGGGATGGTCGCGCGCGGCCGTGGCGACCTGGTCTTCGTCACCTCCGAGGTGGTGCGCGCACCCCGACCGGGGGTGGCGCCGTACGTCGCCTCGAAGTTCGCCGTCGAGGGCCTGGTCGCGTCGCTGCAGAGGGAGCTCGAGGGCACCGGTGTCCGGGTCAGCTGCATCCGGCCCGGCCAGACCATGACGGAGATGGGCTGGGACTGGGACCCCGCGGTGACTGACGAGCTGCTGCGGTCCTGGGCGAAGTGGGGACTGGCCCGCCACCCGCACTTCCTGCCGCCGAGCGGCGTCGCCGCGGCCGTCACCGCCGTCGTCGGCGCCCCGCCCGGCGTCTGCTTCGCCTTCGTCGACGTCGAGCCCGTCCCGCCGGCCCGCAAGGGGGAGCAGACATGACCACGACGGCCCCGGCTCCCCCTCCTGCGGTGTCCGGGGGCGCGCACGAGCACGGTCACCTCGAGGAGCTGCGCTCCGACCCGATCGGGCTGCTGCGCAGGGTGCACGACGAGTGCGGTGCGGTCGGGTCGTTCGACCTCGCCGGCCGGCGGGTGGTGCTGCTGTCCGGCGCGGACGTCAACGAGTGGTACTTCCGGACCCCTGACGACGTCCTCGACCAGGGGGCCGCCTACCCGTTCATGACGCCCATCTTCGGGGAGGGCGTCGTCTTCGACGCGCCGCCGGAGCGACGTGCGGAGATGCTGCGCAGCACCGCCCTGCGGGGTCACCAGATGGTCGGCCACGCGGAGGTGATCGCCGCCGAGGTCGAGCGCGCGGTGGCCGGTTGGGACGGGCCGCGCGACATCGACCTGCTCGACTTCTTCGCCGAGCTGACGATCTACACCTCGTCGGCCTGCCTGGTGGGCAGGAAGTTCCGCGAGCAGCTCGACGGGCGGTTCGCGTCGCTGTACCACGACCTCGAGAAGGGGACGGACGCGCTCGCGTACGTCGACGCCTACGCGCCGATCGAGAGCTTCCGCCGCCGGGACGAGGCACGGGTGGCCATCGTCGGCCTGGTCGAGGCCATCATGGCGACGCGCGGTGCGTTCACGGAGGAGGACCGCGACCTGCTCGACGTGCTGATGTCGGTCCGCAACGAGGACGGCACGCCGCGCTTCACCGCCGACGAGATCACCGGCATGTTCATCTCGATGATGTTCGCCGGGCACCACACGACCTCCGGCACCGCGGCGTGGACGCTCATCGAGCTGCTGCGCCACCCCGACCGGATGCAGGCGGTCGTCGAGGAGCTCGACAGCCTCTACGACGACGGCCAGGCGGTCAGCTTCCAGGCGCTGCGGGAGATCCCGCTGCTCGACGCCTGCATCAAGGAGGCGCTGCGGCTGCACCCGCCGCTCATCCTCCTGCTGCGCGTCGCCACGCAGGACCTGGAGGTCGGCGGCTACGCCATCCGCGAGGGCGACCTGGTCGCGGCCACCCCGGCGGTGTCCAACCGGCTCGCCGCCGCCTTCCCCGACCCGGACGCCTTCGTGCCCGAGCGCTACCTCGACCCGCGCTCCGAGGACACCAGGAACCCCTGGACGTGGATCCCCTTCGGCGGTGGCAAGCACCGCTGCGTGGGTGCGGCGTTCGCGACCATGCAGCTCAAGGCGATCTTCTCCGTGCTGCTGCGGCGCTTCGAGTTCGCGCTGGCGCAGCCGTCCGAGACCTACCGCAACGACCACTCCAAGATGGTCGTGCAGCTGCAGCAGCCGTGCACGGTGCACGTGCGGCCGAGGACCCTGAGGTGACGCGGCTCGTGGTCGACCGCGACCTGTGCCAGGGCCACGCCATGTGCGAGGTCGAGGCGCCGGAGGTCTTCTTGGTGCCCAAGCGCGGCACCGTCGAGGTCCTGCAGGAGATGACGCCGGCCAACGAGACCGCGGTGCGCTCCGCTGTCCGGCACTGCCCGACGCAAGCCCTGTCGCTGGAGGAGAGCTGATGGCCGGCACGAGAGCCGCGATGGAGGCGTTCTGGGAGCGCTGGCTCGAGGACAACCGCATCTGCGAGGAGAAGCGCGACTGGTCCTCGCTGGCGGACCACTACGCCGAGGACGCCACCTACGGGTGGAACTGCGGGCCCAAGGACGACTTCATGGCCGTGGGGCGCGAGGAGATCCGGACGATCGCCCTGGGGCTCGAGATGCGCGGCCTCGAGGGGTGGAGCTACCCCTACCAGGTCACGGTGATCGACGAGAAGCAGGGCATGTTCATCGGCTTTTGGAAGCAGGTCTCGGAGCAGACGCGCGAGGACGGCACGCACTACGTCGTGCCCGGTCTCGGCGCCAGCTGGTTCGGCTGGAAGGACGGGCTCTTCACCTGGCAGCGCGACTTCTACGACCACATGAACGCAGGTGCCCTCTTCCTCGAGATGCTGGGCAACGGGCAGCTCTCCCCAGGCATGACCGAGCGCATCAACGCAGGCATGAGGGGGGAGCGGCTGCCCGGCCACTACGCGCCCTCGAAGCTGCCCGTGCCGCTGTGGCCGAACGAGGCCGGCCTGTGATCGGCTGCGACCAGCTGCTCGTCGACGGCAAGCTGGTCCCGTCGGCCTCGGGCGCGGTCTTCGAGACCGTCAACCCCGCCACGGAGGAAGTCCTCGGCGCGGCGGCCGACGCCGGTGCGGAGGACATGGACGCGGCCATCGGCGCCGCTCGGCGGGCCTTCGACACCGGCACCTGGGCGCGCGACCCGGTCTTCCGCGCGCGCTGCATCCGGCAGCTGCGGGACGCGCTCACCGCGCAGGCGGAGGAGCTGAGGGCGACCACCGTCGCCGAGGTCGGTGCACCGGTCATGCTCACCTACGGCGCCCACCAGGACGGGCCGGTGGCCGACCTCGGCTTCGCCGCCGACCTGGCCGAGTCCTACGTGTGGGAGCAGGACCTGGGCACCTCGACGGTCATGGGCATCGCGAGCCGGCGCTACACGCGGCGCACCCCCGCGGGCGTCGTGGGCGCCATCACGCCCTGGAACTTCCCGCACCAGATCAACCTCGCCAAGCTCGGGCCCGCTCTCGCCGCCGGCTGCACGGTGGTCCTCAAGGCGGCTCCTGACACGCCCTGGTGCGCGACCGCGCTCGGGCAGCTGATCGCGGAGCACACCGAGGTCCCGCCAGGGGTGGTCAACGTCATCACCTCGACGGACCACGGCCTGGGGGCGCAGCTGTCGAGCGACCCCCGGGTCGACCTGGTGAGCTTCACCGGTTCCACGGCGACGGGGCGCGCCGTGATGACGAGCGCGGCGGCGACGCTGAAGCGGGTCTTCCTCGAGCTCGGCGGCAAGTCCGCCTTCATCGCCCTCGACGACGACAAGCTCGCCGAGGCATGCGGCTTCGCCGGCTTCAGCGGGATCGTCCACGCCGGGCAGGGCTGCGCGCTGACCACCCGCGTCCTGCTGCCTCGCCGCCGCTTCGACGAGGGCGTCGACGTGCTGGCCGCCACGCTCTCGTCGCTGGGGGCGCAGGACCCCACGGACCCGGGCACGGTGTGTGGGCCGCTCATCTCAGCCCGCCAGCGGGACCGCGTCGAGGGCTTCCTGTCACGAGCGAGGGCCGCCGGTGCGTCCTTCGCGACCGGCGGCGGCAGACCGCCGTACGAGAAGGGGTTCTTCGTCGAGCCGACCCTGGTGGTGGGCGTCGGCAACGACGCCGAGATCGCCCGGGAGGAGGTGTTCGGCCCGGTCCTGGTGGCGCTCCCGTACGACGACGACGACCACGCGGTGCGGATCGCCAACGACAGCGACTACGGCCTGTCCGGTGCCGTGTACGGCGCCGACCTCGACCGCGCCAGGGGCCTCGCCGAGCGGCTGCGCACCGGGACGGTCGGCGTCAACGGCGGCCTCTGGTACGGCGCGGACGTCCCGTTCGGCGGGTTCAAGCAGTCCGGCATCGGGCGCGAGATGGGCGTCGCCGGTTTCGAGGAGTACACCGAGATCACCGCGATCGCGGTCCCTGGCTGAGAGGGCTGACATGTTCGAGGGCAAGGTCGCGATCGTGACGGGCGCGGCGCAGGGGATCGGTGAGGCCTACGCGCAGGCCCTCGCGGCACGCGGTGCGGCGGTGGTGGTGGCGGACCTCAACGACGAGCTCGCCACCACCGTCGCCGACAAGATCGTCGCTGACGGTGGCACCGCCGCGGCGGTCAAGGTGGACGTCTCCGACCCGGCGTCGACGAGGGCGATGGCCGCCTTCACCGAGGACCGGTTCGGCGGCGTCGACCTGCTCGTCAACAACGCGGCCATCTACGGCGACATGAAGTTCGACGTCCTCATCGGCGTCGACTGGGACTACTACCGCCGCTTCATGGCCGTGAACATGGACGGCGCGCTGCTGTGCACCCGTGCGGTGTTCCGGTCGATGCAGAAGCGCGGCGGTGGGGCGATCGTCAACCAGAGCTCGACGGCCGCCTGGACCTACTCCGGCTTCTACGGGCTGGCGAAGGTCGGGATCAACGGCCTCACGCAGCAGCTCGCCCACGAGCTCGGCGGGATGAACATCCGCGTCAACGCGATCGCGCCCGGCCCGATCGACACGGCCGCGACGCGCAACACCGTCGGCGACATGGTCAAGCCCATCGTCGACGCCTTGGCGATCAAGCGCCTCGGAACCCCTGACGACCTCGTCGGCATGTGCCTGTTCCTGCTCTCGGACGAGGCCCGCTGGGTCACCGGTCAGGTCATGAACGTCGACGGCGGGCAGGTGTTCCGCAGCTGATGGGCGCCGTCGGCTTCATCGGCCTGGGGAACATCGGCGCGGCCATGGCCACGCGCCTGCTCGGTCACCCGGAAGGCCTGCACGTGCACGACGTGCGCGAAGAGGCGATGGCGCCGTTCGTCGAGAAGGGCGCCCGGCCCGGGTCGCTGAAGGACCTCGCGGTGGAGTGCGACGTGATCTCCCTCGTCGTGCTCACGGACGCGCAGGTCTGTGACGTCGTCGGCGAGCTGCTCGAGCACGCGACCGAGGGCACCGTCATCGCGATCCACTCCACCATCGAGACGCAGACGGCCCCCGAGCTCGCGGCGGCCGGTCTCCGACGCGGGGTGCACGTGCTGGACGCCCCCGTCTCGGGCGGGGCGATCGGCGCCGCAGAGGGTCGGCTCGCCGTCATGGTGGGCGGTGACCGGTCTGCGTACGAGACCGCCAAGCCGGTTTTCGCCACGTGGGCCGAGCTGGTGCTGCACCTCGGCCCTGCGGGCGCCGGGACGCAGTGCAAGCTGGCGCGCAACCTGCTGACGTTCGTGGGGTACGCCGCCGCCGCGGAGGCCTCGAGGCTGGCCGAGGCGGCCGGCCTGGACCTTCGCAAGCTGGCCGCGGTGGCCCGGCACAGCGACGCCATCACCGGCGGCCCGTCGGCGGTCATGATCCGGCAGAGCACCGCTCCGTTCAGCGCCGACGACGCCCTGCGGCCGATCTTCGAGCACACCCGCACGCTGGGGGAGAAGGACCTCGCGCTCGCGCTCGCGCTGGGTGAGAGCGTGCACGTCGACCTGCCCTTCGCGCGGCTGGCGGAGCAGTCCCTGGCCGCCGGGCTGGGCGTCCCTCATGAGGAGGACTGATGACCGAGCAGACCCGCCGTGAGCGCGGCATGGCGACGATGGGGGAGGTCTACGCCTGGGGTCAGGTGCCGGACGTCCCGGGGGAGTTCTTCGGCGTCACCGCGGAGCACCTGTTCGGCGACATCTGGAACCGCGAGGGGCTGACCGTCCGGGAGCGCCGGCTCATGCTCTTCGGCGTGATCGCCGCCCTGGGCGAGACGGCGGTGCTGCCGGTCCAGCTCGACGCGGCACTGGCCCGTGACGAGTTCACGGCCGACCAGCTGCGCGAGATCGCCGTGTTCCTCACGCACTACGTCGGCTGGCCGCGCGGCGCGGCCTTCAACAACCTGGTCGAGGAGCGGGTCCGCAAGCACAAGGGCAAGGGCACCGAACAGGCCTTCCCCGGCCCTGGGAAGAGCAACTAGCCCGTGGACTTCCGCGACATCCCTGTCCCGTTCCACGACTACCTCGGGATCCGCGTGGTGCGCACCGGGTCGCCGGCCCGCCTCGAGCTCGACCTCGGCGAGCACGTGCGCGGGGCGGTCGCGCCGATCCACGGCGGGGTCGCGGCGTCGCTGGTGGACGTCGCCTGCGGCGCCGCCGTCAGCGAGGAGGACCTCGACCCCCTGACCACGCTGCCGGTGAGCACCGACCTGTCCCTGCGCTTCTTCCGGCAGCCCGGGACCTCTCCGCTGGTGGCCGAGGCGACCGTGGTGCACCGCGGTTCGCGCCTGGTCGTGGCGGAGTGCGTCGTCACCGACGGCGCCGGCAAGCAGGTCGCCCGAGGTGGCGGGAGCTACCTGCTCGTCACCGGGTTCCACGACCACTCCCGGACCGACGGGTGATCACCGACTTCGACGTCGTCGTCGTCGGGTCGGGAGCGGGCGGCCTCACGGGCGCGCTGCGCGCTGCGGGGCGCGGCCTGCGGGTGCTGGTCCTCGAGAAGGCCGACGTGGTCGGCGGCACCGCCGCGCTCACCGGCGGGGGACTGTGGGCCCCCGCGAACAGCTGGCTCGCCGCGGCCGGTGTGGACGACAGCCTGGAGCAGGCGGCGGCCTACCTCGACCGCACCGTCGGCGACCGCACGCCCCGGGCGATGCGGCAGGCGTTCCTCGAGGCAGCTGCCGCCACCGTCGACTGGCTGGCGACCAGGGGCGTGCGGTTCGCGTGGATGCCCGGCTTCCCCGACTACCACCCGGACGAGCCCGGGGGTCGGATCACGGGGCGCTCCATCGCTCCCGCCCCCGTTCGCCGGGAGGACGCTGACCGCCTCCGTCACCCGCTGCGCGACAAGCTCCCGGTCGGCGACGGCGGACCTGCGCTGCGTGCGGTCGACAGCAAGGGCCGGCTCTGGGGTGGTCGTTCCCTCATCGCTCAGCTGCTGCTCGCCTGCCAGGACGCGGCCGTGCAGGTCTGGACCTGCTCGCCCTTCCTCGACCTGGTCAGGGACGGCGACCGGGTCGTGGCCGTTCGCGCGCGGCACGACGGCGCGGAGGTGGAGATCGCCGCACCGGCTGGGGTCCTGCTCGCGGCAGGGGGCTTCGAGCACAACCCCGAGCTGCGCGCCCGGTGGCAGGACCCGGCGGTGCAGCACGGCCGCTGGTCGCTGGGCGTCCCCACCAACACCGGCGACGGCATCGCTGCGGGCATCGAGGCGGGCGCCGCCACCGACCTGCTCGAGGACAGCTGGTGGACCCCCGGGGTCGTCCGTCCCGACGGCGGGGTGTCCTTCCTGCTGTGGGAGCGCACGGCTCCTGTCGGCTTCGTCGTCGACCGGTCCGGCCGGCGCTGGATCAACGAGGGCATCGCCTACAACTCCTTCGGGCAGGCCATGCGGGCTGCCGGCGCCATCCCCTGCTGGCAGGTCTTCGACCAGCACGCGCTCGACACCTACGGCTACGCAGGGCTGGCGCCCGGGGACGACACCCGGCCGTGGCTCGAGGCAGGCTGCCTGCACCGCGCGGACGCGGTGGCGGACCTCGCGGACGAGATCGCCGTACCGGGGCTCGTCGAGACCGTCGGGCGCTGGAACGTGCTCGCCGAGAAGGGGGTCGACGAGGACTTCGGCCGCGGTGCGGAAGGCAGCTACGAGCGGCAGCTGCTGTCGGTCTTCCAGGGCTACCCCGGCGTGGTGGGTGGGCACGACTTCCCCAACCCGTCGCTGGCGCCGCTCGGCGGGGGGCCCTTCTACGCCGCACCGGTCGTCCTCGCCGACCTCGGGACGAAGGGCGGGCTGGTGTGCGACGAGCGCGCCCGCGTGACCCGACCCGACGGCTCCGCCGTCCCGGGGCTGTACGCCTGCGGGAACACGATGGCCTCGGTGATGGGCCACGCCTATCCCGGTCCAGGCTCGTGCATCACCCCCGGCATGGCCTTCGCGTGGTTGGCCGCCGACGACATGGAGGTCCGCTGATGGACATCGACCTGGTCTCCGGGGCCTTCTGGGGCAAGGACCCGCACGAGGAGCTGGCCTGGCTGCGCGAGCACGACCCGGTGCACTGGGACGGCGCGGTCTGGGGTCTGACGAAGCACGCGCACCTGAAGGAGGCGTCCACCCAGCCCGAGCTGTTCTCGAGCGCCCAGGGCATCCGTCCCGACCAGGCTCCTGTCGCCCACATGATCGACATGGACGACCCGCAGCACCTGCTGCGGCGCAAGCTGGTGGCCACCGGCTTCACCCCTCGACGCGTCGCGCAGCAGGAGGGACGCGTCCTCGAGCTCACCGACGCGATCCTCGACCGGGTCTGCGAGAAGGGGGAGTGCGACCTCGTGCGCGACGTCGCCGCCTGGCTGCCGATCGAGGTCGTCGGCAACGCGCTGGGGTTCGCGCCGCAGGACTTCGGCACGTTGCTGGAGTGGTCGGACACGCTGCTGTCGGCCCTCACCGGGGTCGTCGACGAGCAGACGCTGGTCCAGCTCGGCGACGCCTTCAACGGCTACGTCGGCTACGTCTCGGGAGTGATCGGCGAGCGCCGGGCCACGCCCACCGACGACCTCATCAGCATCCTCGTGCACGCCGAGGTCGAGGGGCAGCGGCTGGCCGACGAGGACCTCATCCACGAGTCGCTGCTCATCCTCATCGGTGGTGACGAGACCAGCCGCCACGTCATGAGCGGCGGTGTCTACCAGCTCCTGAAGGACCGCGAGCAGTGGGACCGCCTGCGCGCCGACCGCTGCCTGATGCCCACTGCCGTCGAGGAGATGCTGCGCTGGGTCAGTCCCATCAAGAACATGGCGCGCACCCTGACGCAGGACCACGCGTTCCACGGCAAGCAGCTCAAGGAGGGCGACAAGGTGCTGCTGCTCTACCCGTCCGCCAACCGCGACGAGGACGTCTTCGACGACCCCTTCCGGTTCGACGTCGCGCGCACCCCCAACGAGCACGTCGCCTTCGGGCACGGCCCGCACTTCTGCCTGGGCAACGCACTCGCCCGGGTCGAGGTGCGGACCATGGTCGACCGGCTGCTCGAGCGGCTGCCGGACCTCGAGCTCGTCGAGCCCGACGAGCCGGCGTTCCGCCCCGCGAACTTCGTGAGCGGCTACGAGTCGCTGCCGGTCCGGTTCACCCCCACGGCGCCGCTGCGATGAGCCTCCTGATCGCCGACGAGGCCCGCGTCCGCACCCTGACCCTCGACCGCCCGGACGCGCTCAACGCCTTCAACGAGGCCCTGTACGACGCCCTGACCGAGGCCCTGCGCGATGCGGCGGAGGATCCCTCGGTGGCGGTCGTGCTGCTCACCGGTGCGGGCCGGGCGTTCAGCGCGGGCACCGACCTGATGGAGATGGCGGAGCGCACCACGAACCCGGAATTCGTGCCGGGCAAGCACGGCTTCCTCGGCCTGGTCGACGCGCTCGTGGAGCTCCCCAAGCCGCTCGTGCTCGCGGTCAACGGCCTCGGCCTCGGCATCGGCGTCACGATGCTCGGCTTCGCGGACCTGGTGTTCATGTCCACCCAGGGGCGGCTGAAGTGCCCCTTCACCAGCCTGGCCGTGGCGCCCGAGGCGGCCTCGAGCTACCTGCTGCCGCTCCTCATCGGGCGGCAGAACGCCGCGTGGGCGCTCATGTCCTCGGAGTGGATCAGCGCCGCCGAGGCGCACGAGATGGGCCTGGTCTGGAAGCTCTGCGAGCCCGAGGCGCTGCTCGCCGAGGCCGGCCGGCACGCGCGGCTTCTGGCGGAGAAGCCGATCTCGAGCCTCGTCGCGGTCAAGCGGACCATGACGGCGCCGCTGCGTGAGGGCATCGCGGCCGCCCGTGAGCGGGAGAACCAGTGCTTCGCCGAGCTGCTCGGCGGACCGGCCAGCGCCGAGGCCCTGACAGCCTTCGCCGAGGGACGGCAGCCGGACTTCACCGGCCTCCCACCCGGCTGGTGACGGGGCGCAGGCTCCCTATACCCCAGGGGGTACTCTGGACGACATCCGTGCCGCCAAGGAGAGGAACGACGACGTGTGCATGCCGGTGCTCTGCGCGCAGTGCCAGAAGGTGACCTGGGAGGGCTGTGGCGCCCACGTGGAGCAGGTCCTCGCGCCCTATCCGCAGGAGCAGCGCTGCAGCTGCGCCGACGACTGAGCAAGATCGATGCCGGCGTGCGGCGGCGTGACTGACGACCGGTACGTTCCCTGCGTGGACGCAGAACCCGAGACCTGGCCTGTCGCACCGCAGCCGGAGGCCGAGGCCGTCGCCGAGGAGCAGCGGCTGGCCGACGAGCTGCGGCGCATCATCAACCGCATGGTGCTGGTCCGGCCTCCCGCCGAGGACCTGAGGCAGGCGGCCGACACCGCCCGCGAGTTCGCGGACCGGCTCGACGGGCTGCGGGC
>JBAVRG010000090.1:0-4556 GCA_049694795.1 Mycobacteriales bacterium
CGGCCTGAGCAAGGCCTACGACACGCTGGTGCGCTTCCAGATCAGCTGGACCCCGAAGGTCAACGAGCCGCTCGAGGACCTCGCGCTCGTCATCTACGGCCCGGACGGCAAGCTGGTCGCCTCGAGCGACGGCAGCCAGGCCTCGGAGGGCATCAACGTCACCGACCGCGTGCCCGGCGTCTACACGGTCCTGGTCTGCGCCTTCCAGAACCCTCCGACCGGGACGGCCTACCAGGGCTCGGCGACCGCCTACACCGTCGTGCCGGGCGGCTTCCCGAGGGCCACCGGGGTCCCGGTCCCGACGTACCACCAGTTCACGGCGCCCAAGAAGCTGTCCACGAGCGCCGGCGAGCCGAGCATCGGCAGCAACTGGAAGACCGGCCGCACCCTGTTCACGTCCAACACCGACGAGTACGTCGTCGCCTTCGACGACAAGCGGAAGACCTCGACGTGGACGCTCGTGAACGACGACGTCACGGACCCGTCCAACAAGATCAGCCTCGACCCGATCGGCTACACCGACTCCGTCACGGGACGCACCTTCGTCAGCCAGCTGTACCTCGCGTGCAGCGCGGCGGCCTACAGCGACGACGACTTCGCCACCGCGCCGACGGTCAGCCAGGGGTGCGGGTCGGGTGTCAACGGCTTCGACCACCAGACCTTCGGCGGCGGGCCGTTCCCGGAGAACGTCCAGAAGCTGCCCACCTCGACCTACCCGCACGCGGTCTACTACTGCGCACAGGGTCAGGGGCTGGCGCTCGGCGGCGCCACCTGCTCCCGCAGCGACGACGGCGGCCTCACGTTCAACCCGCCGGTGGCCACCTGGACCGACGCGTGCAGCGGCATCCACGGCCACGTCCGGGTCGCGCCCAACGACGGCACCGTGTACCTGCCGGACGGCAAGTGCGGGGACAAGCAGGGCGTCGCGGTCTCCAGGGACGGCGGGCAGACCTGGAACGTCCGCACCGTCCCGGACAGCATCTCGGGGGAGAGCGACCCCTCCGTCGACGCGGGCCGGGACGGCACCGTCTACTTCGGCTACAGCGACGGCACCGGTCACCCCAAGATCGCGGTCTCCCGGAACCGGGGGACCACCTGGAGCCCCAGCGTCGACCTGGGGGCGCCGTTCGGTGTCCGCAACAGCGAGTTCGCCGAGGTGGTCGCGGGCGACGGCGACCGCGCCGCCATGGCCTTCCTCGGGACCACCACGCCGGGCTCGACCCAGGCCGACAGCTTCGGCAAGAGCGCTGACGGCACCGAGTTCACCGGCGCGGCCTGGCACCTGTACGTCGCCACCACCTACGACCGCGGGGCGCACTGGACCACCGTGGACGCCACCCCGCACGACCCGGTGCAGCGCGGCTGCATCTGGAACTCCGGCGGCAGCAACCCGTGCCGCAACCTGCTCGACTTCAACGCCATCACCATCGACCGCACCGGACGCGTCATGGTCGGGTTCGCCGACGGCTGCGTCGGGCCCGACACGGAGGCCGGCAACGACTGCGTCGACAGCACCTCGGTGAAGGCCGACAAGCTCGTCGACCACGGCGCGATCGTGCGCCAGCTGTCCGGGCTGACCCTGTTCCGCGCCTTCGACCCGAAGGGCACCCGACTGCCCGGCAGCGCGTCGGCCCAGGGCACCCGGGCCGGAGCCGTCGCAGGCGGCAGGGCGGCCGGCGGCGGCCTCCCGGCCACCGGCGGCGCACCGGCTGTCGCGGGTCTCGGGCTGCTGCTGCTCGCCGCCGCCTGGCTGGTCCGGAAGCAGCAGCAGACCCGCTGATCTGGCCGGATCCTGGCGCAGGACGCCCCCTCTCGTGCGGCCGGGAGGGGGCGTCGTCGTTAGCGTCGTCGGCATGACCGAGACAAGGCTCCTGCCGGACACCAAGGACTGGACCTGGGTGCTCGAGCGCCCCTGCGCGGAGTGCGGCTTCGACGCGACCTCCTTGTCCCGGGCTGACGTGGGCGACCGGCTGCTGCAGGCCGCGCGCGACCTGGTGCGGGCACTGGCCGGGGCGGACGTCCGGCGCCGTCCGGCGCCGCAGGTGTGGTCACCGCTGGAGTACGGCTGCCACGTCCGCGACGTGTGCCGCGTCTTCGCCGAGCGGCTGCAGCTGATGCTCAGGACCGAGGAGCCACGGTTCGCCAACTGGGACCAGGACGCCACCGCACTGGCCGACGACTACGCCGCCCAGGACCCGCGTGCAGTTGCCGACGCGCTGTGGGACGACGCGCAGGTCCTCGCCGCGCAGTTCGCTGCCGTCACCGGCGCGGACTGGGAACGCACCGGCACCCGGAGCGACGGGGCTCGCTTCACGGTGGCCTCGCTCGGCCGGTACCTCGTGCACGACCCGGTCCACCACGTGTTCGACGTCACCGGAGCGCGCCAGTCCTGACGTGGCGGCCCCTCCCCGCCGTACCGGGCTGTCTTGCCGATAATCGACATTATGTCAGATCATCTCCTCGGAGAGGGGTGAGCGCACGGCGAGGCTGTCGACCCACGAAGGGCGTCGAGGTGTGAGGATGTCCCCCGACCGACAGGACAGGGGGACGGCATGGCAGGGACGCGGCGCGCACCGCTGCTCGTGGCCGGCGCGGTCGGGTTGCTGCTCGTCGTCGGCGTACGGGCGCTCACCGGCGGCGGCTCGTCACCCAGTCGCTCCAGCGGTTCGGGCGGCTCGAGCAAGGGCTGCACCGTGGTCCACGTGGCGGCCTCCAGCGAGAAGGCAGCCCTTCTGACGCAGATCGCCAAGGACTGGGACGGCAAGGTCGACGGCGGCTGCGCCCGGGTCGTGGTCACGAGCAAGGCCAGCGGTGGGGCCGCCGACGCGCTCGCCCGCGGCTGGGACGAGGCCGTGGACGGACCTCGTCCAGACGTGTGGTCGCCGGCCGCGACCTCCTGGACGCAGCTGCTGCGGCAGAAGACCGCCGTCGCCGACAAGCCTGACCTGATCGGCGACGCCAAGCCCCCGTCGATCGCCACCACGCCGCTGGTGATCGCGATGCCCAAGCCGATGGCGGTCGCGCTCGGCTGGCCCCGCAAGGAGCTCGGCTGGGGCGACGTCCTACGCCTCGCGCAGGACCGGCGGGGCTGGGCCAGCGTCGGCCAGCCGTACGGAGCGTTCACGCTCGGCAAGACCAACCCCAACTTCTCCACGTCCGGGCTCAACGCCACCATCGGCACCTACGTCGCGGCGACCGGCACCTCGAGCGACCTGACCCTCGCCGACCTCGCGAAGCCGGCCGTGCAGCGGTACGCCCAGGCCGTCGAGCAGGCGGTGGTGCACTACGGCGACACGACCCTCACCTTCCTGTCGAACCTGCAGCAGGCCGACGACCGCGGCGAGGGGCTGTCCTACATCAGCGCGGTGGCGGTCGAGGAGAAGAGCGTCTGGGACTACAACCAGGGCAACCCCACGGGAGACCCGGCCACCCTGGGCAAGCACCCGAAGCCGCGCACTCCCCTGGTGGCGATCTACCCCAAGGAGGGCACCCTGCTGTCCGACTCCCCCTACGCGGTGCTCAAGGCGCCGTGGGTGGACGAGCCGGTGCGCAAGGCGGCCGCCGCGTTCCTGACCTACGTGAAGGGCGACAAGGCGCAGGCCCGCTTCGCGAAGGCCGCGTTCCGGGGCTTCGACGGCAAGCCCGTCGGCGCGATCACGCAGGCGAACGGCCTGCTCCCCGACCAGCCGAAGACCGTCCTGAGCCCGCCGGCTCCCCCGGTGCTCGCGAAGGTGCAGGCGCTGTGGGCCCAGCAGCGCAAGGCCGCCAGGGTGCTGCTGGTCATCGACGTGTCCGGCTCGATGGGCGACTCCGCAGGCGGCGACACCAAGCTCGAGCTCGCGAAGCGAGCCGCGCTCACCGCGCTCGACCAGTTCAGCCCCCGGGACGACGTCGCCCTGTGGTCGTTCTCGACCCCCGGCAAGGGCTCCACCGAGCCCTACCGCCAGCTGGTGCCGTTCACCCCCGTCGCGCAGGGCAAGGCGAGGCTGCGCCAGGAGATCAGCGCACTGTCCCCCGGCGGCGGCACCGCGCTGTACGCCACCGCCCGGCAGGCCTTCCGGGTGCTGTCCGCGGGCATCAGCCCGGACAAGATCAACGCCGTGGTGCTGCTCACCGACGGCCGCAACGAGTACCCGCAGGACACCGATCTCACCGGCCTCGAGCGCGAGCTCGCCCCGGAGGACACCAGCCGGTCCGTGCGCTTCTTCCCCATCGCGTACGGCGCCGACGCGGACCTGCCGACGCTCCGCGGCATCGCCGAGGCCGCTCGCGGCGCCGCCTACGACGCCTCCGACCCGGCCTCCATCGACAAGGTCTTCACGGCCGTGCTCTCCAACTTCTGACCGTGGGACGGCTGCGAGAAGAGCTCCGCGACCCCTGGGGACCCCTGGTCGCCGGCCTGATCGGCGGGCTGTCCTGGGCAGTCGGCACCCCGGTGCTCGCCGCCGTCGGGGTCGGCGCCGCCGTCTACGCCGTAAAGGCGGCCGTCGGCACGGCGCTCGGCAACACCGAGAACGGCACAGGCGGCGGCACCGACGGCGGGGCGGCCACGGGCC
>JBAVRG010000091.1:0-1747 GCA_049694795.1 Mycobacteriales bacterium
CCGACGCCTACGAGAGCGCCCGGTCGACCGTCGCGTCCTTCGTCGGCGCACCCTCGCCGTCGCAGGTGGTCTTCACCAAGAACGTCACCGAGGCGATCAACCTGGTCGCCTACGCGCTCGGCAACCCTGGCTCGCCGGTGCCGCTCGGGCCGGGGGACGAGATCGCCGTCACCGAGATGGAGCACCACTCCAACCTGGTGCCGTGGCAGCTGCTCGCCGAGCGCACCGGCGCCACGCTGCGCTGGCTCGGCCTCACCGACGACGGCCGGCTCGACCTGAGCAACCTGGACGAGGTCGTCAACGATCGCACCCGGCTGCTGGCCTTCACCCAGGTGTCCAACATCCTCGGTACCGAGAACCCGGTCGACGTGCTGGTGGCCCGGGCCAAGCAGGTGGGCGCGCTCACCCTGGTCGACGGCGCCCAGTCGGCCCCGCACCAGCCGGTCGACGTGGCCGCCCTCGACGTCGACTTCTTCGCCTTCACCGGCCACAAGATGCTCGCGCCCACCGGCGTCGGCGTCCTCTGGGGTCGCGACCTCGACGCCCTGCCGCCGTTCCTCGGGGGTGGCTCGATGATCGAGTCGGTCCAGATGGCCGGGTCGACCTACGCCAAGGCGCCCGACCGCTTCGAGGCGGGCACGCCGGTGATCAGCCAGGCCGTCGCGCTGGCCGCCGCGTGCGACTACCTCTCCGAGCTCGGGCTCGACAACATCAAGACGCACGAGAACGCCTTGACCGCAAGGCTTCTCGATGGGCTGCGGTCCCTCGACGGCGCCTCGGTGCTCGGTCCCGACACCACCGAGATGCGGGGGAGCGCGGTCTCCTTCGTCGTCGACGGCGTGCACCCGCACGACGTCGGGCAGTCCCTCGACGACCTCGGCATCGCGGTCCGGGTGGGCCACCACTGCGCCGCCCCGGTGTGCCGGCGCTACGGCGTGCCGGCCACGGCCCGCGCGTCGACGTACCTCTACAACACCGAGGCCGACATCGACGCCCTTCTCGAGGGGATCACGCAGGTGCAGTCGTTCTGGGGCGTGCGATGAGCGAGTCGCTCTACCAGGAGATCATCCTCGACCACTACCGCAACCCTCATCACAAGGGACTGCGGGAGCCCTTCGACGTCGAGGTCCACCACGTCAACCCCACGTGCGGCGACGAGGTCACGCTGCGCGTCGCGGTCAAGGACGGCGTGGTCCAGGACGTCTCGTACGACGGTCAGGGCTGCTCCATCTCGCAGGCCTCCACGTCGGTGATGACCGACCTGGTGATCGGCAAGCCGGTCGAGGAGGCGATCGTCCGGCACGAGGCGTTCCTGGAGCTCATGCAGAGCAAGGGGCAGCTCGAGCCCGACGAGGACCTGCTCGAGGACGGCATCGCCTTCGCGGGCGTGTCGAAGTACCCGGCGCGTGTGAAGTGCGCGCTGCTGGGCTGGATGGCGTGGAAGGACGCGACGGCACAAGCCCTCGCCCAGACGAAGGAGCAGGCGTCATGAGCGACGTGGCGAGCGAGGCGGCCGTGGAGGCCGTCCTGGAGACCCCGACCGCGGCGACCGAGCCGAAGACCAAGCCGTCCGAGGAGGACGTGCTCGAGGCCATGAAGGACGTCGTCGACCCCGAGCTCGGCATCAACGTCGTCGACCTCGGCCTGGTCTACGGCGCCCAGGTGCACGAGGACGTCACGGTCACGCTGGACATGACGCTGACGTCCGCGGCCTGCCCGCTGACCGACGTCATCGAGGACCAGACCC
>JBAVRG010000092.1:0-2125 GCA_049694795.1 Mycobacteriales bacterium
CCGCCGCGGCGGCCGCGCTCACGAACGGCTAGACTCTCCGCCGCACCAGTGGTGGGTGTAGCTCAGCTGGCAGAGCACCGGGTTGTGATCCCGGTTGTCGCGGGTTCGACCCCCGTCACTCACCCCACGCAACACCTCACGAAGCCGCAGGTCAGGGGCCACTTTGGCCCCTGACCCGGTCTTGCCGGACGCCCCAAGGTCAAGATCATGGGGCAAACGTGGGGCAGAACTCGGCCGCTCCGTACCTCGCTGGACCGCGCGCCACCGCGCTCGGCCCTCCCACTCGGCACACGCAAAGGTAGCAACTGTGCTACGTTCCTTGCTGTGAGTGAAGTGGGACTGCGAGAGGTACGCCAAAACGCCAGCGAGCTCGTACGTCGCGCTCAGGCCGGCGAACGACTCACGATCACGGTTTCAGGCCGACCGGCGGCTTCGCTCGGCCCGGTTGATGTCGCGGCTTGGGTGTCGTGGGAGGCGGTGGCCGATGTCTTCGCCGGACCAGGCGACCCCACCTGGACGGCTGACCGCGACCGGCTCGACGGGGCCCTGCGCGACCCGTGGGACCACTAGGTGGTCGACCGCGGACTGCTGGACACGAGTGTCCTGATCGCTGAGGACGTCAGCCCGCTTCCGGGGCAGTTGGCCATCAGCGTCATCAGCGTGGCTGAGCTTCACTTCGGCGTACTCGTTGCCACGGCCCCAGAGGTCCGAGCTCTACGTCTGGCACGCCTGAGCCGTCTCCAGCGCCGCTTCGACCCCCTTCCCGTCGACGACGCTGTCGCCGACAGTTACGGCCAGATCGCCGCCCACGTTGCCGCGTCGGGACGCCAGCCTCGGGCTCGCACCATGGACCTACTCATCGCAGCGACCGCGCACGTGCACGGAGCGGTCCTCTACACACGAAATGCAGAAGACTTCAGCGGACTAGAGACCTTCATCCACGTCGCTCCTGCGTGATAGCCACGCGCTGTCGCAGGCGCCTTTGCTCACCTGTCAGGCCGTCGCGAGTCGCTCGACGATCTGACCGGTGACGTCGGCGATGAGCTCGAAGTCCTTGTCCACGTGAAGCACGGTGAGCCCAGCCAGTTCCGCGGTGGCAGCGACGATGAGGTCGGGGACCGACGGGGCTCGGTGGTGGCCGCGATCAGCCAGCCGCATCTGCACCTCGAGTGCTCGGTCTTCGATCGCGGGGGTCTGGTACTCCAGAGGCATAGCAGCCAGCGGTGCACGTTGCACCGCCATTCGCAGCGCCGGACCCGACCGAGCGGAGTAGCCGACCTCCAGCCGCGTCACGGTGGCGATCCGAACGGATCCCAACTCGATGCGCTCTGCCCAGAGGGCAGCGTCCGGACTGGTCCCGAGTCGGGCGAGCGCCGAGGTATCGATGAGCCAGCCTGTCACTCCCAAGCGCCCCTCATGACCTCCGGGTCGGCGAGGTCAGCGAAGGTCTCTGCGAAAGCGACGAGATCGTCACCACTGACGCTCGTGGCGTTCGCTGCGGCTTCCTGCGCCAGGCGGCGACGGAGGAACTCGCTGCGCGACAGTCCAAGTCGGGCGGCACGAGCTTCCAGCGCCGCCACGACATCGTCGGGGACGTCTCGAACGAGTACGTCAGTCATCCCAGCCTCCTAGATATCACAGGATAGCGCCGCCCTCGTTACTGAGTCACCTCGCACTCGTGATCACGAGAACACACTCTGCGCCCTCACCGGGGGGTCAGGCAGCCAGCCGTGGCTGGCGACGTTCTGCCATGGTGCAAACCTCACCCCATCGCAGTACCGGTCAGGGGCCCCTCCGCGGGCCCCTGACCCGTCTCCGCAGGCCTGGGCCACAGCCGGTGCAAGATCATTCTTCAGGGCCCTTTTCGTTTCGTGAGATTTCGTCTAACTTGCGACTGTGTCTCATGCCACAGACCTGCCTCCCGGCTTGCGCGAGCGCAAGCGACTGGCAACCCATCAGCGGATCGCCGACGAAGCCGCCCGGCTGGCGACCGACCGTGGCGTCTCCGCGACCACGATCGAGGACATCGCGGCGGCCGCGCAGATCGGCCGCGCCACCTTCTTCCGCTACTTCGACACCAAGGAGATCGCGGTCGCCGAGGGGTTCACGACCCCCTGGCTGACCA
>JBAVRG010000093.1:0-1899 GCA_049694795.1 Mycobacteriales bacterium
GGGTGGCGGGATCGCCGTGCGTCGTCACCGCTAAAGCGTGCCCGACCGACGCAAGGGAAGACAACCGGACGGTAGTAACGGTCGGGTTGCGTCAGGTCGACTCAACCCCGACTTGCGGTTTGGCGGAGGCGTGGCACTATTGAGTCACGTTCACTCAACTTGTGGTGCGGCCGCTGTCGGTGGCCCACCCGGCAGGCCCTCCGACCTGCCAACCCGTAACGAAGCGAGGAAGCGAAGATGGCACGTGCGGTCGGTATCGACCTCGGCACGACGAACTCCTGCGTCAGCGTTCTCGAGGGCGGTGAGCCCACCGTCATCGCCAACGCTGAGGGCTCGCGGACGACCCCGTCGATCGTCGCGTTCGCCCGCAACGGCGAGGTGCTCGTCGGTGAGGTCGCCAAGCGTCAGGCGGTCACCAACCCGGACCGGACGATCCGCTCGGTCAAGCGGGAGATCGGCACCAACTGGTCCGTCGACATCGACGGCAAGAAGTACACCCCGCAGGAGATCTCGGCGCGCACGCTGATGAAGCTCAAGCGGGACGCCGAGGCCTACCTGGGCGAGCAGATCACCGACGCGGTGATCACCGTCCCCGCCTACTTCAACGACGGCCAGCGCCAGGCCACCAAGGAGGCCGGTGAGATCGCCGGCTTCAACGTGCTGCGGATCGTCAACGAGCCGACCGCGGCCGCCCTGGCGTACGGGCTGGACAAGGGCTCCAAGGAGCAGACCGTCCTGGTCTTCGACCTGGGCGGTGGCACCTTCGACGTCTCCCTGCTGGAGCTCGCCGAGGGCGTCGTCGAGGTCAAGTCGACAAGCGGTGACAACCAGCTCGGCGGCGACGACTGGGACCAGCGGATCATCGACCACCTGGTGAAGACCTTCCGGGGCGAGCACGGCATCGACCTGGCCCAGGACAAGATGGCCCTGCAGCGCCTGCGCGAGGCGGCCGAGAAGGCCAAGATCGAGCTGTCCGCCGCCACCACCACCAACATCAACCTGCCGTACATCACGGCCGGCGCGGCCGGCCCGCTGCACCTGGACGTGACGCTCAGCCGCGCCGAGTTCCAGCGGATGACGCAGGACCTGCTGGACCGCTGCAAGGGCCCCTTCGAGCAGGCCGTGAAGGACGCCGGCATCAAGATCGCCGACGTCGAGCACGTGATCCTGGTCGGCGGCTCGACCCGGATGCCCGCCGTGACCGACCTGGTCAAGCAGCTCACCGGCAAGGAGCCCAACAAGGGCGTCAACCCGGACGAGGTCGTCGCCGTCGGCGCCGCCCTGCAGGCTGGCGTGCTCAAGGGTGAGGTCAAGGACGTCCTGCTGCTCGACGTGACGCCGCTGAGCCTGGGCATCGAGACCAAGGGCGGCATCTTCACCAAGCTGATCGAGCGCAACACCACCATCCCGACCAAGCGCTCCGAGGTCTTCACCACGGCCGACGACAACCAGCCGTCGGTGCTGATCCAGGTGTTCCAGGGCGAGCGGGAGATCGCGGCCTACAACAAGAAGCTCGGCACCTTCGAGCTGACCGGCCTCCCGCCGGCGCCGCGCGGCGTGCCGCAGATCGAGGTCACGTTCGACATCGACGCCAACGGCATCGTGAACGTGCACGCGAAGGACCTGGGCACCGGCAAGGAACAGAAGATGACGATCACCGGCGGCTCCTCGCTGCCGAAGGACGACATCGAGCGGATGCGCCGGGACGCCGAGGAGCACGCCGACGAGGACAAGCATCGCCGCGAGGAGGCGGAGACCCGCAACGTCGCCGAGGCGCTCCAGTGGCAGACCGAGAAGTTCCTCGCCGAGAGCGGCGACAAGCTGCCGGGCGAGAACCGCGAGCAGCTCAACGAGGCGCTCGGTGAGCTGCGTGGCGCGCTGGGCGGCCAGGACATCGAG
>JBAVRG010000094.1:0-8135 GCA_049694795.1 Mycobacteriales bacterium
GCCGACGAGCCCTTCTGGCCCTTGCCGAACGGCTCCCACAGCTCGCGGACCTCGGTGCGCTGGCCGTGCCGCACCTCCAGCGCGAACGACTCGCAGACCGTCGCCATGATGGCCAGCGCCGACACCCACTCGCTGATGCCGTCGCGGATGACCACCTGGGTGGCGGCGTCGGCGGCCTTCAGGCCGAGGCGCTGGGCGACCTGCTGCTCCACGTCGGTGTCGATGTTGGAGTAGGTGCCGACAGCGCCGCTGATCTTGGCGATCGCCACGGAGTCACGGGCCCGCTTGAGCCGGTCGCGGCTGCGGGCCATCGCGAAGGCGATGTCGGCGACCCGGTGGCCCCAGGTGGTCGGCTCGGCGTGGATGCCGTGCGTGCGACCGACCCGGACGCTGTCCTTGTGGGCCAGCCCGAGGTCGCGCAGCGCGCCGACGAGGGCGTCGGCCTTGGTGAGCAGGATGTCGGTGGCCTCGACGAGCTGCAGCGCCAGCGCGGTGTCGAGCAGGTCGCTGCTCGTCATGCCGAAGTGGACGTAGGCCGCGGCCTCGCGGGGCGTGGTGTTGTCGGCCCAGGCGGAGAGGAACGCGATGACGTCGTGCTGGGTGACCGCCTCGATCTCGGCGACCGCCTCGGGCGTCGGCGGCTTGGCCTGCCGGACCGGCTCGACGCAGTCGGCCGGCACCGTCCCGGCCGCGGCGTGCACCTCGAGCACCAGGGTCTCGACCTGGCACCACAGCTCGTACTTGTGGGCCTCGCTCCAGACCCGCCCCATCTCGGGGAGGGTGTAGCGCTCGATCACGGCAGTGCTCCTTCAGGTCTGTGAGCAGCCATCCTCCCAGAACCCCTCCGCCACCCCGTGACGTCCACCGAGAGGTGGGGGGTCAGCGGACGGCGGCCTTCTCGAAGTCGTCCTTGAAGCGCCACAGCCGCTGCCGCAGCACCTCGTCCCCGACCGCCAGCACCTGTACGGCGAGCACGGCCGCGTTGAGGGCGTTGTCGATCCCGACGGCGGCCACCGGCACCCCAGGCGGCAGCTCGGTGAGACCGAACAGCGCGTCGTGGCCGTCGAGCGCCCCCGCCGACAGCGGGACCCCGACCACCGGCAGCGCCACGTGCGCGGCCACGATGCCGGCGAGGGCCGCCGACCCGGACGACCCCGCGATCACGACCTCGACCCCGCGCGGCTCGAGCTCGGCCATCCACTCGGCGAGGGCGCGCGGCGACCGGTGCGGCGACATGCAGCACTCGTCGTAGCGGACGCCGAAGCGGTCCAGCAGGGCGCCCGCCTGCGCCATCTGGTCGCGCTCGGCAGGGCTGCTGTAGATGATGGCGACGCGCGCAGGGGCGTCGTCGGGGAGCTGGGTCACGTCACGCCTCCTGGACCGGGACGGAGATCTCACCACGAACGGCCCGCGCTGCGATGTCGGACCGTGAGAACGCGCCGCGGATCTGCACCGCGGCCACCCCCTCGTAGGCCTTCGCGCGGGCGTCCTCGAGCGAGAGCCCGACCGCAGTGACCGACAGCACCCGGCCGCCGCTGGTGACCACGCCGTCCTCGGTGAGCCGCGTCCCGGCGTGCAGCACGTCGACCCCCTCGGGCAGCGGCCCCACCACGACCGGGTCGCCGGCAGCCGGGGTGCCCGGGTAGCCCTCGGCCGCGACCACCACCGTCACCGACGCCCCCGGCCGCCACGACAGCGGGCCGAGCTCGGCGAGCCCTCCGGTGGCGCAGGCCAGCAGCAGGCCGGCCAGCGGGGTCTCGAGCAGCGCCAGCACGGACTGCGTCTCCGGGTCGCCGAAGCGGCAGTTGAACTCCACCACCGAGGGACCGCGCGAGGTCAGCGCCAGGCCGGCGTAGAGCAGCCCGCTGAACGGCGTACCGCGCCGGCCCAGCTCGTCCACCACCGGCTGCAGCACGGCCTTCTCGACCAGCTCCACCGTCCCGGCCGGGAGCCACGGCAGCGGTGCGTACGCCCCCATGCCCCCCGTGTTGGGGCCGGTGTCGCCGTCGCCGGCGCGCTTGTGGTCCTGGGCGGGCAGCAGGGGCACCACCGTGGTCCCGTCGGTCACCGCGAACAGCGACACCTCCGGGCCGTCGAGGTAGTCCTCGACCACCACCCGAGCGCCGGGCGCCGCGAGCGCGTCCCGCGCGAACACCTCGGCCTCGACCAGGTCGGAGCCGACCAGCACGCCCTTGCCCGCCGCGAGCCCGTCGGCCTTCACCACGTACGGCGGGACGCGGGCCTGCAGGGCGGCCAGCGCCTCGTCGGGGGTCAGGCAGGTGTCCGCGGCCGCGGTCGGCACGCCGGCCGCGGCCATGACGTCCTTGGCGAAGCTCTTGGAGCCCTCGATCTGCGCCGCAGCGGCCGACGGGCCGAACACGGGCACCCCCGCGGCGCGCACCGCGTCTGCGACACCCGCGACCAGCGGTGCCTCGGGGCCGACCACCACGAGGTCGAAGCCCTGGGCCAGCGCGGCGACCGCGCCGGGGTCGAGCGGGTCGACCGCGAGCGACTCGGCGAGCGACGCCGTACCGGGGTTGCCAGGGGCCACCGCGAGGCGGGTGACCGCCGGGTCGCGGGAGAGCGCGAGGGCGAGGGCGTGCTCACGGGCACCGGAACCGACCACGAGGACCTTCACGCACCGAAGGTTAGTGGCGCTTACTGTGCGGTAAGGAAGGGCTCATGAAGAGCGCGATCATCCTGGCGCTTCCGGAGGCAGAGGCGCTGGTGGGCGCGCTCCGCCAGGAGGGCGACCCGTCCGCGGCCCTCGGCATCCCGGCGCACGTCACGCTGCTGTACCCGTTCGTCCCCGACCCGGACGTGGGGGTCGTGGCCGAGCTGGAGTTCTTCTTCGAGCGCGTCGACGGGTTCGCGCTCACGTTCAGCAAGGTCGGCGAGTTCCCCGAGGTGGTCTACCTCGACCCCGACGAGGCGCACGAGTGCGCGGCGCTGACGAAGGCGCTCGCGCTGCGCTGGCCCGACTGCCCTCCGTACGGCGGGGAGTTCGACGAGGTGGTCCCGCACCTCACGGTCGTCGACACCCCGGACGCGACGCTCCGGTCGTGGGCCCGGGCGCACGTCGAGGCCGGCCTGCCCCTGCGGGCGCTCGCCCGGGAGGCGTCGCTGTGGGTCCAGGACGAGCGGACCCGGCACTGGACGCAGCGCGCGGTTTTCCCCTTGGCGCCGCACGCCTGACGGGCGCACCCTGAAGCGCGTGCGCAGCGCTCTGGTCGGCTTCGGGCTCGGGTTCCTCGTGGCCCTGCAGCTCGGGCCGATGTCGCTGTACCTCGTCCGCTCCACGCTCCGGTCCGGGCTCCTCACCGGGCTGGGCGTGGGCGGCGGCATCGCCCTTGTCGACGCGCTGTACGCGGCGCTGGGCGCAGCAGGGGCCGCCCCGCTGCTGCTCGTCGACCCGGTGCGCGTCGTGCTGGGGGTCGTCGGGGCGGGGGTGCTCGTCCACCTGGGCGCCCGGACGCTGCACGCGGCCTGGCAGGTACGAGCCGGGCTGGAGGGCGACGCGGCGGTCTCGCCGTACCGCGCCTTCCGGACCTCCCTGGCGGCGACCGCGAGCAACCCGCTGACCGTTGTGAGCTGGGCCGCGATCTTCTCCGCCGCCTCCGCGGACGCGGCGCCGGTGCCCCTCGTCGCCGGCGTCGGGCTGGGCAGCCTCACCTGGGTGACGACGCTGGCCGTCCTCACCGCGGTCATGCGCAAGGCCGTCGGGGTGCGGGCCGTCCGGGTCGCTGACGGGGTGGCCGGGCTCGGGCTGGTCGGCTTCGGCGGGGCGCTCGGCTGGCGCACCCTCCACCACACCTGACCTAGAGGAGGGGGCGCAGCTCGAGGGTCTGCTCGCGGTCCGGACCGATGCCGACGGAGCTGAACGGCGCACCGCTCATCTCCTCGAGCGCCCGGATGTAGAGCTGGGCGTTCTTCGGCAGCTCCTCGAAGCGGCGGGCCCCCGTGATGTCCTCGGCCCAGCCGTCGAAGAGCTCGTAGACCGGGGTCGCGTGGTGGAAGTCGGTCTGCGTCATCGGCATCTCGTCGAAGCGCCTGCCGTCGACCTCGTAGGCCACGCAGACCGGGATCTTCTCCCAGCCGGTGAGCACGTCGAGCTTGGTGAGGACGAAGTCGGTCACCCCGTTGACCCTGGCCGCGTAGCGGGCGATGACGGCGTCGTACCAGCCGCAGCGGCGCGGGCGGCCGGTCGTGGTGCCGTACTCGTGGCCGTTGGCCCGCAGCCGCTCGCCGTCGGCGTCGTGCAGCTCGGTCGGGAAGGGGCCCTCGCCGACCCGCGTGGTGTAGGCCTTGATGACCGCGATGACCCTGTCGATGCGGTTCGGCGGGATGCCCGAGCCGGTGCACGCGCCGCCGCTGGTGGCGTTGCTGGACGTGACGAACGGGTAGGTGCCGTGGTCGACGTCGAGCAGGGTGGCCTGGCCGCCCTCGAGAAGGACGGTCTCGCCGCGGTCGAGGGCCTGGTTGAGCAGCAGCGACGTGTCGGTCACCATCGGGGCCAGGCGGTCGACGTAGGACAGCAGCTCCTCGACGACCGCGTCCACCGTCACGGCCTTGCGGTTGTAGACCTTGACCAGCACCTGGTTCTTGAGCTCGAGGGCACCCTCGACCTTGGCGCGCAGGATCTTCTCGTCGAACAGGTCCTGCACGCGGATGCCGACCCGGTTCATCTTGTCGGCGTACGTCGGGCCGATCCCGCGTCCGGTGGTGCCGATCCTTCGGGAGCCGAGGAAGCGCTCCGTCACCTTGTCCAGCACCCGGTTGTAGGACGCGATGACGTGCGCGTCGGCGCTGATCACCAGGCGCGAGGTGTCGGTGCCGCGCGCCTCCAGCCCGTCGATCTCCTGGAACAGCACGCCGAGGTCGACGACCACGCCGTTGGCGATGACCGGGGTGCAGCCCGGGCTGAGGATGCCGCTCGGGAGCAGGTGCAGCGCGTAGGTCTCGTCGCCGATGACGACGGTGTGGCCGGCGTTGTTGCCGCCGTTGAACTTGACGACGTAGTCGACCGACCCCCCGAGCTGGTCGGTGGCCTTGCCCTTGCCCTCGTCCCCCCACTGGGCGCCGATGAGCACCAGTGCCGGCATGCGTGACTCCCTAGACAGACCAAAGGCCTCCCGCAAGTGCGGAAGGCCTCTTGCGGAGAGATTGTAGTCGTAGGGTCGTCATCGTGGCGAAGATCCCAGGTGTCGACAGCGTCGTCGGCGGCATGCTCAGCGTGCTGCAAGCCCAGAGCGAGGCACTGGCCGCACTGCCAGGCGCGGTGCACTCCCTCAGCGTGGCCGTGAAGAACCTGGCGGACGCGACCGCCGGCGCCAAGGAGACGGTGCAGACGATCAACCGGCTGGCCCACCGGATCGAGGGCATCGTGGAGGAGCTCGAGCAGCCGCTCAAGGCGCTGGCGCCGGGCATGGAGCGGATGGCCGCGGTGCTCGACGACCCCATCATCAGCACCGTCCCGGAGACGCTGTCCCAGGTGCAGCGCGACATCCTCCCGGTGCTGCGCACCCTGGCCGACACGAACGAGCGGGTGGCGTTCATCGCCGGGTCGACCGAGCGGATCATGTCCTTCGTCGACGAGACCAGCCGGACCATCGCCGGCATCCCGGGGGCCGCGCTGCTCGGCCGCCGCAAGCCCGGCGGCCCCAAGCCGGTCGCCGGTTCCTGACCGGACGTCAGGACTCCAGCGCCACCCGGGCCGCGGGGTCGGAGTCGTCGAGGAAGGTGCGGATGCGCGTCGCCTCCTCGGCCTCCTCGATGGCCCCCGCCGCCCGGCCTAGGGCGAACAGCGAGCGCAGGAAGCCCTGGTTCGGCGCGTGCTGCCACGGCACCGGGCCATAGCCCTTCCAGCCGTTACGGCGCAGCGCGTCCAGACCGCGGTGGTAGCCGACCCGCGCGTAGGCGTAGCTCTCGACCACCGCACCGCGCGCGAACGCAGCGTCCGCGAGGGCCGCCCACGCGGCGCTGTGCGTCGGGTGCCGCGCCGCGACCAGCGCCGGGTCGGTGCCGGCCTCGAGCAGCCCACGGGGCTCCGGCTCGTCGGGGAGCAGGGTGGGCGGAGGTCCGCCGAGCAGGTCCTTGCCGGTGAGCGACATGCCGCCATTCTGCAGGGCGCCCCTGGCGGCGGCATGATGCGGCCATGCCCCTGGTCCCCGTGCACGAGACGCAGCTGTACGTCGACGACCGCGGCAGCGGCTTCCCGGTCTTCGTGCTGCACGGCGGCCCCGGGCTGGACCACACGCTCTTCGGCGACCACCTCGACGCGCTCACCGACTCCTACCGGCTGCTGCTGGTCGACGAGCGCGAGCAGGGCCGCAGCGACCGCGGGACCGACCCTGCGACGTGGACGCTGTCCCAGCACGCCTCCGACGTCTCCGGCCTGGCCGCGATGCTCGGGATCGAGCACTACGCCGTCCTGGGCCACTCCTTCGGCGCTCTCATCGCCCTGCAGCACGCCGCCGACGCTCCCGGCGCCGCGGTCGCCACCGTCGTGAGCAGCGGGGTCCCGTCCAGCCGGTACTTCGAGGAGGTCGACAAGGGCCTCGCGACGTTCGAGCCGGAGGAGCTGCGCGCGCAGGTGACGCGCTCCTGGGAGCGGGAGGCGACCGCGCAGACCCCCGAGGAGGTCAAGCAGCTGCTCATCGACCAGCTGCCGTGGCACTTCGCCGACCCGCGCGACCCCCGCATCGCGGCGCTGACCTTCGCGGACATGGTGTGCAGCCCCGCGCCGCTGCGCGCCGGCTCGCTGGAGGGCGACGGGCTGCGCATCGAGGTGGAGGAGCGGCTGACGCACGTCCACCAGCCGGTGCTGGTGCTCACCGGCCGGCACGACCGCACCTGCGTCCCGGCCGCGTCCGAGCGCATCGCCGAGCTGGTACCGCACGCCGAGCTGCACGTCTTCGAGCGCAGCGGGCACCTCGCGTTCATCGAGGAGCCGGAGGCCTACGTCGCGACGGTCCGGGCCTTCCTCGACCGCGTCACCCGCTGAGAAGCGTACGGCGAAGCAGCTGCCGCAGCGCTGCCGCCTGGCCGGTCTGCTCCAGCTGCCGGGCGACCTGCAGCCGGTGCGCGTCGTCGGCGTTCCCGCCGTACTTGAACTTGGCCTGGACCGAGGTGGGGGTGAGCCGTACCCCGCGGATCCCGGGCAGGTGGCGGCCGTGCACCGCCGGGTCGGCGACCCCGGAGCCCGGCTCGAAGCGGCCCAGCTGAGCGCGCAGCAGCTCCAGCAGCTCCTCGTCGGCCAGCAGCTCGGCGGTGCAGTCCAGGGTCACGGCGGCGTAGTAGGAGGTGGGGATCCCGAGAGCCGGGTCCTCCTCCCCGACGGCCTTCCAGGCGGCCGGGACGTACGCCCAGTCGCCGGTCACCGAGAAGACCGCCCGAGGGCGCTCCTCCAGGGCGGTCAGCGCGGGGTTGGGGCGGGCCAGGTGCAGCAGCACCGAGGTGCCGTCCCAGGCGAAGTGCGTGGGGACGACGACCGGCACGTCCCGGCCGGCCCCGGGGCAGACGAGGGTGCCGACGGTCTGCTCGGCGAGCCAGGACCGCCAGTCGTCGTCGGACGTCGCGGCGTCCCAGGGGTGGATGAGCACGCGGTCCAGGCTAGGCAGCGGGTCCAGCGCTTTCCCGCAGCCGCTGGGCGTCGTCGAAGAGCTGGGCGGTCGCCAGTCGTGACGCGACCGTGCCGGAGACCGCGACCGCCCCGAGCAGCATGTACATCACCACCACCTGGTAGCGGATCGCGGTCAGCGGGTCGACGCCCGCGAGCAGGAGCCCGGTCATGGCACCGGGCAGCGAGATCAGCCCCACCGTCTTGACCTGGTCGACGTCCGTGACGAGCGCGGTCCGCAGCGCGGTGCGCCGGTGCGGCGCGAACGCCTGCACCGCCGGCAGTCCGAGAGCCAGCCGGGCCTCCACGAACCGGCGGCCCGACACGGCCTCCTCCCGGACCCGCAGGAGCACCACCGACGTGCCGCGGGTCGCGGCCGCCACGACCATGCCGCCGACGGGCACGACGACGCGGGGCTGGGCGTCGATCACCTGCGTGACCACGAGCAGGCCAAGGGTAACCGTGACGCCGCTCGCGATCGCGACCCCGGCCACCCAGCCGGCACGCGGCACGCCGC
>JBAVRG010000095.1:0-4860 GCA_049694795.1 Mycobacteriales bacterium
GGACGGGGTCGGGGCCGGCCGCGTGGTCACGGCGGGCCCGTGGGCGGAGCAGGCGGCGGAAAGCAGGCAGACCAGGACGAGGCGCTTCACCGGTGGCCTGTCGGCAGCGCGGCGCGCTTGTGATGCACCCCTTCGGGTGGCAGGGCTTCACGCCGGTGAAACACGGCGTCCACAAGTGTGATCTCGGCGAAACACACCGGTCATGGGTGCGGAACAGCGCGCCTCGACGATCTTTCGCAATCCCCCGAGACCGAGGAGAACCATGATCGACACCGGCAACACCGCGTGGGTGCTCGCGAGCGCCGCGCTCGTGCTGCTCATGACGCCTGGACTGGCGTTCTTCTACGGCGGCATGGTCCGCGGGAAGAACGTCCTGACGATGCTCATGCAGAACTTCATCTGCATCGGCATCGTCAGTGTCGCCTGGGTGCTCGTGGGCTACACCCTGGCCTTCGGGCGGGACGGGTTCGGGGGCCACGGGCTCGCCGGCAACCTCCACCAGTTCGGCCTCGCGCACATGCAGGAGGCTGTCGCGGGCTACACCGGCCCGCTGGCGCAGAGCATCCCGCCGCTGGTCTTCGTGGCCTTCCAGCTGATGTTCGCCGTCATCACGCCGGCGCTCATCACCGGCTCGATCGCCGACCGCACCAAGTTCGGCGCGTTCTGTGTCTTCGTCACGCTGTGGACGGTCCTCGTCTACTCGCTGGTCGCGCACTGGGTCTTCTCGCCCGAGGGCTGGCTGTTCAAGCGCGGCGCCGAGGACTTCGCCGGTGGCACCGTCGTGCACATCAACGCCGGCATCGCCGGCCTGGCGCTCGCGTTCATCCTGGGCAAGCGCAAGGGCTGGCCCAAGGAGCAGATGAAGCCCCACAACCTGCCGTTCACCCTGCTCGGTGCCGGTCTGCTGTGGTTCGGCTGGTTCGGCTTCAACGCCGGCTCGGCGCTCGGCGCCAACCAGCTCGCCGGCTACGCGTTCGTCAACACCAACACCGCCACGGCGGCCGCCATGCTCGCCTGGCTGGTCGTGGAGAAGCTGCGCGACGGGCACGCCACCACGCTCGGTGCCGCCTCCGGCGCCGTCGCCGGCCTGGTTGCCATCACGCCGGCTGCCGGCTTCGTCAGCCCGCTCGGCTCCATCGCCATCGGTGTCATCGCCGGTGTCGGCTGCGCCCTCGCCGTCACCCTGAAGTTCAAGGTCGGCCTCGACGACTCGCTCGACGTGGTCGGCGTCCACCTCGTCGGCGGCATCCTGGGCTCGCTGTCGGTGGGCCTGTTCGGCACCAAGCAGGTGGCGGGCCTCGACGGCGTCTTCTACGGCGGCGGCTGGCACCTGTTCAAGGAGCAGGCCCTCGCGGTCGGCGTGGTCATCGCCTTCTCCGGGATCATGACGCTGGTGATCGGCAAGCTGATCGACCTGGTCATGGGCCTGCGGGTCACCGACGAGGCCGAGGTCACCGGTCTGGACCAGACGATCCACGCCGAGTCGGCGTACGAGACGGCGGCCTTCGCCGGCGGTGGCAGCGGCTCGCTCATCGGCCAGCGCCCGGCGATGCCCACGCAGGTGGCGACATGAGGCTCGTCACCGGCGTCATCAAGCCCTTCAAGCTCGAGGACGTCAAGACCGCCCTGGAGTCCTTCGGGGTGCAGGGCATGACGGTCAGCGAGGTGCAGGGGTACGGCCGCCAGCGCGGCCACACCGAGGTCTACCGCGGCGCCGAGTACACCGTGTCCTTCGTCCCGAAGGTCCGGGTGGAGGTGCTCGTCGACGACGCCGACGCGCTGGACGTCATCGAGGTGATCTCCAAGGCCGCTCAGACCGGCAGCATCGGTGACGGCAAGGTGTGGAGCACGCCGGTCGACGACGTCGTCCGGGTCCGCACCGGCGAGCGCGGAGTGGAGGCGCTCTGAGATGCGACTGGTGACCGCGATCGTCAAGCCGTTCAAGCTCGACGACGTCAAGGCCGGCCTCGAGGCCCTGGGAGTCCAGGGGATGACGGTCAGCGAGGTGCAGGGCTTCGGTCGCCAGCGCGGCCACACCGAGGTCTACCGCGGCGCCGAGTACACCGTCGACTTCGTGCCCAAGGTGCGGGTCGAGGTGCTCGTCGACGAGTCGGACGCCGGCCGGGTGGTGGACGCCATCGTCGCCGCCGCCCAGACCGGCTCGATCGGTGACGGCAAGGTCTGGAGCACCGCGGTCGACGAGGTGGTCCGGGTCCGCACCGGCGAGCGGGGTGCTGAGGCCCTGTGAGGCCCTGTGAGGCCCTGTGAGAGGCATGTGAGAGCCCGCTGAGCACCACCCCCGCGGCGTCCGCTCCGGCGCACCTCCCGACCAGGGAGCCGAGCGGACGCTGCGGGCGTTCACCTGCCGGAAACATGACCGCAACGACCGCGGAACCGCGGTGCAACACATTCCCCTGCCGTGAGGACCTTCGATCCCGGCGACACCGCCTGGCTGCTGACCTGCACCGCCCTCGTCCTGCTCATGACGCCGGGCCTGGCGTTCTTCTACGGCGGCATGGTCCGCGTGAAGAACGTGCTGGCCATGCTCATGCAGAACTACGTCGCGATCGGCGTGGTGAGCGTCACCTGGGTGCTGCTCGGGTACACGCTGGCCTTCGGGGACGGCAACGGGCTGCTGGGCGGGCTGCGCTTCACCGGCCTGGCGCACACCTCGGAGCCGGTGCCGGGCATCAGCCTCACGGTGCCCCCCCTGCTGTTCATGGCCTTCCAGATGATGTTCGCGGTCATCACGGTGGCGCTCATCGCCGGCGCGGTGGCCGACCGGATGCGCTTCGGGGCGTTCGTCACCTTCGCCGCGGTGTGGTCGGTCCTCGTCTACGCGCCGCTCGCGCACTGGGCGTTCAGCCCGCAGGGCTGGATGGCGCACTTCGGGGTGCTCGACTTCGCGGGCGGCACGGTGGTCGAGATCGACTGCGGTGCAGCCGGTCTCGCGCTCGCCCTGGTCATCGGCAAGCGGATGGGCTGGCCACGTGAGGCCATGCCGCCGCACTCGCTGCCCCTCACCCTGCTGGGTGCCGGCCTCCTGTGGTTCGGCTGGTTCGGGTTCAACGCCGGCTCCGCCCTGCACGCCGACGGGCTCGCCGTGAACGCCCTCGTGGCGACCCACCTCGCCGGCGTCGGCGGGATGCTGTCGTGGCTGGCGGTGGAGCGCTGGCGCACCGGCTCGGCCACCACGCTCGGCGGCGCCTCTGGCGCGATCGCGGGACTGGTCGCCATCACGCCCGCGTGCGGCTACCTGAGCCCCCTGCCCGCGCTCCTGCTCGGGGCACTCGCGGGCGCGGCCTGCCTGTCCGCCGTACAGCTCAAGCACCGGCTCGGCTACGACGACTCGCTCGACGTCGTCGGCGTGCACTTCGTCGGCGGGGTCGTCGGCATGCTGTTCCTCGGGCTGGCCGCCACCCACGACGTCAACCCCGCGGTCGCCCACGAGGGCCTGCTGTACGGCGGTGGCCTCTGGCTGCTCGGCCGGCAGGTCGTCGCGGTCCTGGCCGCCACGGCGTGGGCCTTCGGCATGACGTTCCTGCTGGCCAGGGCGCTCAACCGGGTGCTGCCGCTGCGCGTGTCGCAGGAGGACGAGTACACCGGTCTGGACCAGGCTCTGCACGCCGAGACCGCCTATGACCTCGGCGCAGTCCGCACGATGGGGAGAATCGGCGCATGAAGCTCATCACCGCGGTGGTCAAGCCGTTCAAGCTCGACGACGTGAAGACCGCCCTGGAGGCGCTCGGCGTCCAGGGGATGACGGTCAGCGAGGTCCAGGGGCACGGCCGTCAGCGCGGCCACACCGAGGTCTACCGTGGCGCCGAGTACACCGTGGACTTCGTGCCCAAGGTCCGCATCGAGGTGCTCGTCGACGACGCCGACGCGGGGCGGGTGCTCGACGCGGTGGTCGACGCGGCCCGCACCGGCGCGATCGGCGACGGCAAGGTCTGGAGCACCCCCATCGACGAGGTGGTCCGGGTGCGCACGGGCGAACGAGGACCGGACGCGCTCTGAGCGGCGGGGAGGCGGGGCGGTGAAGCTGGACAGGGAGGCCCTGCTGGCGCAGACCGACCTGGTCGGCGCGCCGCTGCGAGCCGCCCTCACCCGCCTGTACGACGGCTGGCTGGCCGGTCTGCTCGGTGACCCCGGCCCGGGGGTGGCCCTGGTGGCCGTCGGCGCGCTGGGCCGGCAGGACCCGACGCCGGGCAGCGACCTCGACCTGGTGCTCGTGCACGACGGCAGCCACGACGTGTCCGCCCTGGCCGACCAGGTCTGGTACCCCGTCTGGGACAGCGGCGTCGGCCTCGACCACTCGGTGCGCACCGTCGACCAGGCGGCCGCGGTCGCCCGCGACGACCTGAAGGCCGCCCTCGGGCTACTCGACGCGCGGCACGTCGCCGGGGACGCGGCGCTGTCCCAGCAGCTGGTGTCCGCGACCCGCGCCGCCTGGCGGGCCGGGGCGTCCAAGCGGTTGCCGGAGCTCAGGGACTTCGTCGAGGAGCGCGCCCGGCAGTTCGGCGAGGTCGCGTTCCTGCTCGAGCCCGACCTGAAGGAGGCACGTGGCGGCATGCGGGACGTGCACGCCCTGCAGGCGCTCGCCCTCGCGCAGGTCGCCGACCCGCCCGCCGGGGCGGTGCGTCAGGCCTACGACGTGCTGCTCGACGTCCGCGGGGAGCTGCACCGCCGTACCGGCTCGGCGGGCCGCCGCGTCGTGGACCGGCTGCTCATGCAGGAGCAGGACGCGGTCGCCGCCGCTCTGGGGTTCGCGGACGCCGACGCCCTGATGGCCGCGGTGTCGGGGGCCGCGCGCACCATCGCGTTCGCGAGCGACACCACCTGGCGCCGGGTGTCCGCGGC
>JBAVRG010000096.1:0-4012 GCA_049694795.1 Mycobacteriales bacterium
CTTCGCGGACCCCCACGACATGCGCCCGACGGTGGGCGAGCAGGTCGACGGCCAGCATCATCAGCACCGCCGCGACGACCGCGGCCCACGCCCAGAAGGGGACGTTCACACCAACCTCCAGTGATCACCACTGGAGGTCTCCCCGCGCTGTCCACTGACAGCGCCGACCAGGCCGGGCGATCATGAGACCGCCGTGCTGACGACCCGGTCGAACGGGTACTCCCCTCCGCTCTTCCAGCCTCACCCGGGTCCTCGGCGGCTGTCAACCCGGGGCGCTCAGGGAGCGAGGGAACGAGCCGCCCCGACCAGGTCGCGGAGCAGCGGACGCGCCCCGGTGGCAGTGACCTTGGCGGGGTCGGCTCCCCCTGCGACCGCGACCGGCCATCGCTGGGCCAGCGCGCGCACCCCGGAAGCGTTCTTGCGGAGCAGCTGCCCTGCCAAGCCGACCAGCACGATCTGCTCCGGATGCAGCCGTGAGGCCGCTTCGGCCACGGTGTCGAGAGGCGTGTCCGCGCCGAGGAAGGTGACCCGCCAGCCACGGTTCGCGACGAGCAGCCCGAAGGCGAGCAGCCCGAGGTCGTGCAGCTCGCCGGGCAGGCAGGCGAGGAGGATCCTCGGCCCGTCACCACGGTCCCATCCGCGGGAGAGCGCCAGCAGCCGGCCGCGCAGGAGCGTGGACGCGAAGTGCTCCTGCGCCACCGTCGCCTCCCCGCTCGCCCAGCGGCCGCCCAGCTCACGCAGGTAGGGGAGCAGGATGTCGGCGAGCGCGGACTCGACCGGCACGCCGTTCAGCAGCCGGTCGAGCGCCGCATGGGTCTGCTCGGCGTCGAAGGCGTCGAGGGCCTGCCGCAGCTGCACCGCGAGCGCGGCGACGTCGGCTGACCGGAGGGCGGCTCCCTGCCCTTCCACCAGGAGGGCCTCGCGCGCCGCCTCTGCCGCGGACAGCCCGTCCGCGAGGAGCTCGTTCATCCGCCGGACCCGGGCCTCGTCGAGCACCGAGTAGAGGCGGAAACCGCCAGGCGACCGGGTGGGCTGGAGCAGCCCGTAGCGCTGCTCCCACGCCCGCAGCAGCTCGGGCGAGACCCCGGTACGACGGCCGAGCTCACCGATCCGCAGCAGCCCCGTCGATCCGGTCACGGACAAAAATGTACAGCCCTTGGACAGACTTTCGACAGATCCTTGACAGACACCCGAACCCGGGTCACGGTGAAACCTCGACAGAACCTGTACAGGAGGAAGTCAGATGCCCAGCACCCGCACCACCCTGGCCCGCTCTGCGGTCGCCGTGACCCTGGCGGCTGCCGCTGCCGTCGCCGTCAGTGCCTCGCCGGCTGCGGCCCAGGAGAAGGGCACCGTGTACGTCGTGCACGGCGTCCCCGGGCTGACCGTCGACGTCTACGTGAACGGGAAGGTCACCCTCTCGTCCTTCAAGCCGACCTCGGTCGCCGGCCCGCTCTCGCTGGACGCCGGGTCCTACAAGATCGACATCCGTGCGGCCGGCGCCCCGGCCACCGCCGCGCCCGCGATCAGCAAGTCGGTCAGCCTGCCGGCCGGCGCGAACGTCTCGCTCGTGGCCAACCTGAGCGCGAGCGGGGCACCGACCCTGACGCCCTTCGTCAACCCGGTCAGTGACAGCCTCGCCGCGGACAAGGGCCGCCTCGTCGTCCGCCACACCGCCGCCGCCCCTGCGGTCGACGTCCTCGCCGGCGGCCAGCCGGTCTTCAAGAACCTGGTGAACGGCAAGCAGGCCCAGGCCGACCTGGCGCCGGGCACCGTCTCGGCAGCCGTCGCGCTGGCCGGTACCACCGCACCGGTCATCGGCCCCGCTGACGTCACGATCACGGCCGGCAAGGTCACGGTCGTGTACGCGATCGGCTCGGCCCAGGACAAGACCCTGGGGCTCGTCACGCAGTCGATCCCGAGCACGTTCACCGGTGGTGGCGGCTCCCTGCCGTCCGGCGCCCAGGCCGGTAGCGGCGGTCTTGCTGCGGACGGCAGCGAGTCGACCTTGCCGGCGTTCGCGCTGCTCGCGTCCGGGCTGCTCGTGCTCACCGGCGCCGGCTTCGTGGCCGTGCGCGCGCGCCGCTGACCGTGTCCCTCCGGAACGGGCCGCGAGCCGCCCCTGTCCCCCCAGGGCGGCTCGCGGTCGTCGTGCTGACGGGCATCCTGCTGCTGGTCGCGGGCGTTCTGCTCCTGCCGTCGTCGCCGAAGACCGACGTCGGCGCCGTGCCGCCGTCCTCAGCGCGTGTCGGCTCACCTTCGGCGGCCGCGAAGGGCTCGCCCGCCGCCTCCCCGCAGCCGGACGGACGTCCCTTCGCACCCCTGGCCGTCCAGGTGCTTCGCGCCGGGATCAGTGCTGGTGTCGTGCCGGTCAGTGTGGGCCGGGACGGGATGCTCGGCATCCCCGAGGACGTACGGCAGGTCGGCTGGTGGCAGGCAGGCGCTGCTGCCGGCTCTGCCGCGGGCACCGTGGTCCTGGTGGGCCACGTCGACTCCGCCAAGCAGGGCGCCGGTGCGTTCTCCTCCCTGCGGCAGCTGGACCCAGGCGATCGGGTCGTTCTCAGCGGCGCAGGGGGCGCCCGCACGGTGTACGTCGTCTCCGCCCGGCGGCAGTACCCGAAGAGCGCCCTGCCGCGGGCCGAGGTCTTCGGTCAGGGCAGCCTGCCGCGGCTCGTGCTTCTCACCTGTGGTGGCCCGTTCAACTCCGCCACCCGGCACTACGAGGACAACGTGGTGGTCTACGCGACGCCACTCAGCCGAGGGTCGTGAGCGGCCTCGCGCTGAGAGAGGAGCACTTCAGCGCGTCGTGACGACGCGAGCTCGGTCCTCCAGCTCCTGCCGTTGCCCGATCCAGCGCGCTGCGACGAGAGCCGTCGCTCCGGCGGCCGGCCAGAGGAGCGCTGGAGCCACGCCGTACAGCGTGGTCCCGAGGAGCGGGGACAGGACCATCCCGCCGATGGAGGCCGAGGCGTACAGGCTCTGGTAGCGGCCTTCCATCCCGGTCGCGGTCTCGGCTGCCACGGAGGTCCTCGGTGACGGCTGGTGCTGGCGGATCGTGCTGGACGTCGCGCGCGGTCACCAGCGCTTCGACGACCTGGTGTCCGAGTTGGCGATCTCGCGCAGGGTGCTGGCCGACCGGCTAGCCCACCTGGTCGACCGCGGGCTGCTGGAACGCACTGCGTACCAGGACAACCCGCCACGCTTCGACTACCGGCTGACCGCGCGGGGCCGGGCGCTGCTGCCGGTCCTGGTCGGGCTGCAGGACTGGGGCGACCGCTGGGTCCTGGGTGACGGCGAGGTGACTGCCACGTCCACGTCGGGCGTGCTGTTCACCTACCCCGCCACGGGCGCACCGTCTCCACTGCCGCAGGGCTGGTCCGAGGTCCCGGGGGCTGCTGGGTGCACCTTGGAGAACCGGATGTTCCGCGACCGGCACGACGCGTTCGTCCGAGCGGGGGTGTCGGTCCAGGGCGTCTCCACCCAGCGACCGGAGGAGCAGCGGGAGTTCGCCCGACTCGAGCAGATCCCGTTCCCCCTCCTGTCCGACGCGGGCATGCAGCTGACCTCAGCGCTGCGACTGCCGACCGTCCGGGTCGCGGACCAGACCAGGCTGCGGCGTCTCGTTCTCGTCATCGACCAGCAGCGGGTGGTCGCCGCCGCGCGCTACCCGGTGCTCGACATCGCCGCCGCCGTCACCTGGTCGCTCGTCCAGAGCACCGAGGTCGCGAAGCGGACCTCTCAGGTGCAGTGAACGGGAAGCACCACCTTCGTCTGGCACGTGCGGTCCTCTGCGCAGGTCGCGACGACCTGCATCGCCGTCCCGCACTCGGCCTTGACGTCGTCGGGGAACGCGTGCGTCCAGCTGCCGTCCCCAGCCACGGTCGTGTCGGCCTCGACGTACCCGCTCGCGCCCTTCCGCTTGATCGCGACGTGCACGACGGGGCAGTGCGTCGCCGTGCCCGACACCACGATCGCGCGCGGCCAGCCGTCCTGGGCGTCCTCGCCCCGTACC
>JBAVRG010000097.1:0-12878 GCA_049694795.1 Mycobacteriales bacterium
CGCTCGACCCGTGGCACCCGGCGGTGGTGCGCGGAGCCGCCGGGCTGCACTTCGCGCTGCCGGTGCTGGCGTGCGCGCTCGACGAGGTCACCGGACCCGTGCTGGCGCTGGACGCCGACGGCGACCGGCTCGGCGAGGTGCCCGACGACGCCGCGCTGGTCGTGGGCAGCGAGCGGGCCGGGGTGTCTGCGGCGGTGCGGGCCCGCGCGGACGCCGTGGTGTCGCTGCCGATGCGGCCAGGGGTGAGCTCGCTCAACCTGGCAACCGCGGTGAGCGCTGCGCTGTACGCCTGGCGGCTGCGCCGGCCCTAGGGTCAGCACGCCCGCCCCAGACCGCGGCCGGCCTGAGCGATCCGGCGCAGCGTGCGTGGCGGCAGGGCGGCCAGGAGCGCTGCGGACAGCAGGTGGGCCAGGCCGTAGTCGGGGTCGCTGCGCAGCGCCCGCTCGAGGGCGATCGTCACTGCCGCGCCGCCGCCCTCGCAGTAGGTCAGCCAGCCGAACAGCGTGCACACCGGCGCGTCGTAGGGCGACGGAATGCGTCGGCACAGCTCCTCGAGCAGGGCCAGCAGCGGCGGGACGTCCCGCGACGGCGACGCGGCGAGCCGGTCGCGGACGTGCACGTCCATGAGGCTCATCGCCAGCTGTGCCGCCTCCATGTCACCGAGGGACGCGGGTGGGTCGCGCCAGCGGTCGACGGCCGCTGCCCACGCCTGCAGCGACGTCTCGGCGGAGCGCGCTCGCCCCTCCCGCCGCCGGAGGTCGAGCGCGGTCTCGCAGCGCTGCCGCCCGAGCTCGGCTGCGAACAGGCTCGGACTTGCCAGCGTCCGCTCCAGCTCCTCGCGGTCGGCGAGCTGGACCTTGCCGCTGAGCACCTGCTCGGCCTCGAGCAGCCGCAGGGGTGCCGCGTCCCGGGCAGCGTCGACAGGCGTGCCCTCAGGCGGGCAGCAGGTCGGGACCGAGCACAGGTAGGACCAGAAGCGGCCACCACGCACCAGGACGGCCTCGGTCACGACCAGGTCGGCGAACCGGTCGCGGAGCGCGTCGACCAGCCCGGTGCGGGCGCGCAGCCGGCCATCGGCCTCCTCGGTGTAGACCGCCAGCAGCACCCTGGTGGACCGCTGCCCTCGGACGATCCGCTCCACCTCGTCGACGACGGCCGTCTCGTGCTCCGCGCCCGGCAGGTCGATGCGGACGGTCAGGCCCATCCGCCCCCGGGGCTCGTGGCAGCACCCCACGACGAGGCTCTCGGACGGCGTGTAGCCCAGGCACACGGGCAGGGACGCGACCATCTCGGCCGGGGTGGTGAGGCGGGCCACCGGTCGGTCGGGGCTCGTCCAGCGGGTCGGCTTGCGGGTGTGCTTGGGCATAGCCGCCAGCCTGTCCAGAAAGGAGCTCTCATGGGGCCCTCGCGACAGATCTGTGGACGGGCAGGGGGACCTGTGGCCGGACGCTCAGCCCCGGCCGAAGAGCGCCGCCACCGCGGCCGGGTCCTGCAGCTCGTCCACGAGCACCAGCACCTCGTCACCCGCCTGCAGCAGGGTGTCGCCGCGCACCGGCACCAGCACCCGGTCCCGCATCACGAGGCTTACCCAGGTGCCCTCGGCCAGCCCGGGCACGTCCTCGATCCGGCGCCCCTCGGCCACCGAGCCGGACGTGACGGTGAGGCGCTGGGCACCGATCGGCTCGTCCCGCAGCCGGACCCCGAGCGAGAACGGCTCCTGCTCCACCCGCTGCATGCGCACGTGCAGCCGCCGGGCCATGGTCGGCACCAGCGCCCCCTGCCCGACGACCGACACCAGGACCACGACGACCACGACGCCGTACAGCCGCTCGCCCGAGGGCAGGCCGGTCAGCAGGCTGCCGAGCAGCAGGGGCACCGCGCCCTTCAGCCCCGCGAACAGCACGAAGGCGCCCTCCCCCCTGCTCAGGCCCGACCGCAGGAGCAACGGGCCGGCCAGCAGCGGCCGGACCACGACGGCGAGCAGCAGCCCCAGCGCCAGGCCGGGCAGCCAGACCTCGCGGTGCGCGAGCACGTCGAGGTGCACCGTGAAGCCGAGGAAGGCGAACGCCACCACCTCGCCGAGGCTCGCCAGCGCCGAGTGGAACCGCTCCACCTCGCGCTTGTACGGCGCCCTCTCGTCGCCGATGACGATGCCCGCCACGAACACGGCGAGGAACCCCGACCCGTGCGCCACCGTCGCGAGCCCGAACAGCACACCGGCCGCGACCAGCGTCCGCACCGGGTACAGGCCCTCGGCGGGGAGCGCGACGCGGCGCATCACCAGCAGCAGCAGGCGACCACCGACGATCCCCACGACCGCCCCCACCGCCATCTGCAGCACGAACGTCCCCGCCACCTCGAGCAGGGCTCCGCCCGACAGCGAGCCGGCCCCGAGCAGGGCGGCCATCAGCGCGATGCCGACCGGGTCGTTGGCGCCGGACTCCCCTTCCAGCACGGTGCCGCTGCGGCCCTCCACCTCGCGCCGGCCGAGCACCGAGAACACCACCGCAGGGTCGGTGGGCGCGATCGCGGTGGCCACGAGGACGGCGGTGTACCAGCTCACGCCGAGGACGCCGTACGCGAGCAGGGCGGCGCCGGCGACCGTGGCGAAGGTGCCGAGCACCCCGAGGGACAGGACCGTGGGGGCCGAGGCCCGCAGCCGCGCGGCTCCGATGTGCAGCCCGCCGTCGAAGAGGATGACGACGAGCGCGACGGTCACGACGCGCTCGACCGTGCGGTGGCTCGGCTCGTGCAGCGCCGGCACCAGCTCCACCGCGAGCGCCGCGGCGACGAGGAAGAACGCCGGGGTGGGGATGCGCAGGCGCTCGCTCAGCCGGTGCGACTGGACGGCGAGCAGGGCCGCCGCGGACGCGCACAGCACCAGCAAGCCGAACCCCAGGCTGTCGTGCACGGCGTCTCCAGGCAGCTCGAAGGAACTGCCGACCAGGCTTCCCGGCGCACCACGGGGCAGCCTATCCGTAGGGTGACGCCGTGCCCATGACGCTTCCGGTCCAGGTGCGCTTCGGCGACCTCGACCCCCTCGGCCACGTCAACAACGTCGCGTTCTACTCGCTGATGGAGACCGCGCGCGTCGCGTTCATGACCAGCCAGCCCCCGTCGATCTACGGCCACGTGCTGGTCGCGCGCAGCGAGTGCGAGTACCTGGCGGAGATCCCGGGTGCCACCCGCAGCGTCGACATCACGGTCTCGGTGGAGAAGGTCGGCACCACGTCGTTCACCGTGCTGCACGAGATCCGGATCGGCGAGCGGCTCGTCGCGGTCGGGCGCACGGTGCAGGTGGTCGTGGGAGAGGACGGGAGGCCCCGGCCCCTCACCGACGACGAGCGGGAGCAGCTCGGCACCAGCTGAGGTTTCCGTAAAACGAGAACGTGTTCTAGCATCCCCCGGAACACCTTCTCGCGAGGAGAGCAGCGCATGACGTGGGACGAGGAGTACGACGTCGTCGTCGTGGGGTCGGGCGGCGGCGGCATGGCCGCTGCCCTCACTGCGCACCACGAGGGCCTGAGCTGCCTCGTCGTCGAGAAGGGCTCGAAGTTCGGCGGCTCGACGGCCATCTCCGGCGGCGCGATCTGGATCCCGAACAACCCGGTGCTGCGCAGGCTCGGCCACGACGACAGCCGCGAGTCGGTCCTGACCTACCTCACGAAACTGACCGAGGGCACCGTCGACCCGGTGCGGCTCGAGGCGTACGTCGACAACGGTCCCGCGGTCATCGAGCTGCTCGAGCGCAGCAAGTGGATGCGCTGGACCTGGATGAAGGGCTACCCCGACTACCACCCGGAGCTCGAGGGCGGGCGGCCGATGGGTCGCTCGATCGAGTCCAAGGCCATCAACACCCGCAAGCTCAAGGAGGACGAGAAGGCCCAGCGCCCGAACAGCCTCAAGGGGCCGCTCGGGCTGTGGATCACCGGGCGCGAGTACAAGGACCTCGCGATGGCCAAGCGCACGTGGGCCGGCCGCCGCGCCTCCGTGGTCGCCGCCTGGCGCGTCTCCTCCAACGTGATCGCACGCCGGCACATGGCGACGGGCGGCCGCGCCCTGGTGGCCCGGCTCCGCCTGGCCATGAAGGACGCCGGCATCCCGCTGCAGCTGCGCACCGCGCTGACCGAGCTCGTGGTCGAGGACGGCCGGGTCACCGGCATCGTCGCCAGCAGCAAGGAGCACGGCGAGCGGCGGATCCGCGCCCGCAAGGGCGTGCTGCTGGCCTGCGGCGGCTTCGAGCACAACCCGCAGATGCGCGCGCAGTACCTCCCCGAGGGCGCCCACGCCGACTTCAGCTCCGGCGCCGTGCAGAACACCGGTGACGGGCACCGGGCAGCGCTGAGCCTCGGTGCCGCTGTCGACCTCATGGACGACGCCTGGTGGATGCCGTCGATCCGCCACCCCGCCGGCGCGAGCATCCCGCTCGTCTCCGAGCGCGCCATCCCGTGCTCGGTCATCGTCACCGCCGAGGGCACCCGGTTCACCAACGAGTCGCTGCCGTACGTCACCTTCGTGCACCGCCAGCTCGCGGGCCGGCACGAGCCGATCTGGTTCGTGATGGACGCCAAGGCCCGGGCCCGCTACCCGTTCGCGCAGGTGCTGCCGGGCGTCCCGTTCTCGAAGGGCTACTACGAGAAGGGCATCATCCACCGGGCCGAGACCCTCGCCGAGCTGGCCGCCAGCATCGGCGTCCCTGCGGACGCGCTGACCGCAACGGTCCAGCGGTGGAACGGCTTCGCCGCCAAGGGGGTCGACGAGGACTTCGGCCGCGGCGAGTCGGCCTACGACCGCTACTACGGCGACCCCACCCTGCAGAACCCGTGCATCGACGCCATCGACAAGGCGCCGTACTACGCCGTCCGCGTGGAGGTCGGTGACCTCGGCACCAAGGGCGGTCTCGTCACCGACGAGAACGGCCGGGTGCTGCGCCCTGACGGGTCGGCCATCGACGGGCTCTACGCGACGGGCAACGCGACCGCCAGCGTGATGGGTCCCGAGTACGCCGGCCCGGGCGCCACCATCGGCCCGTCCATGGTGTTCGGATACCTCGCCGTGAAGCACGCCGCGAGCGGCGCGGCTCAGAGCAGGTCGTCGAGTGCGCGGTAGACCCGCTGCAGCGACACCGGCCCCTTGGCCTTCAGCGTCTGCGCGAACAGGCTGACCCGTAGCTCCTCGAGCATCCAGCGCACCCGCTCCTTGCCCGGCCCGGCGGGCAGCGCCGCCCACTCCGCCGCGACCTCCTGGACCCCGGTCAGGAGCGAGCGGTCCCGCTCGGCCTCGCGCGGCAGCTTCTCCAGCCGCAGCAGCGCGCCGCGCAGGTAGCGCGCCAGGTCAGCCAGCCGGGCCGCACCGATCTCGGTGACGAACCCCTTGTGCACCAAGCCTTCCCGCTGAGCACGCACGTCGGCGACGGCAGCAGCGGCGGCCGGGTGGCTGAGCCCGGCGAGTGCGGCGTCGACCTCAGCCGCGAGCCCGAGGACCTGCTCGACGCCCTGCAGCACGGACAGCAGGGACTCCTGCAGACCACCCCGCACCCTCCCGAGCTGTTCCGCGAAGGCCGACTCGCTGCGAGGGTCCTCGGTCATCAGGACGTCCACCGCGGCGGACAGGCAGTCCTCCATGAGCGCCGTCAGCGACCCGTGCGGGTTCGCCGCCAGGGTGAGCTTGGCCCGGTTGGACAGCCGGCCGCTCACGGCCTTGACCGGCGAGGGGCTGCCGAGGAGCAGCAGACGTCGCACCCCCGCGTGGTGCACCTCCGGTGACGGCGTCGGCAGCACCCGCAGCGCCACCGAGCTGCCCTCGTCGACCAGCGCCGGGAAGCCCACGACCGAACCAGAGGACACCTCCTCCGGGACGTCCCCGACAGTCCACGACGTGAGCCCTGAGCGCTCCAGATCGCCTGCCACCGAGGCGATCGCGGCCTGCACGGGCGCGGCGAGCCGGCTCTTGAGCTCCTCGAGGTCCTTGCCCTCCCCCACCGCCGTGCCGTCCTCGGCCACCACCCGGAACGTCGGCCGCAGGTGCGCGGGCACCCGGTCCAGACCCCACTCCTCGACCGGTACGACGACCCCGCGCAGCGCCCGGGCCTCCCGGGACAGCGCCTGCAGCAGGTGCTCCTCCCGCGGCGCGATGCGCTCCAGCAGCTGCCGTGCGGTGTCCGGTGCCGGCACCAGCTTCACCCGCAGCTGCTTGGGCAGGGTCTTGATCAGCGCGGTGACCAGCTCGTGCCGCAGTCCCGGTACCTGCCAGGCGAAGTCGTCCGCACGCACCCGGTTGAGGACGGCCAGGGGGACGTCCACCGTGACGCCGTCGGACGCCGTACCGGGCTCGAAGGCGTAGGACAGGGGCAGCCTCAGGGCGCTGTCACCCGAGCCGGACACCCACACGTCGGGGTGCTCACCGGGGTCGACGTCACCGCGGACCAGGTCCTCCAGACGCAGGTGCAGCAGCTCCGGGTCCTGCCGGCGCGCGGTCTTCCACCACCGGTCGAAGTGCGCGCCGGAGACCACCTCGGCGGGGATGCGGCGGTCGTAGAAGTCGTGGAGCACCTCGTCGTCGACCACGATGTCGCGCCGGCGGGCGCGGTGCTCGAGCTCCTCGACGTCCTCGAGCAGGCGGCGGTTGTGCGCCCAGAACGCGTGGTGGGTCTCCCAGTCGCCCTCGACCAGCGCGTGCCGCAGGAACAGGTCCCGGGAGACGACCGGGTCGATGCGGCCGTACTGCACCTTGCGCTGGGTGACGAGCGGGACGCCGTACAGGGTGACCCGCTCGTAGGCGACCACGCTGCCCCGCTTCTTCTCCCAGTGCGGCTCGCTGTAGCTGCGCTTGACCAGGTGCTCGCCGGCCTTCTCGGCCCACTCCGGCTCGATGCGCGCGACCCCACGCGCCCAAAGCCGGTTCGTCTCCACGAGCTCGGCCGCGACGACGAGCGCCGGGGGCTTCTTCGCCAGCGACGAGCCGGGAGCGATGGCGAAGCGGGCACCGCGCGCGCCGAGGTACTCGCGCTGCTCCTGGCGCAGCCCGACGTGCGACAGCAACCCGGCGAGCAGCGCCTGCGTGACGGTGGCGGGGTCACCCGAGGAGGAGTCGTGAGCCAGGTCCAGCTGGCGCACCACGCGGCGCAGCTGGCTGTGCAGGTCCTGCCACTCGCGGATGCGCAGGTAGTTGAGCAGCTCGCGCTTGCAGAGCCGGCGAAAAGCGCTGCCGGACAAGGACTTCTGCTGCTCCTGGACGTGACGCCAGAGGTTCAGCCAGGCGAGCAGGTCCGACGTCGGGTCGGCGAACCGGGCGTGCAGCTCGGCGGCCTGCTGCTGCTTGTCGAGCGGCCGCTCGCGCGGGTCCTGGATGGACAGCGCGGCGGCGATGACGAGCACCTCCCGGACGCAGCCGAGCTTCTCCGCCTCGACCACCATCCGGGCCATCCGCGGGTCGATCGGCAGCTGCGCGAGCTGCCTGCCGGTCCTGGTCAGCCGGTCACCGTCGAGCGCGCCCAGCTCCTCCAGCAGCGCCAGGCCGTCGCGGACGTTGCGCTTGTCCGGCGGCTCGACGAAGGGGAAGGCCTCGATGTCACCCAGCCCGAGGGCGGACATCTGCAGCAGCACCGAGGCGAGGTTGGTCCGCAGGATCTCGGGCTCGGTGAACTCCGGCCGGCTGTCGAAGTCCTCCTCGCTGTACAGGCGGATGCAGATGCCGTCCGCGACGCGGCCGCATCGCCCGGCGCGCTGCGTGGCCGAGGCCTGGCTGATCCGCTCGATGGGCAGCCGCTGCACCTTGGTGCGGTTGCTGTAGCGGGAGATCCGCGCGGTGCCGGGGTCGACGACGTAGCGGATGCCCGGCACCGTCAGCGAGGTCTCGGCGACGTTGGTGGCCAGCACGATCCGGCGCCCCGGGTGGGGGGTGAAGACGCGGTGCTGCTCGGCGGCGGACAGTCGCCCGTACAGCGGCAGCACCTCGGTGCGGTCGTCGACGGCACCGCGAAGGGCGTCGGCGGCGTCGCGGATCTCCCGCTCCCCCGACAGGAACACGAGCACGTCGCCGGGCCCCTCACCGGCGAGCTCCTCGCAGGCCGCGACGATTCCGGCGACCTGGTCCTCGTCCTCCAGCGGCCGGTACCGCACCTCGACCGGGTAGGTGCGGCCGCTCACCTCGAGCACCGGCGCGTCGTCGAAGTGCCGGCTGAACCGCTCCGGGTCGATGGTCGCCGAGGTGATGACGACCTTGAGGTCCGGCCGCTGCGGCAGCAGCTGCTTGAGGTAGCCCAGCAGGAAGTCGATGGTGAGCGACCGCTCGTGCGCCTCGTCGATGACGATCGTGTCGTACGCCGACAGCAGCCGGTCCCGGGCCAGCTCGGCCAGCAGGATGCCGTCGGTCATGACCTTCACCAGGGTGCCGTCCGCGACCTGGTCGTGGAACCGCACCGTGTAGCCGACGAGGTCACCGAGCTCGCAGCCGAGCTCCTCCGCGACCCGCTCGGCAACCGCACGGGCAGCGATCCGGCGCGGCTGGGTGTGCCCCACCATCCCGGAGACGCCGCGACCGAGCTCGAGCAGGATCTTCGGCAGCTGCGTCGTCTTGCCCGAGCCCGTCTCCCCCGCGAGGACGACGACCTGGTGGTCGCGGATCGCGTCCGCCACCTCGGCGCGCACCTGGCTGACCGGCAGGTGCTCGGGGTAGCGGATCGCCGGAACGGCCGCCCGACGGCGAGCCAGCCGCTGCTCGGCCTCCTCGACCTCGGCGCGCAGCCGCCCGAGGTCCACCGGCCGCCGGCGGTCGTCGAGGCGGCGCAGGAGGCGGCGCCGGTCGCGGAGCATCACGTGCTCGAGCCGGTCCCGCAGCTCCGCCTGGCTCGCCATCTCGCGGACCAGCCTAAGTGCGGTCAGGACCAGTCGGGCCAGGTGACAGCGGGCCTGCCCGCCACCTGGTCCACGAGCTGCGCGAGGAACCAGCGCCGGAACCGCACCACCTCGGACGTCGCAGCCAGGGTGAGCAGGTGCGCGCCGTCGGCGCAGTAGGCATCCGCCTCGGCGAGCAGCGCCTCCAGCTCCTGCGACGCCTGCGCCACCTCGGCGGGCACGTGGTAGACGAGGTCGTCGAGGACGAGGAGCCCGCGCTCCGCCGCGTCGCGCAGCAGCTCGCCCTGTGCCGACGACACGCCCTCGAACCGGTCGAGGTCGTCGAGCAGCGCGAGCAGCCGGTGCGGCACCTCGTGCCGCTGACCCTCGCTGCCCGTCGCGACGAGCGCGAACTCGCGCAGCAGCGCGTCGACCTGCTCCTGCGCCTGCACCCACAGGCGCACCGGCAGCTGCCGGAGGTGCACCTCGTGCAGGTCCGTCACGCCACCTGCATCGTCGGGCCGGCCCCGGGCACGGTACGGCGACGCCGGCCCTGCCCTGCGGCGCGCGACGCCGTACCTGATGTCGATCGGCTCTCGTCGCCGTAGGGGTGCAGGACGGCCCACACCGACTTGCCGCTCGAGGTGGGCCGCACCCCCCAGTCGTCCACGAGCTCGGCCACGATGCCCAACCCGCGTCCCGTGGTGGCGCCGGGGCCGTAGCCGCGGCGCTGCGGGGCACGCGCCGACAGGTCGCTCACCTCGAGCCGCAGCGAGCCGTCGTGCTCGGCGCACAGCGCCACGGTGATCGCTGACCGCGCGTGCAGCACCGCGTTGGTCACCAGCTCCGACACCACGAGGGACGCGGCGTCCACGAGCAGCTCGAGGTCCCAGAGCCGCAGCGTGTCACGCACGAACCGGCGGGCAGCGGGGACGCTCGCAGACGACCCCGGAAGGGTCAGCTCGACGCTGTCAGGCGCTGGCACACAGCCAGCCTAGAGCCACCCCTGCCGGCGCCGCACCGCGGCTCAGGTGCGCGTTACCGTCACCGACGTGGACCTCGACACCGCACGTGCGTTCCTGACCGAGCACCACCGCGCCGTCCTCGTGACCCGCCGGGCCGACGGCGGGGTGCAGACCTCGCCGGTGGTCGTGGCACCGGATGCAGCCGGCCGGGTCCTGGTCTCCACGCGCACCGGCTCGGCGAAGGAGCGCAACCTCACGCGCGACCCGCGGGCGGCGCTGTGCGTCCTGACGGACGCCTTCTTCGGCGCCTGGGTGCACGTCGAGGGCGAGGCGGAGGTCGTCCGGCAGCCCGAGGCGCTCCCCCTGCTCGAGGACTACTACCGCGCGGTGTCCGGCGAGCACCCCGACTGGGACGACTACCGGCGCGCCATGGTCACCGACGAGCGGGTGCTCGTGCGGATCACCCCCACCCGCGCCGCAGGCTCGTGAGGCGCAGCGCCGGGCTGCTGCTGTTCCGCCGCAGCTCTCCTGGTGTCGAGGTGCTGCTGGCGCACCCGGGCGGTCCTCTGCACGCGCGCAAGGACGTCTGGACGATCCCCAAGGGCGAGTACGGCGACGACGAGGAGCCGCTCGCGGCCGCCTACCGGGAGTACGCCGAGGAGATCGGTGTCGCACCCCCCGCCGGGCCGCCGATCCCCCTCGGGACCATCCGGCAGAAGGGCGGCAAGGAGGTCATCGCCTGGGCGGTCGAGGGCGACCTCGACGTCACGCAGGTGCGCAGCAACCTGTTCGGCATGCAGTGGCAGGGCCGATGGCAGGAGTTCCCCGAGGTGGACCGGGCCGAGTGGTTCGCGGTCGCGCAGGCGCGCGCCACGCTGCTGCCGGCGCAGGAGCCGTTCCTGGACCGGCTGCTCGCCGCGCTCTGACGCGGGGTGCCGCGCCCGAGATGTGGCTTGTGTCACACTCCGTCACGTTCCGGTCAGCAGACCGACCCAGCGCCCGACGCCCTGGAGGGACTCCTTGCCCGCACCTTCTCGCACCCGTCGTCCGCTCGCCCTGCTCAGCACGCTCGCACTGGCCCTCGGCCTGGCCGCCACCACGGGGGTCTCCCCCGCCCACGCCGACGGGCCCGGGTCGGGCTCGCCGTGGATCGTGTCGGTGGGTGACTCCTACATCTCCGGCGAGGCCGGCCGCTGGGCGGGCAACACCAACACCGGCCAGGACTACATCGATGCACTCGGGCCGACCGCCTACTACGACAACGCCGGTCACACCGCGGAGACGATCACCCGCTGCCATCGCAGCGCGAGCGCGGAGGTCTACACCGGCACGGTGAACGGCTACAACCTCGCCTGCTCCGGAGCCCAGACCGCGACGTTCACCGACAGCAACGGCTACTTCAAGCCCGGCCTGGACTTCTACAACGGCAGCGGGGGCCAGGGCCAGGCGCTCATGCTGCAGAGCTTCGCCACCACGCACAACGTCAAGGCCGTTGTGGTGTCGATCGGCGGCAACAACTTCGGCTTCGCCGGCATCGTGCAGCAGTGCGTCACCGACTTCCTCGGCTCACCGTCGTGGTGGAAGGACTACTGCAACGACGACAGCTCGGTGACCTCCAACTTCACCAGCGCCAACGTCAGCGCGCAGACCACGAACATCAAGAACGGCCTGCTCAACCTGCGGACCGCGATGCGCAACGCCGGCTACGCCGACGGCACCTGGTCGATCATCGTGCAGACCTACGAGTCGCCGCTGCCGAACGGCAGCGCGATCCGCTACTCCGAGTCCGGCTACACGCGGCAGAGCACCGGGGGCTGCGGCTTCTGGAACAACGACGCCAACTGGGCCAACTCCACCGCGCTTCCGACCATCAACAACGCGGTGCGGAACGCCGCCGCCGCGGCAGGGATCGCGGGCACGCAGGTGCTCGACCTCTCCAGCGCCTTCAACGGACGCCGGCTGTGCGAGAACACCGTCGGCCTGCTCGAGGAGGTCGGGCTCACCTACTGGTGGCAGTCGGGCGCGGTCGACAGGACCGAGTGGGTCAACCAGATCCGGACCGTCTCGACCGCCAGCTCCGACTACTACATCCAGGAGAGCTTCCACCCCAACTACTGGGGCCAGATGGCGCTGTCGAACTGCCTGCGGCAGGCGTGGAACGGCGGGTCGGTGCGCGGCGGCACCTGCACCCGCGGGGCGGGCGGCCTGAACGGCTACGGGGAGCCGAACATGGTCCTGAGCTGAGCCGAGGTCAGCTCGCCACGACGGCCTCGGTGAGGAGCGCGAGCTCCTCACCGAGGTAGCCGGCCATCAGGTCGAGGTCGGGGACCAGCTCGCGGTCGGCGATCAGGCCGAAGTGCAGCTGCCCGTCCAGGCTGATGACCGTGATGTTGAGCCCCTGCCCGTCCGCGATCGCGGACAGCGGGTAGTAGCTCAGCAGTCGGCAGCCCGCGTAGTACAGGGCGATGTTGGGCCCGGGCACGTTGCTGATGAACAGGTTGAACGGGTTCACGCGCTCCAGCAGCCGCACCCGCGCGGCGAGGCGCGCGGCCTGACCGGCGAGCGCCGGCATCGCGAACTGCGTGACGTCCTGCAGCAGGGTGGCAGGCAGGGCGCCGTGCTGCTCCTTCGCGGAGCGCATCGCCGCCGAGCACGCGTGCAGCCGCTCCACCGGGTCGCTGACGTGGGTCGGCAGCGCCGCCACCATCGTCGAGACCCGGTTGCCCGCGGTGCCCTTCTGGTCGTCGGTGCGCACCGACACCGGCACCGCGGCGACCAGCGGTGCCTCCGGCAGCGCGTCGTGGTCGAGCAGCCAGCGACGCAGCGCCCCGGTCGACAGCGCCATCACCACGTCGTTGACGGTGCCGCCGGCGCTGTTCTTGACGGCCTTCACCTCGTCGAGCGGCAGGCTCAGGAAGGCCCAACGGCGGTGCGGGGAGATCGCCTTGTTGAACGGCGTCGCGGGGGCCCGCAGGCCGTTCGTCTGCAGCACCACGCCGGCGTCGCGGCGCAGCAGGCGGTCGACGACGGGCAGCCGCGGGCGAGCCGGCGACGTCGCCAGCGCCGGCAGGGAGCGGGC
>JBAVRG010000098.1:0-4733 GCA_049694795.1 Mycobacteriales bacterium
GTGTCGTCCGCGACCTTCCTGGCCCGGCACGGCTACGTCGTGCTCACCTACACCGCGCAGGGCTTCGGCAGCAGCACCGGCTGCGTGACGCTCGAGTCGCGCAGCTACGACGTGAAGGACGCCCAGCAGCTCATCACGAAGGTGCTGGAGACCAAGCCGTTCGTGAAGAAGGACGCCAAGGGCGCCGTCGTCGGCATGGTCGGCGGCTCGTACGGCGGCGGCATCCAGGCCGACCTCGCCGAGACCGACCCGCGCATCCGGGCCATCAACCCCAGTCGCACCTGGAACGACCTGCGCTACTCCCTCGACCCCAACAACCACGTGGTGCCGGGCGACCCGACCGGCTTCACGCACTCCCTGAACCAGCAGGGCGTCTTCAAGCAGGAGTGGACGTCGCTGTTCTTCGCGAGCGGCAACGGCAACCCGGTCGGCGGCATCCCGCCGTCCGGCAACGCGGCCGGCACCTGCCCGCAGGACAAGCTCGCCAGCGGTGACCCGCTGACCGTGGCCGGGGTCGCGTGCCCGGGCTTCTACGCCGCCGTCTGCCAGACGTACGCCGGGATCACCGCCACCGGCGACGCCACCGACACCGACCGCGCCCTGCTCGACGACTCCTCTGCCGCCGCCGGGATCAGCAGGCTCCGCATCCCCGTGCTGCTGTTCCAGGGGCAGTCCGACACCCTGTTCAACCTCAACGACGCCGCAGCCACCTACACCGCCCTCCGGCGCCAGGGCACGCCCGTGCAGATGGTCTGGAACTCCGGCGGCCACGGCGGCTACGACTCGCTGCCCGGCGAGTGCGACGTCTACGGCCGCGGCACCGGCGGCGCCGACTACCGCGGCCTCGACGACTGCTACCTGTCGCTGCGCACCCTCGCCTTCCTCGACCACTGGCTCAAGGGCGAGCCGGACCGCAGCCCCGGCTTCTCCTGGTACCGCGACTGGGTTCCCTACCGGGGCAGCGGTGCCACCGACCAGTACGGCGCCGCGGCCGCGTTCCCCCTGCCGGGCACCCGGACCTGGACGCTCTCCGGCACCGGCGACCTCGTGCTGCGGGGCGCGGTCCCCGGCTCGGCCCAGCTGGTGAACCCGCCCGGTGGCCAGCCCGCCGCCTACACCGAGACCTCGAACTTCACCGGCCCGGCGAGCAGCCCGCAGGTGCCGCTGCCGCCCACCGAGATCCCCGGGCAGCACGCCGACTTCACGACCGCGCCCTTCCCCACTGCGGTCGACTCCGTCGGCGTCCCCACCCTGCGCGTCCGGCTCGCGCACGTCGCCCCCACCGACCTGGTGCTGTTCGGCAAGGTCTACGACGTGGCGCCCGACGGCAGCGCGCAGCTGCTGCACCGGCTGGTCGCCCCGGCGCGCATCCCGACCGCAGCCCTGGGCGCCCCGGTCGAGCTCAAGCTGCTCGGCTTCGCGCACCGCTTCGCAGCGGGCCACCGCCTGCGGCTCACCCTGGCGGCGACCGACGCCACCTCCTACAACGCCAAGGCACCCGACGTGATCACGGTGACGACCGGCCCGGGCAGCACCCTCACGGTCAACGCCGTCGCGGCGCCGGCCGCCCCCACCGCCCGGCCGGCAGCCACCCGACCGCGGACTGCAGCGGCGGGCGGCAGCCTCGCCGCCACGGGCGCCCCGGAGCTGCTGCCGGTGACCGCTGTCGGGCTGCTGGCAGCCGGCCTGCTGCTGCGCCGACGCCGTACCGGGTCAGGTGTGTGACCCACGGCACGGACGCAGGTCACATCCTCGGCAGGTGACCGGTCGTTGAGGGCGAACAACAGCACGACAACACCGCTGCAACGCTTCCCGACGCCGGAGACCCCAGTGAGCCGACGCCCTGCCCTCGCCCTCGCGCTGCTCGTGAGCGCGCCGCTGCTGACCGTGGTGTCGCACGCCGCGACCCCCGCGTACACCGTGAAGGCCCTGACGATCACCACGACGGTGGCCTCGGAGTCCGCGCTGGGCGGCCCGCAGACGTGCGTCGTCGACGCCGACCTCTACACGCCGGCCGGCGTCGACCGGGCGCACCCGGCGCCCGCGATCCTCGCGACCAACGGCTTCGGCGGCAGCAAGGCCGACCAGGCGGGCCTGGGAGCGGCGTACGCGACGAAGGGCTACGTCGTCCTGTCCTACTCGGGGCTGGGCTTCGGCTCGGACCTGCAGTCCGGCCGGCGCGGATCCGGCTGCAAGATCACCCTCGACGACCGCCAGCACGACGGCGCCGCGGGCAGCCAGCTGATCGACTTCCTCGGCGGGCTGAAGAAGGCCGATGACGGCACCACCGTGGACTACGTGCTCAAGGACAAGGTCGCCCACGACGGCAGGCGGCACGCCGGTGACGTCCGGGTCGGCATGGTCGGCGGCTCCTACGGCGGCCAGATCCAGTTCGCGGTCGCGGGCTCCGACCCGCGGCTGGACACGCTCGTCCCGCTGATCACCTGGAACGACCTGGCGTACTCGCTGGCCCCCAACAACACCTCGGTGACGCCCACCAGCGCGACCTACAGCACGCCGGGCACCGAGAAGCTCGACTGGACGACGCTGTTCTTCAGCCTCGGGTTCGCCGACGGCCTCCAGGGCGCGGCCGCCACCCAGGACCCGACCCGGCTCGCCCCGTGCAACAACTTCGCCGACCAGGTCTGCGCCTCCAAGGCGTTCATGGACGCCGCCGGCTACCCCGACCAGGCCACGCTCGACCTCGCGCGCAACGCGTCGGTCGCGTCCTACCTGGACAAGATCACCATCCCGACGCTGCTGGGCCAGGGCCAGGCCGACACCCTGTTCAACCTGCACGAGGCGGTGGCCACCTACACCGCGCTCAAGGCCCGCAAGGTGCCGGTCAAGATGATCTGGCAGCAGTGGGGCCACAGCCACGGGGCGCTGCCCGGCGAGTTCGACCTGTCCGCGCCCGACAGCAACTACGAGGGCCGCGTCATCACGGCCTGGTTCGACCACTACCTCAAGGGCACCGGGCCGGCGCCCGCCCTCGACTTCAGCTACTACCGCGACTGGATGGACCACGGCGACGCCGCCCCCGCATTCGCGAGCGCGCCGTCGTACCCGCTGCCCGGCAGCACCACCCTCTACGGCTCCGGCGCGAGCCTGGTGACCAGCCGCACCGGGCTGAAGGCCGGCAGCGCGACCATCGCCGTGCCCGCCGGCGGCGCGCCGCTGAGCTACACCGAGACCTCGGCCCTCGACCAGAGCCAGCCGGTCCGTGACGGCGCCGGCACCACCACCGCGCTGTCGACCGGTCCGCTGCGCGAGGACGTCGACGTCATCGGGATGCCGACCGCCACCCTGCACCTGTCCTCCCCCACCGCCAGCTCGGTGGCCGGCCCGGGCGGCATGCTGGTGGCGTTCGTGAAGCTCTACGACGTCGCACCCGACGGCACCATCACGCTGGCGCACCGGGTCATCTCGCCGATCCGCGTCGCCGACCTGAGCAAGCCGGTCCAGGTCACCCTGCCCGGCGTCGTGCACCGGTTCGCGAAGGGCCACGTCCTGCAGCTGGTCGTCTCGCTGTCGGACGCCGCCTACAAGGGCAACACCGGGGCGCAGGTGCTCACGGTGTCGACGTCCGCCGCCGCCCCCACGACCCTGACCCTGCCCGGCCCGATCGACCGCCGCGCGTTCCCAGCGGCCTGATCAGGCGGTCACGCCGACGTTCGCCCGGACCCACTCGACGATGGCCGTCGGGGAGGCGCCCGCGGTGAAGATCTTCGTGACGCCGGCCTTCTCGAGCACCGGGATGTCGTCCTCCGGGATGATCCCGCCGCCGAAGACGACGACGTCGTCGGCGCCTCGCTCGCGCAGCAGCTCGACGACGCGCGGCATGAGCGTCAGGTGCGCGCCGGACAGGATGGACAGGCCGACGCAGTCGGCGTCCTCCTGGATGGTGGTCTCGACGATCTGCTCGGGCGTCTGGTGCAGCCCCGTGTAGATGACCTCCATGCCGGCGTCGCGCAGCGCACGGGCGACGACCTTGGCGCCACGGTCGTGACCGTCGAGCCCGGGCTTGGCGACGACGACGCGGACGCGACCGCTCACGGGGGTCCTCCTCAAGAGCACGGAAACCTGCGATGGGAGAGTACGCGGCCGTGACGGACGACTGGCGCCAGCCCCTGCTCGCGGGAGCCACCCTGCTCGACGTGCGCCTCGCGCGCCGCGACCCCGGACGGTGGCCGGGCTACCACCCGGAGCCCTGCGTCCGCGCCTACCGGCTCCGGGGCGCACCCGGGCGCCCGGGTCCCGTCGCGGTGGTCTGGGACTTCTCGGTGCAGGGCGGCAGCTTCGGCGAGGACGACGCCACGGTCTTCGGCAAGGCGGTCGAGCACGCCGTCCGCGAACGGGTCCCCCTGGTCACCCTGGTCCGCTCCGGCGGCACCCGTCTGCAGGAGGGGATGGCCGCCCTCGTCGGCATCCCGCGCGCCCACCTGGCGCTCAAGGGGCTGGCCGCCGCCGGCCTGCCGCACCTGTCGGTCGCCGACGCGCCCACCACCGGCGGCGTCTGGATCAGCATCGTCTCCTCCGCCGACCTGCGGGTCGCCGTCACCGGCGCGACGGTCGGCTTCGCCGGTCCGCGCGTCGTGGAGGCGTTCCTCGGCGAGCTGCCCGGCCCCGACAGCCACACCGCGGACAGCGCCCACGCCGCCGGCCTGGTCGACGCCGTGCTGCCGCGCAGCGAGGTGCCCGCCTGGCTCGAGGGCGCCCTGACGGCGCTCACC
>JBAVRG010000099.1:0-2826 GCA_049694795.1 Mycobacteriales bacterium
CCGGCACGGGCGTGCTCGGCGCGGCGTGCGGGACCGTCGTCGAGGTGCACGCCGCCGCCAGCAGGGCGGTCACGACAGCGGCAGCCGGCCGGGAGAGGAGCACGCCCCAGCGTGGCACGGGCGGGGGAGGTCCTCCGGCGGCGCGCGCCCACCGCCGTACCGTGTCGGCGTGGATCTCGTCCTGACCCTCAGCTGCCCGGACCGCGTCGGCGTCGTGCACGCCGTCACCGGGCTGCTCGCCGAGCACGGGGCGAACATCGTGGACAGCCAGGAGTACGGCGACCCCGACACCGGCCGGTTCTTCATGCGGGTGCACGTCACAGGCACCGAGCAGCTGCGGGCCGGGCTGCCGCCGCTCGCCGAGCAGTTCGGGATGGACTGGGCGCTGCACGACCTGGCGGTCCGGGAGCGGGTGCTGGTGCTCGTGAGCAAGCAGGGGCACTGCCTGCACGACCTGCTCTACCGGCAGAGCACCGGCGCGCTGCCCGCGGAGGTGGTCGGCGTGGTCTCCAACCACGAGGACTTCCGCGGCCTCGTGGAGGGCTACGGCCTGCCGTTCCACCTGGTCGCGAGCAAGGACGAGGCCCGGCTGCTCGAGCTCGCTCAGGGCGTCGACCTCGTCGTGCTCGCCCGCTACATGCAGATCCTGTCCGACGACCTGGTCACCGCCCTGCCGGACACCATCAACATCCACCACAGCTTCCTGCCCAGCTTCAAGGGCGCCCGCCCCTACCACCAGGCGCACGAGCGCGGCGTGAAGCTCATCGGGGCGACCGCGCACTACGTCACGGCCGACCTCGACGAGGGCCCGATCATCGAGCAGGAGGTGACGCGGGTGACGCACGCACACACCCCGGAGCAGCTCGCGGCGCTCGGCGCCGACCTCGAGACGGTCTGCCTGGCCCGCGCGGTCCGCTGGCACCTCGAGCACCGGGTGCTGCGCAACGGCGCCCGCACGGTGGTGTTCACCTAGGCCGGTAGAGTCTGGCGCGCAAGCGACGGTCGGGGAGGAAGCCGGAGAGCCGGCGCGGTCCCGCCACTGTGAGCACGGCCCGGCCGTGTGAGCCAGACACTGCCCCCGTCGATCCAGCCACCAGGGCGCGGACCCTGAGGAAGGCCCCTCGTGTACCCCTTCAGCGCTGTCGTCGGCCTCGACGACCTGCGGCTCGCCCTCGTCGTCAACGCGGTCTCCCCCGCGGTCGGCGGCGTCCTCGTGCGCGGCGAGAAGGGGACGGCGAAGTCCACCATCGTGCGCGCCCTCGCCGCGCTGCTGCCCCCGGTCGAGGTCCTGTCCGGCTGCCGCTTCTCGTGCGACCCCGCCGCTCCCGACCCGGGCTGCCCGGACACCGCTTCGCACGGTACGGCGGCCGGCCGCCCGGCCCGGCTCGTCGAGCTGCCCGTCGGGGCCTCGGAGGACCGGCTGGTCGGCTCCCTCGACCTCGAGCGGGCCCTCACGACGGGGGTCTCCGCCTACGAGCCGGGGCTGCTGGCGGCGGCCCACCGCGGGGTGCTGTACGTCGACGAGGTCAACCTGCTGCACGACCACCTGGTCGACCTGCTGCTCGACGCCGCCGCCCTCGGCACCTCCTACGTCGAGCGCGAGGGCGTGTCGGTGCGGCACGCCGCGCGCTTCCTGCTCGTCGGCACGATGAACCCCGAGGAGGGCGAGCTGCGCCCGCAGCTGCTCGACCGGTTCGGGCTCACCGTCGAGGTGGCGGCCACCCGTGACCCGGCCGAGCGGGCCGAGGTGGTGCGCCGGCGGCTGGCGTACGAGGCCGACCCGACCGGCTTCGCGGCCTCCTGGGCGGCCGAGGACGCGGCGCTGGCCGACCGGATCGCGACCGCGCGAGCGCTGCTGCCGTCGGTGGTCCTCGGCGACCGGGCGCTGCGCGAGATCACCACCGTGTGCGCGGCGTTCGACGTGGACGGGCTGCGGGCCGACCTCGTCACCGCCAAGGCTGCGGTCGCGCTGGCCGCCTGGGCCGGGCGCACCGAGGTCACGACCGAGGACGTGCGCACGGCCGCCCGGCTGGCCCTGCCGCACCGGCGACGCCGTACGCCCTTCGAGGCCCCCGGCCTCGACGAGCAGCAGCTGTCCGACGCGCTCGACAGCGTCGCGCCCGAGGACGACCCGCACGACGACGGCCCCGGTGGCTCCCCGCCGCCCCCCGCTCGGGCGGACGACGCCGACGCTCCGGCCGAGCAGACGCAAGGGGATCCGGAGCCCTCCGGCGCGTCCGCTCACGTGGGCCCCCCTGCCGCGGCACCCGAGCGGACGCACAGGGTGGGGGAGACGTTCCGGGCGGTGCAGCTGCAGGTGCCGGGCGTCAACAAGCAGGGCGGCGCGACCGGACGGCGCAGCCGGTCCGAGGGCGGGTCAGGGCGGCTCACCGGCTCCCGCACCCCCACCGGCCGGCTGGCCGGCCTGCACCTGACCGCGACGCTGCGGGCCGCTGCACCGCACCAGGTCGCGCGCGGCCGCGAGGGGGCGGGCGTGCAGCTGCGCGCGCGCGACCTGCGCGAGGCCGTCCGTGAAGGGCGCGAGGGCAACCTGGTGCTGTTCGTCGTCGACGGCAGCGGCTCGATGGCCGCGCGACAGCGCATGAGCGCGGTGAAGGGCGCCGTCCTGAGCCTGCTCACCGACGCCTACCAGCGCCGTGACAAGGTCGCGCTGGTCAGCTTCCGCGGGACCGGGGCCGACCTGCTGCTGCCCCCGACCTCCAGCGTCGACGCGGCGGCGCAGCGCCTCACCGAGCTGCCGACGGGTGGCCGCACGCCGCTGACCGCCGGTCTGCTGCGGGCCGCCGAGGTGCTGCGCGTCGAGGC
>JBAVRG010000100.1:0-2109 GCA_049694795.1 Mycobacteriales bacterium
GTTCGCCGACGTCGTGCTGCCGGCCGCGACCTGGTACGAGAAGCACGACCTGTCGAGCACCGACATGCACCCGTTCGTGCACGCGTTCAGCCCGGCGATCTCGCCGCCGTGGCAGACCCGCACCGACTTCGACATCTTCATGACGCTGGCGCAGGAGGTCAGCAGGCAGGCGGAGAAGCACCTGGGCACCCGCACCGACCTGGTGGCCGCACCGCTGGCGCACGACACCCCGGACGAGATGGCGCTGCCGTCCGGCGTGGTGCGTGACTGGCGGGCCGACGGGAGCACGCCGGTGCCCGGGGTGAACTTCCCGAAGCTGGTGCTCGTGGAGCGCGACTACACCCAGATCGCCGCGAAGATGGGTGCGCTCGGGCCGCTCGCCGACAGCCTCGGCGCGACGACCAAGGGCGTGACCTACGACCTGGCCCAGCCGGTCGCCTACCTGAAGGCGAAGAACGGCACGGTCCGGGGCGGAGTCGCTGACGGCCGTCCCCGGCTGGACCGCGACGTGCACATGTGCGAGGCGATCCTGGCGCTGGCCGCGACCACCAACGGGCACCTGTCGGTGCAGGGCTTCCGCACCCTGGAGAAGCGCACCGGTACGCAGCTGGCCGACCTGGCCGCGGAGCACGAGGGCAAGCAGATCATTTTCGCCGACACCCAGGCCCGCCCGACCCCGGTCATCACCTCCCCTGAGTGGTCAGGCTCCGAGCACGGCGGCCGGCGCTACTCGCCGTTCGTCATCAACGTCGAGCGCTCCAAGCCCTGGCACACCCTCACCGGACGGCAGCACTTCTTCGTCGAGCACGACTGGATGACGGCGTTCGGCGAGCAGCTCAACACCTACCGGCCGCCGCTCGACATGCAGGGTCTGTTCGCCGAGCCGCAGCTGGGCAGCATCGACGAGCTGGGCGTCACGGTGCGCTACCTCACGCCGCACTCGAAGTGGTCGATCCACTCGGAGTACCAGGACAACCTGTTCATGCTCAGCCTGTCGCGGGGGGGCCCGACGATCTGGATGAGCGACAAGGACGCCGACAAGGTCGGCATCGGCGACAACGACTGGGTCGAGGCGGTCAACCGCAACGGCGTCGTGGTCGCGCGTGCGGTCGTCAGCCACCGGATGCCCGAGGGGACCGTGTACATGTACCACGCGCAGGAGCGCACCATCGACGTGCCGATCGCGGAGACGAGCGGCAAGCGCGGGGGCATCCACAACTCGCTGACCCGGCTGCTCATGAAGCCGACGCACCTCGCGGGCGGGTACGCCCAGATCAGCTACGCGTTCAACTACATCGGGCCCACCGGCAACCAGCGCGACGAGGTCACCAGGATCCGCCGCCGGTCGCAGGAGGTGACGTACTGATGAGGGTCATGGCCCAGATGGCGATGGTGATGAACCTCGACAAGTGCATCGGCTGCCACACCTGCTCGGTCACCTGCAAGCAGGCGTGGACCAACCGCAGCGGCGTGGAGTACGTCTGGTTCAACAACGTCGAGACCCGGCCCGGCCAGGGCTACCCGCGCACCTACCAGGACCAGGAGCGCTGGCAGGGCGGCTGGGAGCTGAACAAGCGCGGCCGCCTCACCCTCAAGGCCGGCGGCCGCCTGAAGAAGCTGCTGAGCATCTTCTCCAACCCGCTGATGCCGAGCATCGACGACTACTACGAGCCCTGGACCTACGACTACGAGACGCTGACCAGCGCGCCCGCCCAGCAGCACACCCCGGTCGCGCGCCCGAAGTCGCTGATCAGCGGCAGGGACATGAAGGTGCAGTGGTCGGCGAACTGGGACGACGACCTGGGTGGCGGCCCGCACCTGACGAAGGACGACCCGGTCCTGCAGAAGGTCAGTGACAAGGTGAAGCTCGACTTCGAGCAGACCTTCATGTTCTACCTGCCACGGATCTGCGAGCACTGCCTCAACCCCGCGTGCGCCGCCTCCTGCCCGTCGGGCGCGATCTACAAGCGGTCCGAGGACGGCATCGTCCTGGTCGACCAGGACAAGTGCCGCGGCTGGCGGATGTGCGTCACCGGCTGCCCCTACAAGAAGGTCTACTTCAACCACCGCACCGGCAAGGCGGAGAAGTGCACCTTCTGCTTCCCGCGG
>JBAVRG010000101.1:0-4924 GCA_049694795.1 Mycobacteriales bacterium
GCGCCGGTGCGCCGCCCCCTCGTCGACCGGCACCGCGGCTGCGGCGGGCAGGTGCGCGCCCGCCTCGTGTGCGACTGCGGCGCCCTCGTCACCGAACCGACCGACGTCCTCACCGAGATCCGACCCGAAGGAGCGGCATGACCCTCGCAACCACCCTCCACACGACCGACACGCAGGCGTTCGGCGCCGACGTCCTGGCCAGCGACCTGCCGGTCCTCGTCGACTTCACCGCCGACTGGTGCGGGCCGTGCCGCATGGTCACGCCGGCCCTCACCCAGATCGCCGCCGAGCGGCCCGACCTGCGGGTCCTGCAGGTCGACGCGGACGCCAACCCCGAGCTGACCTTGCGCTACCGGGTGCTCGGGCTGCCGACGATGGCGCTGTTCCGTGGTGGGGAACTCGTCACGACCATCACCGGGGCGCGCCCGAAGGCGCGGATCCTCGAGCAGGTCGACGCCGCGCTCAGCTGAGCGCGAGCCGGTCCAGCGCCGCCTTGGTGTCGTCGTCGGCGGGCGTGTAGACCGTCATCCGGGTGCCCACCCGCTGGTCGAGCCACAGGTGCGTGAAGTCGAGACAGAGCAGGCCGACCGCCGGGTGCACGAACCGCTTGTGCCCGGGCTCCGGGCCGAGGACCTCGTGCCGCTCCCAGTACGCCGCGAACTCCGGGGACTCCTCCCGGAGCCGCCTGAGCAGGTCCTTCCAGGCCGGCTCGGTGACGTGCTCGGCCATGGCGGCCCGGAACTGCGCCACCAGCCGGGGTGCCGCGTCGTCCCAGTCGGGCATGCACCGGCGCCACCCCGGATAGGTGAAGACCAGGACCAGCAGGTTGCGGTCCTCCGCGGGAACGTCGGCGAGCTCGGGCCAGATGCGGGCGTAGGCCTCGTTGTGCGCCAGCAGGTCGCGGCGCGCGTTGTGGATCACCGCCGGTGCCGGGTCGAGCGCGGCGAGCACCGACCGCACCCCGGGGGTGACCGTCGGGCACGTCTTCAGAGGGGTGGGGTCCGGCACGCCGGCGAGCGCCATCAGGTGCGCGTGCTCGTGCCGGTCCAGCTTCAGGGTCCGCGCCAGCGCCTCGAGCACGTGACTGGACACGTTGATGTCGCGGCCCTGCTCGAGCCAGGTGTACCAGGTGACCCCCACCCCGGCGAGCTGCGCGACTTCCTCGCGCCGCAGTCCCGGCGTGCGGCGACGACCGTACGTCGCGAGCCCCACGACCTCCGGCTGCAGCCGCTCCCGGCGCGAGCGCAGGAAGGCGGCGAGCTCCTGCCGCCGGACGCCGTCCGGGTCGGGCCGCGTGGCGACCAGAAGGGGTGCGGTGAGCGTCATGGCTACCAGGATGCACCGCCGACCGACCCGGTACCAGGTGCTGGCAGTACCAGGATGAGCAGGCTCCTGGTACCACCCTGGACGCCGGCGCAAGGTGCTTCCCATGACCTCGCCACTGCGCTCCACCCCGAACGACTCCCTGCCGACGCTGGGGCTCGTCGTCCTGCTGTCCGGCGTCTTCCTCGCGATGACGGACTTCTTCGTCGTCAACGTCGCGCTCGCCGGCATCGGCCACGACCTGTCGGCCTCGACGTCGTCCCTGGAGCTCGTCGTCGCCGGGTACGCCGTCGCCTATGCCTTGGGGCTGGTCATCGGGGGGCGCCTCGGCGACGCCTTCGGCCGCCGCCGCCTGTTCGTGCTCGGCATGGCGGCCTTCACCGCGACGAGCGCGCTCTGCGGGCTCGCCCCGTCGGCCGGGCTGCTCGTGGCCGCCCGGGTGCTGCAGGGGCTGTCGGCCGCAGCGATGGTGCCGCAGGTGCTCGCCACGCTCCAGGCCACGACGGCCGGTGCCGAGCGGGCCCGCGCGCTGTCGGCCTTCGGGGCGACGGGCGGGCTCGCAGCGGTGTTCGGTCAGCTCGGCGGCGGGCTGATCGTCTCCGCCGACCTCGGCGGCACCGGCTGGCGACCGGTCTTCCTGCTCAACGTCCCGGTGGGCGTGGCAGCGATCGCACTCGCCCTGCGGGCCCTGCCCGACACCCGGTCGGACCGGCCGGCCGCCCCCGACCTGGTGGGCACGGCGTTGCTGGGCACCACGGTGCTCGCGCTGCTGGTGCCGCTCGTCGAGGGCCGCTCGCAGGGCTGGCCGCTGTGGGGCTGGGTCTCGCTGGCGGCGTCGGTCCCGCTCGGCTGGGCGCTGCTGCGGGCGGAGGCACGCCTGGAGAGCACCGGCCGCGTCCCGCTGCTGCCGCCCTCGCTGCTGCGACTGCCCGGCATCCGGCGGGGCCTCGCGATCGCGCTGCCCTTCTTCACCGGCTTCGGAGGCTTCATGTTCGTCTACGCCGAGCTCACCCAGGTCGAGCTCGGCTGGTCGCCGCTCAAGGCCGGCGCGGCCCTCACCCCGATGGCCGTCACCTTCCTCGCGGTGTCGTTGTCGACCGCCCGCCTGGTCGCCCGCTGGGGCCGGTCGGTGATCACCGCCGGCGGCGTCCTGCAGGGGGTCGGCCTGCTCGTCCTCGCGACCACCGTGGCGGCGGACGGTGCCACGCTCTCACCGGCGGCCCTGGTGCCCGGGATGCTGCTCGTCGGCACCGGTCAGGCGATGGTGATGAGCCCGCTCATCGGCGTGGTGCTCGCCGACGTGCCCCCGCACGCGGCCGGTGCCGGCGCCGGGCTGTTCTCGACGCTGCAGCAGTCGGCGCTCGCCCTGGGCGTGGCGGTCTACGGCACGGTCTTCCTCGAGCTGCTGCCCCACGTCGGGGAGGGCCGGGCCTACCTGGTCGGCGCGCTGATCCAGGTCACGTCCGCCGTCGGCGTCGTGGCGATGAGCCGCCGCCTCCCCGCCCCCGCCCGCGCGGTCGAGCCCGCGGCCGTCCTGGTCGCGGAGGCCGCCTGACGGCCGTTGACGCCGGCGGGCTACCGATGAGTAACATCCGGGCATGACCGACTACGCCGCGATCCGCGAGCTCATGCCCCAGGCGGTGCCGTTCGTCAGGACGCTGGGGCTGGAGTACCTCGAGCTCGACGCCGAGCGCGCGGTGCTCCGGCTCGGCGACGACCCGGCGTTCCACAACCACGTCGGGGGCCCGCACGCCGGGGCGATCTTCACCCTCGCGGAGTCGGCCTCCGGGGCGGTGGTCATCGCCTCCTTCGAGGACCTGCTCGCCCGCGTGACGCCGCTGGCTGCCAGCGCGCAGATCACCTACAGCCGACTCAACAAGGGACCGGTGACCGCCGAGGCCCGCCTGGGCCGGCCGGCCGGCGAGGTCCGCGCCGAGCTGGAGGAGACCGGGGCGACCGTGCAGTTCCCCGTCGAGGTGACGATGCGCGACGACAGCGGGGCCGAGACCTCCCGGATGACGATCAGCTGGGCGCTCCGCCCGCAGCGCTGACGTCGACCGGGCGATCACGCACAGAGAACTTGCGCTCACTGGGTGTGAGGTGCGTCGGGACGGGTAACAGGGGCATCAGCGCCTGGGCGCTCGATGGACCGCCGACGGCCTGCCCAACCCCCCCTGGGTGGGCCGTCGGCCCCTCGAGCAGGTTCAGCCGGCGTCGGCGATCGAGCGGGCTTTCAGGTGCCCCTCGAGCTTGCGCTTGATCCGCTGCAGCGCGTTGTCGATCGACTTCACGTGCCTCTGCAGGCGCTCGGCGATCTCCTGGTAGCTCTTGCCCTCGACGTAGAGCCGCAGCACCTCGGTCTCGAGGTCGGACAGCACCTCGTCGAAGTGCGCCTGCAGCGCCCTGATCCGCTCCGCGGAGATGACCAGGTCGGCCGGGTCGCTGATCGCCGTGGTCGGGATGACGTCACCGAGCACCCGTTCGCCGTCGCCGCCGTCCGCGTCCCCGCCGACCGGCCTGCTGAAGCTCACGTAGTTGTTGAGCGGTCCGTGCTTCTGCCGGGTGGCCGTCTTGATGGCGGTGATGATCTGCCGCGTCACGCACAGCTCGGCGAAGGCCCGGAAGCTGCTCTGCATGTCGGGGTTGAAGTCGCGGATGGCCTTGTACAGGCCGATCATGCCCTCCTGGACGATGTCCTCGCGGTCGGCACCGACCAGGAAGTACGACCGGGCCTTCACCCGGGCGAACGCGCGGTACTTCGTCAGCAGCTCGGCGAGCGCGGCGTCGTCGCCGTGCCGGGCCGCGAGCACCAGCTCGTCGTCGCTGCGCTCGTCGCTGCTGCGCCAGCGGTCGCTCTTGGCCACCCCGCCGTGCAGGTCGCGGTCGAGCTCGGCGACCAGCGACTCCGCGGCGGCGATCTCGGAGGCCAGGGAAGCGGCGAGCTCGGCCTCGACCTCAGCGGCGATCTCCGCAGCGAGGTCCGGTGCGACCTCGTCCGACTCCACGGGGGCAGCGCTCACGTCCGGGACGACGGTGAGGGAAGGCGCGCCTGCACGACCACGCTGAGAGCGCACGTTCACCCCCTTCCACTGCCTCGGCGCTCGTGGTGCCGCGGAGCCCTGCCGCCGGAGCGATCACCCGGCGTTCACGAATGGTCACATCCCGTGCGGGATCTTTCCAGTGTTGCAGGTCACAACGACGGGGCGCCAAGCAGGTGACGGCCACCCGGCTGTGACCTGTCCGACCGCAGTGCTTCAGGAGGGTTTCAGGCTCCGTTCACCCGGCGCCGGCGGGCGACCTCCGCGAGGGTGACCGCCGCCGCGATGCCGGCGTTGAGCGACTCGGTGCCCCCGCTCATCGGGATGCTCACGGTCAGGTCGCAGGTCTGCTGCACGAGCCGGCCGAGCCCCTCACCTTCGGACCCCACGACCACGACCAGCGGCTCCGTCGCCACCTCGAGGTCGTCCAGCGAGACCGACCCGGAGGCGGCCAGCCCCACGGTGAACAGCCCCGCCTCCTTGTACGACGTCAGCGTGCGCGCGAGGTTCGTGCAGCGCGCCACGGGCAGCCGGGCCGCCGCACCCGCGCTGGTGCGCCACGC
>JBAVRG010000102.1:0-7444 GCA_049694795.1 Mycobacteriales bacterium
GTCAGACCGCGGCGACGAGCTCGCGCAACCCGTCCCGGGTGGTGGTCCAGGTGTCGCGGGCGACCTTCACGGGCGGCAGCGTGAGCGCCGCGACCGGGCTGGCGGTCGCCCACTCCTGCGCCACCTCGAGGCTGCCGAGCACGAAGGTGTCGGTCACCTTCAGGCCGGTGTCGGCCGCCGTCCGCACGATCCGGACGCCGCGCTCGGCAAGGGCGGAGCCGGCCTCGAGCAGCTCGTCGGTCAGGCCGGTGGCCGGCTCGGTGCGGGCAGCAGCAGGACGGCGCTTGCCGCTCGTCTCGACCTCAGCGGTGGTCATGGTCTCTCCTCCAGTCGGGCCCAGGGTCGGGCAGGTCCCACCGTGCGCTGCCCAGGTGACCTCCGGGTGGGCAGGACGTGACGGGCGCGCGACGATCCGGCTGCCGGGCAGGAGACGGCGATCGCCGCGACGACCTGCTCAGGTCACACCGGGCCGGTCGCGAGCCCGTCGATGCGCACGGTCCTGCCGGACGTCACGACCTTGAGGGTGACCGTCGCGCTGCGCAGCGAGAACCGGGGGAGCGGGATCACCGCCAACGAGCTCGTGCTCGCCTGGAGGTTGACGGTCGTGAACCCCGCGCCGTTGAGGTAGACGGCCACCTTCCCGCAGGTGCTGCAGCGCAGTGCGATCAGGTTCAGCCGGCTGGTCCTCAGCCCGGTGCGGGTGAGGGTGGCGCCGTACCGGGTGGTGCTGGTGAAGCTGCCGAGGAAGTAGCCGTGGGCGCCGGTGTAGCGGCCCCAGCCCGCGCTCGCGCTCAGGTCCCGGTCGTCGAGCGGTGTCGAGGTGCAGCGCGCGTAGGACCACCCCGAGGTGTTGCCGGCGGCGTCCCTGCTGCGGGTCGACCAGCAGGCGGTCGTGCCCCGCGAGGGGCTCTGCGACGTCAAGCTGCGGGCCGCGGTGCGCTGCGCCACCCTCGTCCAGGCCGTGAAGCCGCTGTTGTAGGCCGCCCGCCGGTACTGCACGTCGAAGCTCGCGAGCCCGGAGCCCGAGTCGGCGCCGTTCCAGGCGACCCCGACGGTGCTCGCGGTGGTGACGACGCGGGCGGGTGCGGTCGTGGTGACCGTCGGGACGACGTGGTCAGCTTCCCGGCAGCGGTAGTCGTCGTCGATGCCTGAGGTCGGGCCGTACTGCGACAGCAGGAGCTCCCCGCCGGTGACAGCAGTCGCGGCCGCGCACTGCGAGACCGTGTTGTCGTACGTCGTGCTGGTCCCTGCGATCCAGACCGGCCCGTCCTCGATGGGGAACAGCGCGGGGAACGGCCACGCGGTCCGGTAGCTGTTGCTGGTCGAGCGCGTGTAGCCCTCGGTGATGTCGTTCCACTGGAAGGCCGTGGTGTAGACACCGACCTCCGGGACGCCGGCACTCCGGAGGCCGTCGACGAAGCCCTGCAGCGTGGCGGCGTTGACCTTCCCGCTCCCGACCCAGGAGTTCCCAGGCTGACCGGCGGTGCGGCTGCCCTCGACGTCGAGCCACCAGGTGACGCTCAGGGGGACGAAGGAGCTCACGTCGCTCTTGGCCGTCGTGACAGCCGCTGCCGCGGCCTTGCGCCCGTACTCGTACGAGCAGCCCGCGTCGTTGTCGCTGCTCGCGTTGACGCAGTAGCCGGTGCCGGCGCTCGGCCAGTGCGTGCTCTGGCTCGCCCCGGGGTTGGCGGTGTTCACGTAGAGCTGCGGTCGGCCGGTTGTCGCGGCCCAGGAGCTCTCCGTGCTCAGGCAGGGGTTGGCGCCGAAGGGCTGCCCGCCGTTCACCCCGACGACGAGGAAGGAGCCGCCGGGGGAGCTGCTGCTGCAGTTGGGGTACGACACGTCGTGACCCAGGTCGCCGGTCGACGCCGAGGCGGGCGCGAGGCCGAGCCCGAGGCCCACGGCGACCGCCGTGGCGAGGGTGAGCACCTGCAGCCGCCGTCGGGTCATGCTGGGCCTTCCTGCCTGGGATGCGCCAAGTGTGCCGGTACGGCGACCTCTTCGCGCGGCAGGTGTCACTCACTCAGGACGGGGGAGGGGCGGGTCATGAGACCTGTACCGCTGCGCGACCACGCCCGCAGTGAGCCCGACGGCGACCTGCGCATCCCTGAGGAGCGCCTGCTGCCGATGGCAGCGGCGGTCTGGCTCGCCATCCTCCTGATGGGCCTGGTGCTGCTGTTCTGAGCCGGCAGGTCAGCGGCTCCTGCTGACGAGCGCGCACGCCTCGCGCCACCGCTGGTCGGGCACGCTGGGGGTGTCCGGCTCGAGACCGCAGACCGCGCGCGCCGTGGTGACGGCGGCGGCGAGCATGCCGGTCAGCACGGCCGGGGCGCCCGGGCCGAGGTCCTCCAGGACGGCGCGCACCGCGCAGCGCAGCGCGTGCGGCGCCGAGCGCGTCAGGTACGCGCGGGTGTTGCGCCACTCCGGCGGGTGGTCGACGAGGAACGTGACCGCGAAGGCGTGGGCCGCCGGCTTCGTGGCCAGCGCCGCGGTGGCGACGGGGGTGGTCTCGCCCAGCAGGCACTCGGCCGTGATGAGCGCACAGGCGAGCGGTCGCGCGCTGAGCGGCGTCACCACCGGGAGCGCGACCAGGGCGCAGCTGCGGACGATGCCGGCGGCGAGCTCGATGCGCTCCTCGGCAGTGCGCTCGCCCGTGCCGATCACCGAGGGGATCATCGGCGCGAGCCGGGAGCGCTCGCTGTCGGGCATGACGTCGTTCACGCACCGCGCCAGCTCGGCGAGTGCGGGGTCGGTGCACCGCGGATGGTCCGACCAGCGTTCGCCGGCGAGGAAGCTGCCGATCTCCATGAAGCAGCCACCGCTGCGCGGGGAACGGTGCTTGCCTGCGGACAGGACAGGCATGGCATCGGGAACGAGCTGCATGGCGACCTCCTCGTCGATCCCCTCGCCAGAGAGGAGATCCGTTGAGTCCCGCCAGGACAGCAGGGGAAGGCCCGGGCTCACATCATCCGTTTCGGATGACCACTGACGCCTGGCGCGGCTGTCAGGCTCCGGCCGCGAGCGCGTCGCGCAGCGAGGTCAGCAGGACGGACACCTGGTCGCGCGCTCCGCTCTGCTCCACGGCGCGGACGACCAGCGCCGCGAGCACACCGGGGAGCGCGGCTGGTGCGACGGCGTCACGGGCGAGCCGTACCCCTCCCACGACGTGCTCCAGGCTCGACTGCCCGCGCGGCCCGAGCTGCAGCCGGCGGTCGCCCACCTCGACCTGCGCGAGCTCGGAGCCCCGCAGCAGGCCTGCGCGTCGGCCCGGCCGCACCAGCAGCCCCGGCACCTTCGTGAGCTGCTGCGCGAGCCCCTCCGGTCCGAGCCCTGCGAGGCCCGCAGCCAGCACGCGCTCGACCGCTCCCGGGTCGGTCGGGTCGACGAAGTCCGTCATCCGCCGAGCGGGAGGACGTAGGCAGGTGAGACCTGCTGGCCCTCCTGCACCTTGCGCACCGCCGTACCGGACGTGAAGAACTCGAGCGTGTGCGGGCCCCACATCCACTCCTGCGCGGTCCACTCCACGCCGGTGATACCGGTGGCCTGGACGCGCTCGGCCTCCGCCTGCATGCGGGACAGCGCGAGCTCGCGGGCGTCGTAGTAGCCCTGCGTCCACTGCGGCATCTCGACGTTCTGCCCGACCTGGCGCAGCGTCTGCAGGAAGCCCTGCGCCCCGATGTGCCAGACGCACATGCCCATCACGAACTCCACCGGCACGTGCCCGGTGCCGAGCAGGGTGTAGAAGTCCTGCACCGACAGGTGGCTGCTGAAGGGCGCACCGTCCGGCCGGCGGAACGTGCCGGGGCGCTGGCTGTGGCGCACCGACGTGCCGACTGCCACGAACTCGATGTGCTCCGGCGACAGGCCGTGCGGCCGGAAGCTCAGGCGCACCCCGACCACGCCGTCTGCCTGCACCTGGGCGGCCTCGGCCAGCATCCGCGACATCGCGTTGTAGCGAGCGGTGTACATCGCCTGCGTGAGCACCTGCAGCTCGGTGCTCTGCCGCAGGTTCTGGTTCTGCCAGCCGATGTGGAACACCGAGCTGCCCATGACGAACTCGAGCGGTTCGAAGCCGGCTGCCCCGAGCAGGGCGAACTCGCTCACCGACAGGTCGCTCGTCCAGACCTTGCCGACCTCGGCGAGGCGCGCCGAGGCGATCTGATCGGGCTGCATGCTCATCGTGCGCTCCTTGGTCCGAGTGGGCGCAACCTAGCGAAGGGGGTGCGCGGTTCGGGTGATGCGACCCGCGCGTCAGGGTCCACCGACTCTGGTACGGCGTCGCGGCCCGGGTGCACTGTCGGGGCATCGGGGGGTGGGGGATGGTGCGTCGGAGCGTGCTCGTGGCCGCGGTCCTCGCCGCAGGGGCGCTGCTCGTTCCCTCCGCGTCGGCGGAGCCGGCGACGACCGTCGGCTACCCGGCCGGCGCAACGGCCACCCGCTACGTCGGCCCGGCGTTCGACACCTGCACGGCACCGACGGTCGCTGCCCTCACGGCCTGGCGCGCGTCGCCGTACCGGGCAGTGGCGGTCTATGTCGGAGGGGTCAACCGCACCTGCGCGCAGCCCCAGCTCACCGCGAGCTGGGTCAGTGCGGTGTCGCGAGCAGGGTGGCGGCTGCTGCCGGTCTACAAGGGCCTGCAGCCGTGGTGTGGCGCCCGCCCGCGTGACCAGAAGATCACCGCGGCCGGCGCGACCAGCCAGGGGACCGCGGCGGCTGCCGACGCGGTGGCCCACGGCACGGCGCTGGGCATGCTGCCCGGGACCGGCTACTTCCTCGACGTGGAGAACTACGCGACCACAGACGTGGCCTGCCGCGCTGCCGTGCTGAGGTTCGTCTCCGGGTGGACGAAGGAGCTGCACCGCCGCGGCGACGTCGCCGGCGTCTACGCGAACCTCGCCTCCGGCGCCAAGGACCTCTCGGCCGCGTACACGTCCACGGCGTACGCGCGGCCCGACGTGCTGTGGGTGGCTCGTTGGGACGGCAACCCGGCCCTCATGGGCTGGGCCGGCATCCCGGACAGCCAGTGGGCGGTGTACCAGCGGGCCAAGCAGTTCCGCGGCGATCACGCGGAGTCGTACGGCGGGGTGACGCTCACGATTGACAGCGACCGCGTCGCCGCCCCCGTGGCCAGCCTCGCGTTCGCCTACCGCGTCACGAGCAGCACCGCCCTGAACGCGCGCACCGGCCCCTCGACCGGCTCGTCCGTCGTGCACCGCTACCCGCCCGGTGCCACGGTGCGCCTGGTCTGCCAGACGACCGGGTCGAAGGTGGGCACGACGGTCGTCTGGGACAAGCTGACCGACGGCAGCTACGTCACCGACTACTACGTCAGCACGACCTCCAAGACCACCTACAGCGCGCCGCTGGCGCGGTGCGCCTACCCGGCCCAGGTGACGGCGCCGGACGGGCTCAGCGAGCGGACCGGACCCGGCGCGGGCTACCCGGCCGTCGGCACGCTGCCAGGTGGCGCGCTCGCGTGGGTGGTCTGCCAGCGGGCGGGCTCGCGCGTGGGCACCACGAGCGTCTGGGACCGCCTCGACGACGGGCGCTGGGTGAGCGACCACTACGTCGCGACGCGGAGCGCGACGAGCTTCAGCGCTCCCGTCCCGCGCTGCTGAGCGTGACCCGATCAGGTGGTCAGGCTTTTCGCGGATGCCGCCGATAGGCCCGGCATGACCATCCCCGCTGCCCCTGGGACCCGCCCCTTCCTCAGGATCACGCCCGAGCGTGCGCCCGTCACAGCCGTGTACGGCGGTGGCGGCCCGTTCGGGATCGCCTACGGGTTGGGGGTGACGCACGCGCTGCGCGACGCGGGGGTGCCGCTGGAGAGCTGCGACGCGATCGGCACGTCGGCGGGTTCGTGGGTGGCCTCCTGCCTCGCGACCGGGGTGGGCTTCGAGGAGCTGCGGGACCAGGCCCCGGTCCGGGTGCCGAACCTGCGCCCGGGCTGGCTGCGAGGTGTGGCCCGTGACCTGTTCGGGACCGTCCAGGACGGCCGGGTGCGCGCGAGCGCGGTGCGGCTGCCCACCCTGCGGCGGCGGCTGCTCGACGGCGGGCGGCTCCCCTTGGCGGACCTGGTGGCGGCGTCCTCGGCGGTGCCCGGTCTGTTCGCGCCGGCAAGGGTCGGGCGGCACCTGTACGTCGACGGCGGGGTGCGCTCGATGGCCTCGGCCAACCTCGCTCCGGCCGCTGACCACCTGCTCGTCGTCGCGCCCATCGCCGGGCCGATGTTCGGCCCGGGTGGCCGGGCGATGGAGCTGCTGCTCGCCGAGGAGATGCGGCGCTGGGAGCGCCGGACCGGCGGCCGTGCCCACCTGATCCGTCCCGACACCGCCATCGCGGGGCTGGCCTCCACACCGCTGCACCTGTTCGACAAGGCCCGGGCCGTCGACGTCTACCCGATGGCCTACGCCCAGGGAGCCCGGCTGATCGCCAGCCGTCCCAACCTGCTGCGGCTCGTAGCTGCTTAGCGCACCAGGTGACCTGCTGCCCCGGGCGGGGCAGCCTGACGGCCCGCGGGCTCGCCTTGTGCATCACGTCCACGGACGGGATCATCAGGCGCAGCGCGGACGACGACGCCGCGCTCGTACTGGCGGACGACGGCGACACCCGCACAGGCGCCAGGGTCCTTGGCCCGAGGCGTCCCAGGAGGAGCTGACGAGAGGGAGCCTCGGCCGGTGATCAGGGTGGAGGAGGCCGATCGTCGGTCGCTGCTGATCTCCTTCCGGGCGGTCGGGCGGCTGATGCGGGCCGGTGCCCCAGGTGAGGTGCCGTCGGTGCTGGTCGACGTGGTTCACCAGCTCGGCGGGACGACGGCGCCCGCGGCGGCCGCCGGTGCGGATGCGCTCCCTCTGGACCTGTCCTGCGGGGTCGGTGACCCCGTGCTCCCGGTCGCGCCGGCCGGCAGCCGCGCGCGGTCCAGGATGGAGCAGGTGCTGCCGGCCCTCCTGGAGGACGCACGGGTGGCGCTCGCGCACCTCGGTCACGACAGCCGGCTGGCGCAGCAGGTCGAGATCGACTGGCTGACAGGGCTTCTCAACAGGCGGGGCAGCAACCGGGTCCTGCACCGCGTCGGCGAGGGCGACTCCGTGGTGGTCATCGACCTCGACCACTTCAAGGAGCTCAACGACCGCCACGGTCACGCGGCGGGCGACGCCGTACTGGCCGCGCTGGGGCGGCTGCTGCGTGAGCACGGTCGCGCGGAGGACCGCTACGGCCGGCTCGGCGGCGAGGAGTTCATCGGGGTCTTCCCCGGGATGCCACCGGACGCGGCGGCTCGGGCCGTGCAGCGGCTGCAGGTCGCGTGGCAGCGCATAGCGCCGCACCCGGTGACCTTCTCGGCGGGCGTCGCCCCGGTGGGTGCCGGCGGAGCTGCGGCCGCGCTCGCTGTCGCGGACGCCGCGCTGTACGCCGCGAAGGAGGCCGGCCGCGACCGGGTCGAGAC
>JBAVRG010000103.1:0-1799 GCA_049694795.1 Mycobacteriales bacterium
CGGCCGACGAGCATGGCGCCGGTTGCCGCCGCGATCTGCGCGAAGTCCTCCGGCGCCACGAAGTCAGCGAGGGCGCGGCCACCACCCCAGTCCATGGCATGGCCGGGAGCGGCGATGAAGCCGTCCAGTGACATCGCCCGGTTCACGACCACCTTGCCGCTCACGTCATGACCCCGTCCTCGGGCCAGCAGTTCCCGGCCCCATCGCCGATCTACCCCTCGTGGCGTCCGACCCGCCGTCCCCTGCCCCCTGAGCGGTAGATCACGCCTGAGGCGCAGACGATCTACCCCTCGTGGTGTCCGACCCGCCGTCCCTGAATCCCCGGAGCGGTAGATCGTGGCCAAAGGGGGGGCGAACCGCGAAGAGGTGCCATCTCGCCTCACAAACGGCCCAAGGCCCTGCGTCGGCAGCTCAGGCTGCCCGCTCGAGAGAGTGAGACCCATCCCCCCGACCTGACCTCAGCCCTTGAGGGCGAACGCGTCCTTCCACACCGGCTCGTAGCCTGCGGCCTCGAGCATCGCCGCGACCTGCGCCGGGGACCGCTCGTCGCTGACGGCGAACTGCTCCTGCGCCTCCCCCGGGTGCAGGTAGCCACCCGGCTCGGTCGAGCTGCCGGCGCTCATCGTCGTCACCGCGATCCGCACCAGACCGTCGCGCAGCACCGCCGGCTCGCGGGTCGACAGCACGATGCCGACCTCCGGGGCGACGAGCCGGAGCGCAGCCATCGCCTGGACGTACTCGGCGTCGGTCACCGGCACCAGTGGCTGGAACCCGCTCGCGCTCGGCTTGATCCGAGGCAGCGACACCGTCACCTCGGTGCGCCAGTAGTGCCGCTGCAGCCACACCGCGTGCTCGGCGACGGCCCGCACGTCGGACCGCCAGTCGGCGGCGAGCCCCAGCAGCGCGCCGATGCCGAGCCGCCGCACGCCCGACTCGGCCGCGCGCTCGGTGGACGACAGCCGCCGGTCGTAGTCGCGCTTCCAGCCCGCCACGTGCACCTCGGCGTAGCGGCCGCGGTCGTAGGTCTCCTGGTAGTGCACGGCACCCTCGAGCCCGGCGTCGACCAGGCGGGCGTAGGTGTCGTCGGACCAGGTCTGGGTCTCGATCGACAGCGAGGGCACGAACGGCCGCAGCGCCTCGATGCACGCCACCAGGTAGTCCTGGCTCACCTCGACGCGGTGCTCACCGCTCACCAGCAGCAGGTGCCGGAACCCCTGGTCCACAAGGGCTCTCGCCTCCTCGACCACCTGCTCCACGGTGAGGGTGCGGCGTGCGACCTCGAGGCCCTTGCTGAACCCGCAGTAGGTGCACGAGGACAGTCACGCGTTGCTCACGTACAGCGGCGCGAACAGCCGCACCGCCCGGCCGAACCGCTGGAGCGTCACCTCCCGCGCCTTCTGCGCCATCGTCTCCAGGTACGGCGTCGCCGCCGGGCTGAGCAGGGTCGGCAGCGCCGTCAGCGAGGGGTGCGCCAGCGCGGTCTCGACGTCCATCCCGACCGGCGCCGGCAGCGCGTCGAGGTGGCGGGCGAACCGGCCGCGGGGGGCGCTCACGGCAGCATCACTGCAGGAACCCGGTGAGCGGGCTGCTGGCCTCGGCCGTGTCGAGGACCGCGCCGCGGCCGGCGAGGAAGCCGAGCCGGCCCGCCTCGGTGGCGAGGGCGAACGCCCGTGCCATCAGCACGGGGTCCTGCGCGACCGCGATGGCCGTGTTGACCAGTACGGCGTCGGCGCCGACCTCCATCGCCTCGGCCGCGTCGGAGGGCACCCCGAGCCCGGCGTCGACGACGACCGGCACGT
>JBAVRG010000104.1:0-7922 GCA_049694795.1 Mycobacteriales bacterium
GGGTGCGCCCGCTGCCCGAGGTGAAGCGGTACGACGCCTGGCTGGTGCGCTCCTGGGAGGCCGGCGTCGAGCAGCTCCGACGGCTCGAGCAGAGCGGCGTGGCCCCCGACGTCGCGCGGCTCTCCGACGTCGACGAGACCGCCGTCTCGCTGCGGCTGTCCGCCCCGAGGGCGGTCCAGCGACTGGCGCGGGGTCGCTGCCTGCTCGTCCTCGGCTGGGAGGGCACCGCGGCCTCCGTCGCCAACAGGCGCAAGGCCTCCCGCGTGCGGGGCATCCCGCTGCCGGGCGCCGGCGACAAGTGGGAGCACGGCCGCTACAGCGGTCCCTACCTGCGCGACGACCTCATGGACGCCGGCTTCCTCGTCGAGACCCTCGAGACGTCCGCGACCTGGTCGGGGCTGCAGCGCACCTACGACGCGGTCCGCACTGCGCTCAGCGCAGCGCTCGGCCGCTGCGTGGTGATGTGCCACGTGTCGCACCTGTACCCGCAGGGCGCGTCGCTGTACTTCACCGTCCTGGCCGGTGCGGCGCCGGACCCGGCTGCGCAGTGGCAGCGCGCGAAGACCGCCGCCTCCGACGCGCTCGTGGCGACAGGTGCGACCATCACGCACCACCACGCCGTCGGCACCGACCACCGGCCCTGGATGACCGACGAGGTCGGTCCGCTCGGGATCGAGGTCCTGCGGGCGGTCAAGGGTGTGCTCGACCCGACCGGGGTGCTCAACCCCGGCAAGCTTCTCCCCTCGGAGGACTGACCGTGCGGCTGCAGCTCGTGGTCAACCCGTCGGCCGGCGGCGGCCGCGCTGCCAAGGTGCTTCCCTCGGTGGAGGCGGCGCTGTCGCCGTACGACGTGGTGGTGACGCCGACCCGGTCGCTGGCGCACGCCGACGAGCTGGTGGCCGGGGCGGTCGCGGACGACCGGGTCGTGGTCGCCATGGGGGGCGACGGCATCGTGGGCCGGGTCGCGGGCCGCGTCGCCGCGCTCGGCGGCGTGATGGGCGTCGTCCCGGGCGGCCGGGGCAACGACTTCTGCCGCTCGGTCGGCATCCCGCTCGACCCGGTCAAGGCCTGCGCGGTCCTCGGGTCGGGGGTGGAGACCGCCGTCGACCTCGGGTACGCCGGGGACGTCGCCTTCATCGGGATCGCGTCCATCGGCTTCGACAGCGACGTCCAGGAGCGGGTGCTGCGGACCCGCATCCCGCTCGGGCAGCTGGTCTACCTGTACGGCTCGCTGGCCACGGTCGCGTCGTGGCGGCCGGCGCGCTTCACCTGCACCGTCGACGGCGGTCCGCTCGTCGTCGAGGGCTGGTCGGTGGCTGTGGCCAACAGCGGGATGTACGGCGGCGGCATGCGCCTTGCCCCCTCGGCGTCCGTGACCGACGGGCTGCTCGACGTCGTGACCTCCTCGACGACCTCCCGGTTGCGCTTCCTGAGGGCGCTGCCCAAGGTGTTCAAGGGCACCCACGTCGACGAGCCGTCGGTGGCGGTGCGCACCGCCACCACGGTGGTGCTCGACGCAGACCGGCCGTTCCGGGTCTTCGCCGACGGCGACCCCGTCGCCACCCTGCCGTGCACGGTCACGGTCAAGCCGGGCGCGCTTCGGGTCCTCCTCCCTGCCTGACCTGTACGACGCCCGCCTCCCCCTCTCGACTTCACTGAGCAAACCGCGCGGCCGGGGGCTCCTGTGAGCGTGCCGTTGCCGCCCAGGTGCGCCGCTGCTCAGTGAAGTGCGCCTTGGTCCGGCACGGGGCCGGGCGAGTGGGCGTCAGGCCGCGGGCGACCGGGGCGTCGCGAGGCTCGGGCCCACGGGTCGCGTCACGGTGCGGCGCAGCTCGACGCCGGGAGCCAGCCGACGCGCGTACGACGTCCTGAGGCGGTCGCGCACGCGGTCGCCGAACAGCTGGGTGCGCGAGAAGGTCTGGTCCCAGTCGGTGCGCAGGACCTCCAGCCCGCAGTCACGGAGCTCCTCGTGCCGTGCGAGCAGCGCCGGCAGGACGCCCGGGTCGGTGAACTTCACGGCACCGTCCGACTCGATCAGCAGCAGGCCCTCCTCGACCAGCAGGTCGACGCGGGCGACGAAGCGGCCGTCGCGCCACACCTCGACCTGAGGTTCCGGGACGGGCAGGCCCTCGAGCAGGCAGGCGACCCTGGTGACCGACTCCCCCGGGCTCTCGGCGCGTCCGTCGGCGAAGGCGACCGCACGTCGGGCGCGGGCAGCCCCCGGCCAGCGGCGCATGCCTGCCAGCACCTGCTCGAGGTCGCCGCGCGTGACCCCGCGACGCAGCGCAGCGTCGGCCACCACCACCGCGTTCCTGAACGACTCGCCACGCGCGATGTCGATGACCGTCCGCGCAGGCGAGGTCACGGGGACCCCGTCCACAACCGTCCGCTGCCCTGGTGGGAGCGCCCCGACCCGCGCGTGCCGGTCCGTGCCGCGGCCTCGCGTGCCCGCTGCGTCACGGAGGAGCTGGGGCCGCAGCGGCGGTCGTCCGATCAGCGGCAGACCCATCAGCAGGGCGGCGCTGCGCCGGGCGGCGAACCACCCGGGTCCCCGACCGAGCTGCTCGGCGAGGACGCGGGCGCGGTGCACGGCGACGACGTCCCGCCCGCTCGACAGGTCCCACGCGGCGAACACGCACGGACGCACCTGCACGACCGTCCCGTCGGCGAGCGCTCGCCGCAGGGCCCGCTGCCCGACCCCAGCCGCACGGGCCTGCTGCAGGCTGAAGACCCCGCGCTGCCGTGAAGCCTCTGGTGGCACGACCATCCGGGCATGCTGGTCGACGCGACGAGAACGCGCCGCCGCCTGTCCACAGGGCCGCGATGCGCCTCACGGAGTCACCCCCGCCCTCACCGGCCGCGCCACCGCGCGCCACGTCACCCCGCGCCACCTCGCGCCACTTCACTGAGCAGGTGTGCGCCGCTGGCGCCTTCCCTCGCGGTGGCACGCGGGGCCGGCGCCGGTTCGCCGTACGCCTGCTCAGTGAAGTGCCGAAAGGGGGCCAGAGGAGGCAGGTACGGCGGGAGGCTCAGGCGGGTGGGTGCAGGACGGTGACCAGCTCGACGTGCTCGGTCTGCGGGTAGATGTCGAAGGCCCGCAGCGACCCCACCGACCAGCCGGCGTCGCGGAACACACGCAGGTCGCGCGCGAAGGAGGCCGGGTCGCAGGCGACGTAGGCCAGCGCCCGCGGGCGCAGGGCGGCGAGGGCGGCGGAGACCTCGAGCCCAGCCCCGGCGCGCGGTGGGTCGAGCACGACCAGGTCCGGCGGGCGCAGCCCGCGCACCAGCGACGCGCTGACAGCGGCGGTACGGACCCGCACCCACGGCTGGTCGGAGGTGTTGCGGGCCGCATCGGCGCACGCCCGGGCCGAGCCCTCGACCGCGAGCACCGCCCCCGACGGACCGACCGCGTCACCGAGCAGCGCGGCGAACAGCCCGGCGCCGGCGTACAGGTCGACCACCGACTCGCCGGGCCGTGCAGCCAGGCCGTCGCGGACCGCCTCCCACAGCACGGTCGGCGCGTTGACGTGCACCTGCCAGAAGCCACCGCCGGCCACCTCGAAGGACCGGCCGCCCACGGCGGTGCGCACGCCGTGCGGGAGCCGCACCGGCCGGCCGTCGACGACCAGCCCACCCGGACCGGGTGCCGAGGGCTGCCCGGTCACCGAGAGCACCCGCTGGCCGTCGATGCAGAAGGCCTCGACCTCGGTCGCGGGGGTCCACGAGCCCTCGGGCGGCAGGTCGCAGCCCGGTGCGCCGATCAGGCACCGGTCGACGAGCTCGAGCTCACGCGAGCGGTGCCGGTGCAGGCCCAGCTCGCCGGCGCCGGACACCGCCCACTGCACCCGGGTGCGCCAGCCCAGTGCGGGTGCGACCGGCACGACCGGGCCGTCCCAGCTGAACCGGGCCAGCCGGCTGAGCTGCTCGGCGACGACCGCCTGCTTCAGGGCCAGCTGCGCCGAGGCGGAGGCGTGCTGCCAGTCGCAGCCGCCGCACCGACCGGGCCCGGCGAACGGGCACGGCGGCTCCACCCGGTCCGGCGAGGCCGACAGCACCTCCACCGCGTCCGCCCGCAGGAAGCGCGACCCGGTCGACGTGACCACCACCCGGACGGTCTCCCCCGGCAGCGCGTGCCGGACGAAGACGACCCGGCCGTCGTCGGCTCTCGCCACGCACGACCCGCCGGCGGCGACCGCCCCGACGGTGAGGATCACAGCCGGGGCGCGGGTCGGCGGAAGCCGACCGAGTCGTCCTCGGCCTGGCGCCGGTCGGAGGAGGCCAGCTGGTACGGCACGGAGGTGACCATCACACCCGGCTGGAACAGCAGCCTGGTCTTGAGCCGCAGGGCGCTCTGGTTGTGCAGCAGCTGCTCCCACCAGTGCCCGACGACGTACTCGGGGATGAAGACCGTGACCACGTCGCGCGGCGAGTCGAGCCGGATCCTGCGGACGTAGTCGAGGACCGGCCGGGTCACCTCGCGGTAGGGCGAGTCGATGACCGTGAGCGGGATGTCGAGGGCACGCCTGTCCCACTCGGCCTGCAGCGCGTGCGTGTCGCCGGGGTCCACCGACACGGTGAGGGCCGTGAGGTCGTGCGGCCGGGTGGCCTTGGCGTAGGCGAGGGCGCGCAGCGTGGGGCTGTGCACCTTCGACACCAGCACCACGGCGTGGTTGCGGGACGGCAGCGGCACCGCCTCGTCCTCCGGCTCCAGCTCGCGCGCCACGCTGGCGTAGTGCCGGTTGATCGCCCGCATGAGGAACCAGAACCCGGTCATCGCGACCACGGCGATCCAGGCGCCGTGCGTGAACTTGAAGACCAGCACCACCACCAGCACGATCCCGGTGGTGATGCCGGCGAAGAAGTTGACGGCCCGCTTGCGGTGCAGCACCCGGCGCACCGTCGGGTCGCCCTCCCGGAGCTCCCGGTTCCAGTGCCGCACCATCCCGGTCTGCGACAGCGTGAAGGACACGAAGACGCCCACGATGTAGAGCTGGATGAGCTTGGTGGGGTTGGCGTGGAAGGCGTAGATCAGCGTGCCCGCGAAGGCGGCCAAGATGAGGATGCCGTTGCTGAACACCAGCCGGTCGCCGCGGGTGTGGAGCTGGCGCGGCAGGTAGCGGTCCTGGGCGAGGATCGACGCGAGCACCGGGAAGCCGTTGAAGGCGGTGTTGGCTGCGAGCACCAGGATGAGCGCGGTCACGAGCTGCACGAAGTAGAACAGCGGGTTGTTGGTGGAGCCGAAGATGGCCGCGCCGATCTGCGCGATGACCGTCGGCTGGGTCTTGTCCTGCGGCCAGCCGATCAGCTGGTGGTTGGCCTCCGTGACGTGCACCTGCGCGTGGATCGCGAAGTAGGTCACGCCGAGGAACATCGACACCGCGAGGACGCCGAGGACCGTCAGGGTCGAGGCGGCGTTCTTGCTCTTGGGCTTCTTGAAGGCCGGCACCCCGTTGCTGATCGCCTCCACGCCGGTCAGCGCGGTGCAGCCGGACGCGAACGCCCGCGCCCCCAGCAGCACGATGCCTGCGGTCGCCAGGCCGGTGAACCCCTGCTCCGGCTTGATCGGGTACTTCGACGAGCTCGCCACGATGTCGTGGCCCAGCACGATGCGCACCAGGCCGTAGCCCACCATGCCGATGATCGCGACCATGAACGCGTACGTCGGGATGGCGAACGCGGTGCCGCTCTCGCGGATCCCCCGCAGGTTGAGCAGGACGATGATCGCGACGACCGCGAGCGTCGCGGCCGTCTCGTGGCCCGAGATGAAGGAGAACGCCGGCGTCGAGCCCAGGTTCGCGATGCCCGACGAGGCCGACACCGCGACGGTGAGGACGTAGTCGACGAGCAGCGCCGAGGCCACGATGAGCCCGAAGGACGGCCCGAGGTTGGTGTTCGCGACCTCGTAGTCGCCACCGCCGGACGGGTAGGCGTGCACGTTCTGCCGGTAGGCGGCCACGACGACGGTCAGCACCACCGTCACGGCGATGGCGGCGTACCAGGTGAGCCGCAGGTGGGCCGTGCCCGCGAGCGCGAGCACGACGAGGATCTCCTGGGTGGCGTAGGCCACCGAGGAGAGCGCGTCGCTGGCGAACACCGGGAGCGCGATCTTCTTCGGCAGCAGCGTCTCGCCCAGCTTGTGGCTGGCGAGCGCCCTGCCGAGGAGGATCCGCTTGACGACGTCGTTGGTCCCGGGCACGGGCGAGAGCCTACGGGCGGACCCCCGTGTAGCGTCTCGCGCGGTCCCGGCACCGGTTCGGGACGCGCGGAGGGCACCAGTGCACGTCGTGATCATGGGCTGCGGCCGAGTGGGCTCGCAGCTCGCCAAGAGCCTGGAGGGCGCAGGGCACTCGGTCGCCATCGTCGACCGTGACGCCTCGGCCTTCCGGCGGCTCTCCACCGACTTCTCCGGCCTGCGGGTCACCGGCATCGGCTTCGACCGCGACACGCTGATGGAGGCCGGCATCGAGCGCGCAGAGGCGTTCGCGGCGGTCAGCTCCGGCGACAACTCCAACATCATCGCGGCACGGGTGGCCCGCGAGACCTTCGGCGTCGAGAACGTCGTGGCCCGCATCTACGACCCCCGGCGGGCCGAGGTCTACCAGAAGCTGGGCATCCCGACGGTGGCGACGGTGCGTTGGACCGCCGACCAGGTCATCCGGCGGCTGCTCCCCAGCGGCATGCTCAGCGAGTGGCGTGACCCGAGCGGCAACGTCGTGCTCGCCGAGATCGCGGTCTCGCCCGCCTGGGTGGGGCACAAGGTCAGCACCCTCGAGGAGGAGTCGCGGGCCCGGGTGGCGCTCCTGACCCGCTTCGGCGAGGGCATCCTGCCCGAGCGCGGCACCGTCGTGCAGGACGGCGACCTGGTGCACGTCACGATGCGCTGGGACGACCGCGAGCACGTCGAGCGGGTCTTCGCCACCGGACCCACCGATGGAGGGGGGCACTGATGCGGGTCGCCATCGCAGGAGCAGGCAACGTCGGTCGGTCCATCGCCCTGGAGCTGCTCGGGAACGGTCACAGCGTGCTGCTCATGGAGCGCGAGCAGCGGTCGATGAAGGTCGCGTCCGTGCCCAACGCGGAGTGGCTGCTGGGTGACGCGTGCGAGATCGACAGCCTGGTGCAGGCCCGGCTGCAGGAGTGCGACGTCGTCGTCGCCGCGACCGGCGACGACAAGGTCAACCTCGTGCTCAGCCTGCTCGCCAAGACCGAGTTCGGCGTCGACCGGGTCGTGGCCCGCGTCAACCACCCGAAGAACGAGTGGCTGTTCAATGAGTCGTGGGGCGTGGACGTCTCGGTGTCCAGCCCGCGCCTGCTCGCCGCGGTGGTCGAGGAGGCGGTGAGCGTCGGCGACCTGGTGCGGCTGCTCACCTTCCGGCAGGGCCAGGCCAACCTGGTGGAGCTCACCCTCGCGCCGGACTCCCACCTGGTCGGCAAGATGGTCGGCAGCATCACCTGGCCGACCGACAGCGCCCTGGTCGCGATCCTGCGCGAGGGCCGGGTGATCGTCCCATCGCCGGAGGGGGCGCTGGAGGCGGGCGACGAGCTGCTCCTGGTGGCGACCACCGAGGTCGAGGGCGAGCTCGACGCGCTGCTCACCGGCTCCGCCCAGACCTGACCCCGGTACGGCGTCCTCAGGGCTCGGTAACCTCGGTGGGCAAAATGGCGTCAGCGAGGCATCCCCGCGTGAAGAACGGCGCTCGGCCGCCGGTAAGGGTAGCGGCCCTTCTCAGCGGTTCGGCGGGCCGTCGATCCACAAGGCTCTCGGTGGCGCTTCTCGCAAGAGCGCTAGGTCGAGCGGAGCAGCCCACGAGCGCAGTTCACCGGCCAACCGCGAGGCGGACTCCTCCCGACGAGTCGCCGCGACCACGACGTCGGGCATGGCGGGGTCGCGAAGGCGAAGGGCTACGTGACACCATAGGAAC
>JBAVRG010000105.1:0-13793 GCA_049694795.1 Mycobacteriales bacterium
GGCCCGCCCCGACCTGCGCCGCGCCTCCCGCCGTACGCTTGTGCCCCGTGCCTGACCTCAGCGACCTCCAGAGCAACGCCGTGCGCGAGCTCGTCCAGCGCTCGCCCGTGCTCGTGGAGCTTGGGGAGCGCTTCGCGGCGGCCGGGCACGCGGTCTACCTGGTGGGCGGGTCGGTGCGTGACGCGCTGCTCGGCCGGCTCGGTGACGACCTCGACCTCACCACCGACGCGCACCCGGACCAGGTGCTCGCGCTCGTGGAGGGCTGGGCCGAGACCACCTGGCACGCCGGCATCGCCTTTGGGACCGTCGGGCTGCACAAGCGCGGCAGCCGGGTCGAGATCACGACCTACCGGGCCGAGTCGTACGACCCCTCCTCGCGCAAGCCCGAGGTGTCGTTCGGCCACTCCCTCGACGAGGACCTGCACCGCCGCGACTTCGCGATGAACGCGATGGCGCTGGCGCTGCCCGACTGGAAGGCGCCCGGGGCGTTCGTCGACCCGTTCGGCGGGATGGACGACCTGGCGGCAGGTGTCGTGCGCACGCCCGGGCGCCCGGAGGACTCCTTCGACGACGACCCGCTGCGCATGCTGCGCGCCGCGCGGTTCGCCTCCCAGCTCGGCTTCACCGTCGCCCCCGAGGTCGTGGCGGCCATGGGTGACCGCGCGTCGCGGCTGGCGATCGTGAGCCCGGAGCGCGTCCGCGGCGAGCTCGAGAAGCTGCTGCTCGGAGCCTTCCCGCGCGCCGGTCTCGAGCTGCTCGTCGACACGGGCCTGGCCGAGGTCGTCCTCCCGGAGCTGCCCGCGCTGCGCCTGGAGATCGACGAGCACCACCAGCACAAGGACGTCTACCAGCACACCCTGCAGGTCCTGGACCGGGCGATCGCGCTGGAGGACGAGCCCGACCTCGTGCTGCGGCTGGCCGCCCTGCTGCACGACATCGGCAAGCCCGCGACCCGCCGGCACGAGCCCGGCGGCGGGGTGTCCTTCCACCACCACGAGGTCAAGGGAGCGCACCTCGCCCGCAAGCGGCTGAAGGCGCTGACCTTCGGCAAGGACGTGGTCGAGGCGGTGTTCCTGCTCACGGAGATGCATCTGCGCTTCCACGGCTACGGCCAGCCCGGTACGTCGCCCTGGACCGACGCGGCGGTGCGGCGGTACGTGCACGACGCCGGCGACCAGCTCGAGCGCCTGCACAAGCTCACCCGCTCGGACTGCACGACGCGCAACAAGCGCCGGGCCGCGGCGCTGTCCGCGGCGTACGACGACCTCGAGCGCCGCATCGCGGCGCTGGCCGAGCAGGAGGAGCTGCGGTCCATCCGCCCCGACCTGGACGGCACCCAGATCATGGAGGTCCTGGGGCTGCCGCCGGGCCCGCGGGTCGGGCAGGCCTACAAGCACCTGCTGGCGCTGCGCATGGAGCACGGGCCCCTGTCCTACGAGGACGCGGTGGCGGCGCTGAAGGACTGGGACGCTGCGACCACAGCGGGCTAGTTCTTTCGGGCCATGGCCGCACCAGCACGAGATGCCGATGATGTGGACGTGACGGACAGAACGGGCACCCTGCGGGGCGCGCGGGACTGGCAGGTGGTGCTGGCCGCCGGGCTCGCCGTGCTCACCGCCGGGGTCGTCACGCTCGTCGCCCGGGACGGCGACCCGGCGGCCGCGGACACCTACGTCGCGGTCGCCCACAGCGCTGTGGTGCAGCTCGCGGACGGCAGCGAGGCCAGCGCGCGTACCGGGATGCGGGTACCGGCGGGTGCGGAGCTGCGCACCGGCCCCGGTGGCGGCGCCGAGCTCGTCACGGCGGGACGGGACGTCTACGTCGGCGCGCTGTCGACGGTCGTGGTCGGGGACGGCGTGCACCAGCGGCTCACCCGCGGGCAGGTCATGGTCGACAGCCGCAGGGGCCCCCGGCTGCAGCTCGGCACCCGGGCCGGCGGCGTCGCCGTGCCGGCTCGCGCCCTTGCCCGGGTCGAGACCGCCGCCACGCTCCGGCTCGCAGTGTTCACCGGGAGCGCGAGCATCACCCCCTCCGGCCGGCGCGCCACGACCTCGGTCCCCGGTCTGCACCAGGTGCAGGTCCCCTACGGCCGCACCGCCGACCGCACCACCGCGCTGGCCCTCACCGACGATGCGTGGGAGTCCCGGCTGGCGAGCGAGCTCGTCAGTGCCGACGAGGACCTGGTGCGGATCGCCCGCGGCCTGGTCGGGACGGAGGGAGCCGCGGTGCTGACCGCGGCCCCCGCCGCGCTGCGCAGCGCCGCCCCCGCCGTCGGGACCGACCGCGGTGAGCAGGCACTCGCCGTCGCCGTCGCCCAGGCGGCCAGCAGCCGCCGCCCCGTGACCGCCACCCTCGCCCAGGTGCAGGCCGACCGGTCCGACGGCGGCTCCTGGGGAGTGGTCGCCGCCCTGGTCGGCGCCCGCGTCAGCGCGGTGAGCGCCCTGCTCGACGGGGTGCTGGCGCCGCCCGGGTCGTCAGCCACCACCTCGGTCGCAGCGGGTCAGCTGCCGGTCCTGCCCGGCCTGGGGCTTCCCTCCGGCCCGGGCGGTGGCCGCCCCTCCTCCGTGCCGCCGTCGCACGGTCCGACCCCCGGCCCGACGAGGACACCTGGACCTACGAGGTCGCCGACGGCCAGCCCGAGCCCGGGGGCTGTCAACCAGCTCGTCACCACCGTCCTGAACCTGGTGTCGCCCTCCCCCGCTGTGCCCGCCGCACCCACCCCGTCGCCGGCTCCGCTGCTGACGCTGGGCCCGATCAGGATCGGCTGAGCCCGCAGCTGGGCTGGGCTTTCACGGTGGGCACGTCCACGTGCGGCCAACCGTGCGAAGGTGCCCCGCCCGGACACGATGATCTCCCTCACGACGTGCCTGGTCGGCTCATCAAGGTCATCGTGTCCGGCAGCCCGCTCGCCGGCGGTTCTGAGCGGACACGATGATCTCCCTCACCACGCGCCTGGTCGGCACATCAAGGTCATCGTGTCCGGAAGCCGTGTCGCTGCCGAGGTCAGGATCGGCTGACGACCGGCTCGGGCGGCTCGCTCGCCATCCTCAGCCGCACGAAGGCGCCGTACACGGCAGCGGTCACGGCGTAGCCGACGGCGATCACCGCGACGACGAGGTAGCTGCGGCCGTCGTCCGGGACGAGCACCGCCGCGAGCGCCGCAGAGGCCACGAAGCTGACGTTGAACAGCATGTCGTAGAGGGCGAACACCCGGCCGCGGAAGCCGTCCTCGATCGACTCCTGGACCAGGGTGTCGACGCAGATCTTGGAGGCCTGGGCCGCGAAGCCGAGCCCGAAGCCGGCCACGATCAGCGTGGCGTGCAGGTACGGCGTCACGAGCGCCGCGGTCACGACCGCGGCCCCGGCGAAGACGACGACGATCCAGCGCTGGGTCCCGAGCCGGCGAGTGGTGCGGGGCGTCACCAGGGCGGCGAGCAGGCCGCCCGCCACGGTGGCGGTGAGCACCTGCCCGAGGTCGGCGAAGCCGCGGTGCAGGTAGCCGTCCGGGGTGTAGAGCAGCAGGGTGCTCACGAACAGCAGGCCGGAGAACAGCCGGTGGGCGGTGATCGCGAGCAGCGCCCGGGCTGCGGGCGGGCGCTCGTGGATGTGCAGGGCACCCTCGACCATGCCGCGGACGACCGCTGCGAGGGCGTGCGAGAGGGGCTGGCGGCTGAGCCCGTCGGTCGGTCCGAGCCGGGTGCGGGAGATGACGGCGGCGAGCGCGGCCGCCGCGAGGTAGACGGCGGCCGCGACCAGCGCGATCCGGGCTGCTCCGTCGTCGTCCTTGCCCCACACCTGGCGCAGCCCGACGCTGCAGAACCCGCCGACGGCGGCGGCGGCGGTCCCGAGCGTGGTGGTGAAGGAGTTCGCCGTCACCAGCCGCCGGTCCAGGACGACGTTCGGGAGCGAGGCCGACAGGCCGGACAGGACGAAGCGGTTGATCGACACCACGAGCAGCGCGAGCGTCACCGTGCTCCCGCTGGTGGGCCCGGAGCGGTGCAGGCTGACCGCGAGCACGAGCAGCAGCGCGGCGCGGGCGGCGTTGCTGATCGCGAGGACCCGCTGGCGGGACCAGCGGTCGAGCAGCACCCCGGCGAACGGACCGATCGCGGAGTAGGGCAGCAGCAGCGTCGCGAAGGCCCCGGCCGCCTCGGCGGCGCTGGTGGACTTCTCGGGGTTGAAGAAGGCCGCGCCGAACAGCGCGCCCTGGAACAGCCCGTCCCCCGCCTGGCCGGACAGCCGCACCCGCAGCAGCCGCCGGAAGTCCCGCTCGGCGAGCATCGCGCGCACCGCGTGCGTGCTCGGCCTCATGCCCGTCACCCTAGGCGTCCTGCCTTGTGACGGAGGGTCCGGACGAGACGCCGACGGCCCGGCACCCACAAGGGGTGCCGGGCCGTCGGGACGGACTGGCTGCCAGTCCTGGATCAGCTGTTGATCAGCCCTTGATCCAGGCCTCGAGCTCGTCCTTGGCGATGTCGTCGCGGACCTGCTTCGGCGGGGACTTCATGAAGTAGGTCGACGCCGGGTGCACCGGGCCGCCCTGACCGCGGTCCATGGCGATCTTCGCGCAGCGGAGCGCGTCGATGATGACGCCGGCGCTGTTCGGGGAGTCCCAGACCTCGAGCTTGTACTCGAGGTTCAGCGGCACGTCGCCGAACGCGCGGCCCTCGAGCCGGACGTAGGCCCACTTGCGGTCGTCGAGCCACTGGACGTAGTCGGACGGGCCGATGTGCACGTTGCGGGCACCGAGGTCGTGCTCGAGGTTGCTGGTGACGGCCTGGGTCTTGCTGATCTTCTTGGACTCCAGGCGGTCGCGCTCCAGCATGTTCTTGAAGTCCATGTTGCCGCCGACGTTCAGCTGGTACGTGCGGTCCAGGACGACGCCCCGGTCCTCGAACAGCTTCGCCATCACGCGGTGCGTGATCGTCGCGCCGACCTGCGACTTGATGTCGTCACCGACGATCGGCACGCCGGCGTCCTCGAACTTCTGGGCCCACTCCGGCGTACCGGCGATGAAGACCGGCAGCGCGTTGACGAAGGCGACCTTGGCGTCGATGGCGCACTGGGCGTAGAACTTCGCCGCGTCCTCGGAGCCGACCGGCAGGTAGCAGACGAGGACGTCGACCTTGGCGTCCTTGAGGGCCTGCACGACGTCGACGGGCTGCTCGTCGCTCTCGTCGATGGTGAGGCGGTAGTACTTGCCGAGGCCGTCGAGGGTGTGGCCGCGCTGGACGGTGACGTCCATCGGGGGCACGTCGGCGATCTTGATGGTGTTGTTCTCGCTCGCGACGATGGCCTCGGACAGGTCGCGGCCGACCTTCTTGGCGTCGACGTCGAACGCGGCGACGAACTCGATGTCACGGATGTGGTAGTCGCCGAGCTGGACGTGCATCAGACCGGGAACGCGCCCGGCCGGGTCGGCGTCGCGGTAGTACTCGACGCCCTGGACGAGCGACGCGGCGCAGTTGCCGACGCCGACGATGGCGACACGGACGGAACCCATGGTGGGCGTCTCCTTCTTGAAGGGTGGTTAGCGGGAGTTCTTGCGCTCGGTCTCGATGAGCTCGGTGAGCCATCGCACCTCGCGGTCGACCGACTCCAGCCCGTGCTCCTGCAGCTGGAGGGTGTAGCTGTCGAGGCGCTCGCGGGTGCGGGCCAGCCCGGCGCGCACACCCTCCCGACGCTCCTCCAGCCGGGACCGGCGGCCCTCGAGGATCCGCACGCGGACCTCGGGGTCGGTCTTGCTGAAGAAGGCGAAGTGCACGCCGAACGTCTCGTCCTCCCAGGAGGAAGGACCCGCCTCGGCCAGGAGCTCGCTGAACCGCTCCTTGCCCTCGGCGGTGAGCTTGTAGACGACCTTGCCGCGGCGGCCGGTGAGCGGCGGGGCGCCGGCCACGACCTCGGCATCGCCCTCGTCCTCCGCGATCCAGCCGGCGTCCTTCATCCGGCGGAGCGTGGGGTAGAGCGAACCGTACGAGAAGGCCCTGAAGCTCCCCAGCGTGGCCTTGAGCCGCTGACGCAGCTCGTAGCCGTGCAGGGGGCTCTCGTGCAGCAGACCGAGGACGGCGAGCTCGAGCACGTCGCACCTCCGGACTGCTGGTGCGATGTATCGGAGCGATACATCGCGATGACAGGACAGACGCTACGTCATCCCCTCCGGTCCGTGCAACAGCAGGTGAACGGCGCGTGTCGTGACGCCGACCACACCGGATCCCGTGCGCGCACCTGGGCCCTGTGCGCGGGCAGACGCGGGGAGGGTGGTGGCCGTAACGTCGGGCGGGTGCGGATGCGGGACGTCGTCGACCACGCGCTGCAGCGTCGTGCCGTGCTCGCCGACCTCTACGCCGGGCGCGTGAGCACCTGGGAGGTGTGCGACGCCTCCCCCTACCTGCAGCGTGCGGCGGAGCGCCTCGGCACCCGCACCGAGCGGACCTGCCCGGTCTGCCGCAAGCTCCCGTTGGACGAGGTGCTCTGGGTGTACGGCGACGCCATCGGCGACGCGGCGGGCACCGCGCGGACGGCGAAGCAGGTGCACGCGCTCGCGAGCACCCACCCCGACATGGCGGTCTACCAGGTCGAGGTCTGCCAGGGCTGCGCGTGGAACCACCTCGTCCGCACCTGGCGGACCGGCACCCCTGGAACAGCGGCGGCTCGTCGTACCAGGAGCAGGCAACTCTGAACCGAGCCTGACTCGTGATCTTCGCCTCGGCATGGACTGGGCGATCGTGGGGGAGCATGCGCGGGTGAACAGGCTGCGCGCGTTGTGGGTCAACTCGTCCTGGAAGAAGCGGATCGGGGTCGTGGCAGGAGCAGGCTTCCTGCTCCTGGTGGCGTTCGTCGGCGTCGGTTACGCGCTCACGGACGTGCCGAGCCCCAACAAGATCGCCACCGACCAGGCGACCCGGATCCTCTACTCCGACGGCTCGGAGATCGGGCGGCTGGGCAAGAACCGGCGGATCGTGCCGCTGTCGCAGGTGAGCAAGGACGCGCAGCACGCGGTGCTGGCGGCGGAGGACCGCGACTTCTACAGCGAGCCCGGCATCAGCATCAAGGGCATCGGCCGGGCGCTGTTCACCAACGTGCGCGGCGGCGGGGTGCAGCAGGGCGGCTCGACGATCACCCAGCAGTACGCCAAGAACGCCTTCCTCACCCAGCAGCGCACCTTCACGCGCAAGATCAAAGAGGTCTTCATCTCGGTGAAGATGAGCCAGACGCGCAGCAAGGACACGATCCTCGAGGACTACCTCAACACCATCTACTTCGGCCGCGGCGCGTACGGCATCGAGTCGGCCGCCGAGACCTACTTCCACACGACGGCGGCCCGCCTCACCGCCGCCCAGGCCGCGGTGCTGGCCTCCAGCATCCGGTCGCCGGCCGGCTACGACCCGGCGCGGCACCTCGAGCGGGCCAAGGAGCGCTGGGCCTACGTCCTCGACGGCATGGTGAAGAAGCACTGGCTCGAGCAGGGCGCCCGGGACCGGATGGCCTACCCCGCCGTGCAGCGGATCGGCAGCAAGGCCGCCTTCCCCGGCGCGCTCGACTACGTCCAGCGGCAGGTCCTCGCCGAGCTCGAGAAGCACGGCTTCCCCGAGGACCGCATCACCGCCGGCGGCCTGACCGTCACGACAACGCTGTCGCGCACGGCCGAGCAGGCCGCCATCGCGGCGGTCGAGGGCAAGATCCCGGACCCGAAGAAGGCGAACGACCCGGTGGGGGCCCTCGTCGCGGTGCAGCCCGGCACCGGCAAGGTCATCGCCTACTACGGCGGGCGCCAGCCCGGCGGGTTCGACTACGCCAGCAACGACAAGCGCGGCGTCCAGCCGGGTTCGTCCATGAAGCCGTACGTCCTGGCGGCGGCGCTGGAGAAGGGCACGGCGTTGAGCTCGACGCTCGACGGCTCGAGCCCGCAGACGATCTGCGGCACCACGATCCACAACGACTCGGGCGACCCGCCGCTGGGCCAGACCGACCTCGCGACCGGCCTGGCGCTGTCGGTCAACACCGTCTACTACCGGCTCGCCTGCCAGACCGGTGCCCAGCGCGTCGCCGACCTGGCGCACGCCGCCGGCATCCCTGACAGCCAGCCGCTGGCCGACGACGTGTCCCACAAGCCCACCGCGCAGATCGCCCTGGGCTCGGGCGGCTACGAGCTCCACGTCATCGACCAGGCCACCGGTTACGCCACCTTCGCGGCCAAGGGCGAGCGCGCGACGCCGTACTTCGTGGCGAAGGTGGTCGACAGCCACGGCAACGAGCTCTACGTCGGCAAGCAGTCCAAGGGCCGGGCCTTCTCGGAGGGCGTCGCCGCGGACGCGACGGCGGCCATGCAGCAGGTCGTGCAGAAGGGCACCGGCACCCGGGCGCAGCTCGACGGCCGGCCGACGGCGGGCAAGACCGGCACCACCGGCAACAACGCCAACGCGTGGTTCGCAGGCTTCACCCCGCAGCTGGCCACCGCTGTGTGGGTCGGCCGGCCGGACGGCTCCCCGCTCAAGGGAGTCCTCGGCAGCAGCGGCGGCGTGTACGGCGGGACCGTGCCCGCCAAGATCTTCAAGGCCTTCATGGACGCGGCCCTGCAGGGCCAGCCGGTGCTCGACTTCCCGCCGCGTGCGAACGTCGGGACCCCGGTGACCCCGAGCCCGACCGCCACCCCGAGCGCGACACCGTCGCCGACCCCGAGCGCGACCCCGTCGGCGACCCCGACGGTGGTCGTCACCGTCCCGCCGGTGCTGCCCACCACGGCGCCGCCGACCGCGAGCCCGAGCGCGCCGCCGCCCACCGGCGGTCCGACCGGCCAGCCGTCACCGGTCGCGTCGTAGCGGTCGTGTGACGCGATCGCGGGCGCGACATCTGGCAGCATCCGGGTGTGACCTCGCAGCTGGTGCTCCCCTCCGTCGACGACCCGGTGGTCGCCGGCGCCGTCGAAGCCCTCGGCGGGCCCCCCGGGAGGCACGCCCGGCTGGGTGAGCGGCGGTTCTGGACGCCGCTGCGGGTGCTGGTCGCCCTCACCCTGATGACCTGCGTTCTGGGCTTCGCGCAGAAGGCGCCGTGCCGCGACGGCAGCACCTGGGTGCACGAGCACCAGTACACGCGGGCCTGCTACACCGACGTGGTCGCGCTCTACTCGGCCGAGGGCCTGTCCGCGGGCCAGACCCCGTACTACGACCACCCGGTCGAGTACCCCGTCGTGATCGGCGCGGTCATGCACGCCTCCGCGAGGCTGGCCAAGGCCGTGACCGCCCACCAGACGGGCCGCAACGCCTCCTACACCGAGGCGGTCGCGCGCGGCCGGCACTTCTACGACCTCACCTGGGCGCTCCTCACGCTGTGCGCGGTCGTGGTCGTCGTGACGACCGCCAAGCTCGCCGGCCGCCGGCCCTGGGATGCCGCGATGTTCGCCCTCGCACCCGGCCTGCTGCTGCACGCCACGACCAACTGGGACCTGGTCGCGATGGCGCTCGCCGGCCTCGGGCTGCTCGCCTGGGCGCGGCAGCGGCCGGTGCTCGCCGGGGTCCTGCTGGGGCTGGCGACCGCGACGAAGCTCTACCCGGCGCTGTTCCTCATCCCGCTGCTGGTGCTGTGCTTCCGCGCGGCGCGGATGCGCCAGTGGCTCGCGGTCGCCCTCGCCACCGTGGTCACCGCGGTCGGCATCACCGCGCCGGTCTACCTGACCGCGCCGTCCTTCGCCGAGGTGAACGGCCAGCAGGTCAAGGTGCTCGACTCGCCGCTGTCACGCCTGGGCACCGACGGGCTGTCCGCGCTCGCGCCGCACCAGGTGGTCAACGGCGGCAAGGCGACCAACGCCGTCTACCGCTTCTTCGAGCTGAACCAGACCCGTGGCGCCGACTGGGACTCGCTCTACCTGCAGCTGCAGCACCTGCGCACCGACCACGGCTCCCTGCAGGGGCTGCGCAACGGCATCGCCGACCTGGTCACCGACCGCACCAGCCCACCGAGCAAGCTCAACACCTGGGTCGCGGTCCTCGAGATCCTCGTCATGGGTGGGCTCGTGGCGCTGGGGCTGCTCGCGCGCCGTCGGCCGCGGCTGCCGCAGCTGCTGTTCCTGTCCCTGGTCGGCTTCCTGCTGGTCAACAAGGTCGACAGCCCGCAGTACGTCCTGTGGCTCATCCCGCTGGCGGTGCTGGCCCGGCCGCGATGGCGCCCCTTCCTCGCCTGGCAGGCGGCTGAGGTCCTCGTCCTGCTGTCCCGCTTCTACTTCTTCGTCGGCAACGACAAGCCCGGGCAGGGCATCAGCATCGACTGGTTCTTCGCGGCCGTGCTGCTGCGCGACGCCCTGCTGCTGGTCCTCGCCGGGTTCGTGGTGCGGGACGTCCTCCGGCCCGAGCACGACGTCGTACGGCGGGACGGGGTGGACGACCCGGCGGGTGGGGTGCTCGACGGAGCGGCGGACCGGTTCGCCCGCGCGTGAGCAGGGCTGCCCCCACCTGGCGCGAGGGCGCCACGGCCGCGCTGCCGGTGTGGCTCGCCACCCGGGTCGCCGCGGTGCTGCTCACGATCGGCGCGGGCTGGCTGCTGCCCGCCGGTGACCGCGGCAGCCACCCCCGCTTCCTCGACCAGTGGCACCACTGGGACACCGACCTGTTCCGCAAGGTCGCCGAGTTCGGCTACTTCTCCCCCCGGTACGGCGACCGCGCCGAGGTCTTCTTCCCGGGCCAGCCGATGGCGATGCGGCTGGCGCACGTCTTCGTGCCGAGCTGGATCGCCTCCGGGATGGTGGTCGCGGCGCTGGCCGGGGCGGTCGCCTGCATCGCGCTCTACCAGCTGGCCGCGCAGGACGCCGGTGACGAGGCCGGCCGCCGCGCGGTGCTCTACCTGGCCCTGTTCCCGTACGCGGTGTTCCTGTTCGCCGGCTACTCCGAGGCGCTGTTCCTGGCCTTCGCGACGACGGCGTGGCTGGCGGCCCGGCGCGACGCCTGGTGGCTGGCCGGTCTGCTGGGTGCAGGTGCGTCGTTCACGCGCATCACCGGCGTCGTGCTGGGGGCCGCGCTCGCCGTCGAGTTCCTCACCCGCCGCGGCTGGCGGGGGCTGCGGTCCCGCGAGGTCTTCGCCCTGGCGCTGCCGGCCGTCCCGGTGATCGCGTTCTTCGCCTACCTGCACCAGCACACCGGGCACTGGGACGCCTACACCCGCGCCGAGGAGGAGGCCTGGGGACGCCGTACCGTCAACCCGCTCACGGCGCTGCAGAACACCTGGGACCTCGCGCACAGCAGCGCGCAGAGCAGGGCGTTCCTGTGGTCGTGGCGGGCGGAGCTGCTCGCGATGGCCGTCGGGGTGGTCGTCACGGTGGTGCTGCTGGCGACGCGGCGCTGGGGAGAGGCGACCTTCGTCGGGCTGAACGTCGCGCTGCTGTCGACGTCCTTCTACTACGCCTCGTGCGTGCGGGCGCTGCTCGTGTGGTTCCCGGCGTTCCTGCTGCTGTCCCGGGTGTCGGTGCGGGTGCGGTGGTTGCACGGCGCCCTGCTGACCGTCTTCGTGCCGCTGTCGGCGCTGACGGTGCTGGCCTTCACCGAGGGGACGTGGCTGGGCTGACCGGCCCGCAGACCTGGCCGCACCGGGGGCACGTGGCGGGCGGCTGCTCACCGCGCACGCGGTACAGCGGCCGGGCCTTCACCTCGTCGTAGATGCGCCCGACGTACTCGCCGAGCACACCGAGGCACAGCAGCTGGACGGTGCCGAGGAACAGCACCCCGAGGGTGCTCGACGCCCAGCCGGGTACGGCGTTGCCGGTCACCTTGACGAGCACCACCCACACCCCGAGCAGCCCGGACACGCAGGCGGTCAGCAGCCCGAGCCCGGTGGCCAGCCGCAGTGGGGTGCTGCTGAACGACACCACGCTGTCGGAGGCCAGCAGCACCATCCTTCGCAGCGTGTACGACGTCTCGCCGGCCGCCCGGGCCGCGCGTCGGTGGTGCACGACGGCGCTGTCGAAGCCGAGCAGCGGGATGAGCAGCCGGTAGACCCGCTTGCGCTCCGGCAGCGCCCGCAGCGCCCGGACCACCTCGGCGCTCAGCAGCCGGAAGTCGCCTGCGTGCCGGGTCACCGGGACGCCGGTCAGCCGCTCCACGACGCGGTAGTAGATCCCGGCGGTCGCCCGCTTGAACCGGGAGTCGCTGGAGCGGTCGCCGCGGGCGGCGTAGACGACGTCGACGTGCTGCTGCTGCGCGGTGGCGAGCATGTCCGGGATGAGCTCGGGCGGGTCCTGCAGGTCGGCGTCCATCGTGACGACCCAGTCGCCGCGGGCCCGGTCCAGGCCTGCGGTGAGGGCCACCTGGTGACCGCTGTTGCGGGCCAGCCGGACCACCTGGGCCTGCGGCCAGCCGCTCGTCAGGTCCGACAGCACCGCGGCCGTCGCGTCGGTCGAGCCGTCGTCGACGAAGAGGACCTCGTGCGTCTCGCCGGAGCCGTCGAGAACCGCCCGCAGGCGCGGCACGAGCAGCGGCAGGACCTGCTGCTCGTTGAAGACCGGGATGACGACGCTGATCACGTCGTGGACGCTATCCCGGGCGGGTCAGCCCAGCCGCGACTTCAGCAGCGCGATGTCGGCGGCCTGCCCGTCGCGCGGTGTCTCGACGACCGCCGGGCAGCCGGCGGCCTGCACCACGGCGACCAGGGCGTCGACGTCGATCTGCCCCTCGCCGAAGTTGGCGTGCCGGTCGGCGCCGCTGTCGAAGGCGTCCCGGGAGTCGTTGGCGTGCACGAGGTCGATGCGCCCGGTGATGGCCCTGGCGCGCTCGACGACGTCGACGAGCGCCTCGCCGCCGGCATGTGCGTGGCAGGTGTCGAGGCAGAAGCCGACCATGTCGTGGTGGCCGATCGCGTCCCACAGCCGGGCGAGCGCGTCGAAGCGGCGGGCCATCGCGAAGTCGCCACCGGCGGTGTTCTCGATCAGGACCGGCAGCGGCAGCTCCATCCGGTCGAAGGTCTTCACCCAGTTGTCCACGCCGACGCCGGGGTCCTCGCCCTTGGTGACGTGGCCGCCGTGCACGATCAGTCCCTGGGCGCCCAGCGCCGCCGCGGCCTGCGCGTGCTGGTCGAGGATCTTGCGGCTGGGGATCCGGATCTTGTTGTTGCTGCTGGCGACGTTGATGACGTACGGCGCGTGCACGAAGAACGGCAGGCCACCGAGGTCGAGCTCGGTGACGGTTGGCGCCTTCCAGCTCTGCGGGTCGCCGAGGAACAGCTGCACGACGTCCGCGCCGCGCTCCTTCGCCTCCGCGGCCGGGTCGCTGTTGTCCACGTGCGCGCCGATCCACTGCATGGCCCGACCCTAGCTCCGGCCCGTCGCCGCTCACCGACGGTGACGGGGGCGCTCCCCTGCTGGCACCATGTGGGAGTGCCGAGCCGCCGCGCCCTCCGGGTCCTGCTGACCCTGCTCGCGGCATGCGCAGCGTGGTGGCTCGCCGCGGCGCCGGCGCAGGCCGCGACCCGCACCGTCACGCTCGGCCCGAACGGCCCCTCACCGTCGTCGCTCACGATCGTCAAGGGCGACGTCGTGCGCTTCGTCAACAGCGACAGCGTGTCCCACACCGTCACGCACACGTCGGGCGCCTGGACGTTCACGGCCACCATCGCCGCCGGAGCCCACCAGGACACCTCGCCCTTCAGCGCGGCCGGCACGTTCGGCTACCAGGACCAGCGCAGCTTCGTCCTCCCGATGACGGCGTCCGGGTCGATCGTGGTGACGGCGCCGAGGCCCAGCCCGTCCACCTCGCCGCGGGCGACCGCCTCCCCGAAGGCCTCACCGCGGCCGGGGCCGGGGGCGTCCGCGGCGC
>JBAVRG010000106.1:0-6616 GCA_049694795.1 Mycobacteriales bacterium
CACCGGCTTGTGCCAGAGATGTGCGAAAGCGGACCCCCGGCAGGGGGCCCGCTTTCGCAATCGTGCAGGTCAGCGCAGGTGCGGGGCGCTCAGCGCCCCCGGCTGACTAGATGTCGTAGTAGAGCGCTGGCAAGTCAGCTCAGGGCGTCTGACCTGGGCGTTTGGCCGGATGTCAGAGGTCCGGCACACGCTGGGCGCACGAGACGGAGAGAGGGAGCATGAGCAACCGACGAAAGTTGAGGTCAAGCGGCAGGCGCATCGGCGCCGTGGTCCAAGCCCCGAGCGGCAGCGACTGGTTCAACCGCACGGCGCGGAAGACGTGTTCGGAGTGTGGTGCAGCTGTCAAGTGGGTCGACGCGCAGGCGGCCCGTGATCACGGCCTGGACCTCGACAAGGCTCTTGGTTTCCTCGGCACCAGCTCACCGGAGGAGGTCGAGTGTTGGGTGTGCACCGCGTGCGACAACGCGGGCGTCATGGGGCCGGCGACCTGGGGCTAGGCGACGCGACCATAGGGAGGTGCGCTCCCGATCTCGGATGCCTGTGCCTGGGGAGGAGACGGTCAAGGGCGCGTAGCGGCGAAGCGAACCCTTGACCGGCGAGGGACCAGGCGCACGCTGACGGGTGAGGGAGCGCGCCGGCAACGGGCGGACCTACGGCGCGGGGATCGTCGCCTTTGAGGCGAGGAACTTGCAGGTCGCTGCCAGCTCAGGATCCGTCTTCTCGACCTGGGAGAGGAAACCCTTGTCGACTCCACCCAACTCGGTGATGGCGACGAGAAGAGCCCGCTTCAGTCCCGTGTCGCTCGTTCCCTTCAGGACGGAGTGGAGCAGTGCAAGGTCTCCTGCAGCACAGTGTTTGCCGAGGCAGCGGGCGACGTGCTCTCGGACGTAGACCGGCGTATTGGAGTCGCGCAGCAAGGCCCAGAGAGCGTTGCGCGTGGCGTCTTGAAGAGATGCGGCTCGGTAGAGCAGTCGTACGGCGTGCAGGACCGCAAACGGGTAGGTATCCGCCGAGGGCCTGCTGATCAAGGCACGCAGCGCGTCCTCGATCTCCGGGCGTGCAGCGAGAAAGGAGTCCAGATAATCGGTCAGCTGAGACGCGATGAACGCCGCGTCGTCGAGATGCTTGAGGATCCAGTCCACCGCATAGTCGTCGTCGAGGCGAGCGAGACGCACGATCGCGAACTTGATGTCCCGCGCGTTGATCTTGCCAACTGTCGCTTTGTCGAACAGCGCGTGCAAATCCTCGGCGACGTCAGCTGCGCCAATCTCCAAACCGTAGTTGATGGCGTTCTTGGCCGTGTCCTCGAATTCGTTGAGAATCTCGTCGCCTACGGAGAGCTTCGTCTTCTGCACGGCGAAGTTCAGGTGTCTTCCGCGCAGGATGCCGATGGCACCGCGGAGGACACGCATCAACTCCTCGCGTGTGTTAGCGAAGATGCGGATGTCGTCCTGGTAGCGAACATGCTTGACGCTGAGCGTGTTCAGATACCGATCAAGCGGCAGCAGATAGAAGTTGCCAAGGACGGAAGAGGCTGAGTGGCCCTGAGGCAGCCCCCAGACGTCGGAGACGCGCTCGAGGTGGTTAAGAAAGGCCGACAGCTGATCCACGACCGGAGAGGAGACTCCGGGAAGAGTCTTGAGGTCCTGGATCAGAGTCTTGATGTCCACGTACTCGAAGTACGAAGACACATCCGTGGTCAACATGAAGCCGTACCCTGCCCCTGTGTGAAGCGCGAGGCCGGCTGCCTCGAAGCCCAGCCACTGCGCGACCCCGTGGCGTTCGTCGAGGCTCCCGTTCTTGCGTCGGCGAACCCGCGCGCTATGAACCTCGCTTGGCAGGGCGGCTTCGATCGCGTCGATGAGTCGTTCGAGGATGGCGTCGTAGACGACGCGATCCTCGATCCGAAGCATGGTTACCGGCCGAGACATGAACGAGTCCTTCGGTACCTCCACCAGTGTCGGTAGCGAGGGCGTGTATGGGCCGCTTGCCAACTCGTGCTCGATCCGTGCCTTCATCTCGGGCCAGGCCAACTTGTAGTCCTCAAACCGCAACACATCAGGAATGAAGTCCAGGCGGGCCTGTTTGAGTACGCGTCGCCATGCGGCGTCGAGGTCGAGCTTGTCGTCAGATGTCACTGATCTTCCCTGCTCCAAGCGGTGTGGGACCGGCGGGTGCGTGCCCTGTAACACAGCACCCGCAAACTGCATAAGGGGCTTGAGGCTCTCCGCGATCAACGTCTAGCGCTTGCGGGCGGCGACCATCGCTGAATAGGTCGCCCAGATCTCCGTAGACACCTCGTTCGCTTCCGCGGCTGCGCGCAGCACGTCCTCGACAGTGAACTTGCGTTCCACCATGTACTTGTTGAAGCGGCTCGTGCGGCAGATCCAGACGTCGCCCGGGGGTGAGTTGCCATAGGGACGTGGGAGAACATCTTCCGGATCCATGATCGGTGCGTCGTCCCAGCGTCCGTGGATGATGTCGTTCCGTAGGACGCGAACCTTCTCGACTCGCTTGATCGACCGAATGAAGCTTGACTCGACCTCCTCCCCGAATCTGCTCCGGGCCGGACTTACTTCGTCCAGCAACTGGATGGCCGTACGGGCGAGCCAGTCCAGAGTTCGCCCCTCGAAAAGGAACCACGTGTAGTCGGAGTTCCCTGACAGCTCCAGGACGGTCTTCCGGAGCATGTCCTCGAGGAGGGCCGTTGCCACAGCGACATTCCCAATGGCCAGTCGCAGTTCCTCGGGCAGAGGGCTGGAAGTCACCGCCCCAAACTGCCACATGAGTAGCCGGCGCTCTGCGAGACCCGCTTACCGCCGGTTGTCTCAGCTAGTCGCTACTGTGCGACTGTGGCTGACTTCCGATCCGACCCGATGCCGAGTGCCGAGGGCCGTGGACGGGCTCGACAAGCGTGGGAGGCGTACTCGGCCGGCGTGAACCGGGTGGCGGCGCCCCTTCTGACGCCCTTGATCAAGACAGTGTCCGCGAACACGGTGGCTGACCTAGTGGGCTTCTGGGTCGTGTGGCATCTGCACGGCGGGTTCGAAGGCTTGCGCGAGCTCGGCATGAGTCGCGCGGCGATCTACAGGAAGACCGCGATGTTCCGGAAGCTGTTCGGGGCTCACCCGGACGAGTTCCAGATGCCCGGCGTTGCGCTCGACGTTGGCCGTTATCACTCTGAGTCGAAGCTCTGGTCCGATGAGCGGGCGGCAGTGAAGGGCAAACCCTAGTCGCGATAGCGAGACTATAGACAAGGGCGACGGCGCTCTTTACAGTCGCAAATATGCGACTCGCCCGCGATCCGCTCAGGGAGCTGGCGTCTGGCGTGGACTCGTTCTACCTCTCGGGCCGTGCTGCCTTGCCGCAGCAGTTGGTGGACGACCTTGGTGCCGCTCGTGAGCTGGCCCGCGAGTCGAGGGTCCCCGTGACGCTTGGGCTGGGGGAGTGCGTCGACTTCCGCGTTCAGGCTGGGGGGTTCCATCGGCATACCTTCCGGCTCGACCATCCGCACGGCATCGTGGGCGTCTCCGCCAGTTCCCACGTGCCGACGTTCTACGTCCAGATCCATGCTGCGTTCATCCACGGCGTGGGTGTCTGCGAAGCCATTGGCTGGTTCACAGATTTGCTCGAGGGGCTAGTCGGCACCGTCGACTGGAAGACGAGCCGCGTGGATCTCTTCATGGACTCCCAGGGATGGGGCCTCGAGGCGGGAGACGGCCCGCGGTTTGTGTGCCGTCCGAAGCAACGGATCACCTACGAGGAGGATGACGTCCTCACCGGGTTCCGCCTCGGCTCGGGGAAGTCGGGTAGTGCGCTCGCGCGGATCTACGACAAGACGGCGGAGAGCCGGCTCAAGGGTACCGACTGGTGGCCGCTCAAGTGGGGCGAGGGCTTCGTGCCAGATGAGCGTGTGTTACGCGTGGAGTTCCAGGTTGGTAGGCAGGTCCTCAATCAGGTGGGTGTGGGCAACCCAGCCGACTGCCTGGCGAAGGCACCGGCCCTCTGGGCCTACCTGACCGACAGTTGGCTCAGCTACCGGGTACCCACTGCAGACCTGACCAGATCCCGCTGGCCGATCTCGCCGGAGTGGGAGTGCGTCCAGGCTGCCGCGCTGCGAGGCGAAGCACTGGGCCTCGAGCGCGTGTACGCAGCGCAGAAGGCTGGGTCCGTGCGTCGTCTGCTGCCCTACGTTCGGGGATATCTGTCGTCCGTTGGGGCGCATCTTGCCACGGAGTCTCTGGACGACACGCTCCGTCGGCTAGGACGGCTGCTCGCTGAGGATGAGGAACACACGGGCGTCCCCTTCGTCGCGCGGCTACAGGACAAGCGCGCCAAGCTGGGGCTCGCGTGAGCCGGCCCGAGAGCGTGAAGAGCCTGCCATCGCGCTTGTGGACCTTCGAAGAGACGGCAGCGTTTCTCGCGATCCCGCCCTCGACGCTCTACAAGCTCAATCACAAGCGCACCGGTCCGCGGTTCTTCCGGATCGGTCGGCACTGCCGGTACGACCCTCGAGACGTCCTCGAGTGGCTCAACTCCCGGGCGTTCTCGCCTGGGTGTGCGTGAACGGGGGAGCCATGGCTTCGGTTTCGGATCGTTGGCACGTCACGGATCGGGTGTCGGGCAAGAAGGTTCGCTCGAGTCGCTACGGCACGGGGAAGCGCTGGCAGGTGCGCTACCGCGATCCGGGTGGCGAGTCCCGGAACCGATCCTTCGACAAGAAGGTCGACGCGGAGCGCTTTCTGGTGGAGCTCTCCAGCCAGTTGCTCCAAGGCCGCTACGTGGATCTCCGCGCCGGCCGCATGTCGTTCGGCGAGTACGCCAATCCTTGGCTCGAACGCCAGATCCTCGCGCCGACCTCGCGTGTGGCCGTCGAGCTCAGGCTGCGTGTCCACCTCTTCCCAACCTGGAGCAAGACGCCGCTGGTCGAGATTCGGCCCGCGACCGTTCAACGCTGGATTCGCGACCTTCAGGATGAGCTCGCCCCCAGCTACGTGCGCTTGATCGTCGGGACCATGGGCGCAGTCCTGTCGGCTGCCGTCGAGGATGGGCTGCTCCCGAGCAACCCATGCAAGTCGGCTTCTGTCAGGCTCCCGACGGTTCCAGTGAGGCGGTTCAGACCGTGGCCGGCGAGTCAGAGCCTCGAGGTTCTCGAGGCCCACCCGCCGCGCTACCGGGCCCTGATCGCCGTAGGCGCTGGGTGTGGTCTTCGGCAGGGCGAGTGCTTCGGACTGCGTGTTCACGACGTCGACTTCCTCCGTGGTGAGCTCCACGTACGACAGCAGATCCGCCTGGTCGGGAGCGCGCTGCCCGAGCCGGCTCTGCCGAAGTACGGGCGCACGCGGACGGTGCCGCTGCCGGAGTGGGTCGCCAACTCGCTCGCTGCCCACATTCAGCAGCTGCAACCTCTTGAAGGGGATCGCGTCAGCACCCCCTCGCTGGGTGGACTCCTCTTCTATGGCCGGGAACGCAAGCCGCTGAACCGCAGTTACTTCAACTCGCACATCTGGCGTCCAGCGCTGGCCTCAGTAGGCGTCGCTACAGGTCGGGAGAACGGCATGCATGCCCTCCGGCACGCCTGCGCCTCCACCTGGCTCGAGCACGGAGTCAGCATCAAAGCGGTCTCGGAGTACCTCGGCCATGCCGATCCGGGCTTCACCCTCCGCGTCTACACCCATGTCATGCCCTCGAGCGGCGAGAAGGCGCGCAAAGCAATCGACGCGGCGTTCGGCGAGGGCGTGAGCCCTGCCGAAGCCGCGTCGATTGCTGGCGCACCTCTGGCGCACAAGAGCACGCCAAGGGTTGGACACTGATGGAAAGCGTCGAACGACGTTTCCGCAGGTCAGGGGCCGTTAGGCTCCATCGCTGCTGGTCAGGCGACCCGCTTGATCAGATGTCGTAGTAGAGCGCGAACTCGTACGGGTGCGGGCGCAGCCGCAGCGCGTCGATCTCGGTGGTGCGCTTGTACTCGATCCACGTCTCGATGAGGTCGGGCGTGAAGACGCCGCCCTCGAGCAGGTAGTCGTGGTCGTTCTCGAGGGCCGTGAGGACCTCCTCGAGCGAGCCGGGGACCTGGGCGACGTTCTTGAGCTCGTCCGGGGGCAGCTCGTAGAGGTCCTTGTCGACCGGCGTGGGCGGCTCGATCTTGTTCTTGATGCCGTCGAGGCCGGCCATCAGCATCGCCGAGAACGCGAGGTACGGGTTCGACGACGGGTCGGGGCAGCGGAACTCGAGGCGCTTGGCCTTCGGGTTGTTGCCCGTGATCGGGATGCGGATGCAGGCCGAGCGGTTGCGCTGGCTGTAGACCAGGTTGACCGGCGCCTCGAAGCCCGGCACCAGGCGGTGGTAGCTGTTGACGGTCGGGTTGGTGAACGCCAGCAGCGACGGGGCGTGCTTGAGGATGCCGCCGATGTAGTGGCGCGCCATGTCCGAGAGGCCCGCGTAGCCGGTCTCGTCGTAGAAGAGCGGGTCGCCGTCCTTCCAGATGGACTGGTGGCAGTGCATGCCGGAGCCGTTGTCGCCGAAGATCGGCTTGGGCATGAAGGTGGCGGTCTTGCCGTTGCGCCAGGCGACGTTCTTGATGATGTACTTGAACTTCATCACGTCGTCCGCGGCC
>JBAVRG010000107.1:0-2873 GCA_049694795.1 Mycobacteriales bacterium
CCCGGCCGCAGTCCGACCGGGCGAACCGACGAGGTCGTTCAGGCGGCTGGTGAAGGCGACACGTGCTCCCGGGTCCCCGTGGAAGGCTCAGACGTGCGTGATGGAGACCGTCACTCGTTGGACCACCAGTACCGCCGCCTCCGCCGACCTGGACAGCCTCGTCAACCTCATCCGCCAGAACCCTCGCACGCGTGTCGTGGACGGGGTTGTCGTGACGCTGCTGGACACGCCTCTGATGCGCTCGGCTGTGTTTCGGCGCGGCACTGACGTGTTCAACCTCAACGTGTGCTTGCACCTTGCGACCTCTGATTTCTCCCCAGCTGCTGCGGATGCCGTCGTCGAGGCCGCAGTACGTCGCTCCGCCAGCTAGGCGGCGTTCGCTCAGGTGCCTTGCCGGAGCGACGAGAAGAGCCGCAAGCGCACCCACCGCACGGCCAACGGCAAAGCGGCGTCCGTCGCCGGGCGCTGGTCACCGGTTGACCAGCAGTCCGGCCACGTCGCCGATCTACCTCTCGTGGTGGCCGACCCGCCGTCCCGGACCCCCACGAGCGGTAGATCACGCCTGAGGCGCAGACGATCTACCTCTCGCGGTGTCCGACCCGCCGTCCCTGACCCCCGTGAGCGGTAGATCGTCTCCAAAGGGGGGAACGGCGAAGAGGTGCCGCGAGCCACCTTCGCCGTCGGGGCCGGCCTCCCGCATGTCACTGACCTGCCGACCTCAACCACAACCCGCTGCCGAGCTCAGGGCCCGGTCACCACCGTGACGTCGCCGGTGGTCTCGTCGTACGTGATGCTGCCGTGCTGGAAGTCGTTGCGGCGCGTCGTGTCCGTCGGTCGGTACTCGTCGGTGGTGGGCCAGCCGAGTGCACCCGCCTCCGCGCCGAGCTCGACGTAGCGGTCGGTGATCGGCCCGCGGGTCCAGAAGGCGCCGGGGTCGCCCGCGGAGATCCGGCCGGTCTGGCAGCGGCTGACCCGCCCGCCCGTGACCTGCTCCTCGTAGGCGATCGGCAGACCCAGCGGCCCGGTCTCCGCACCGGAGCGGGCGTAGGCGTCGGCGAGGACGTCGTAGAGCTCGATCGCGCCGGTGCTGCTGGACCAGACCACCCGCCCGTGCTGGAACAGCGCCGCAGCGACGCCGGTCGCGGGGGCGAGCTCGTCGCGGACGGGGTAGCCGAGCCGGCCGCCTTCGGCACCGACGTCGGCGTACCGCGCCGCGATCCTCTCCCCGATCAGGTGCGCGCCGGTGCTGGGGTGCCACGAGATCCGGCCGTGCTGGAAGCGCGAGGCCCGGCCGGTGCCGTCCTTCACGGCGAGCGGACCGGCCACCGGGAAGCCGAGCGTCCCGGCCTCCCCCCTGGCGGAGGCGTAGCGCACGGCGATCGGCCCGAGGGTCTCGAAGGCACCCACGCTCGGGTGCCAGGAGATGCGCCCGTGCTGGTAGCGCGTCGCCTTGCCGGCAGCGATGGCGAAGGTGTCGCCGAGCGGGAAGCCGAGGGCCCCTGTCTCCCCGCCCAGCGCGGCGTAGCGGCTCGACAGCGGGCCCCAGGTGAAGTGGGCCCCCAGGTCGCTGCGCCACGACATCCGGCCGTGCTGGTAGCGCTGGGCCCGGCCGCCGCCGATGAGGAACTCGCCGTAGACGGTGGCGCCGAGCGGGTGGCGCTGCTCGCCCAGCTGGTAGTAGCGCGACGTGATGGGCGTCCAGCTCGACGGCAGGGCGGGGGAGCTGTGGTCGCGGGTGCGGTTGTCGGTGGAGGTCGCCGTCGAGCAGTTGGCGAAGGTCCACGGCGGGCGGCAGGACACGACGCGGCAGACGACACCGCCGACCTGGCGCACCTGCTGGTTGCACTGGCCGTAGCGGAAGGCGTTGCAGCACACGCGCCGCTGGTCGCACTGGCCGGAGGGACCGCAGGTGCAGCCGCAGGACCAGCAGCCGCGGGCGCAGATGCCGGGTCGCTCGCCGGCGCTGGAGCAGCGGCTGCAGGTCGCGTTGCAGTCGACGATGTAGCGGGCCTTCCCGCCGCACAGCGAGGCCCCGTCGGCCTTCCACCAGCCGGCTGCGATGGAGCCGGGTGGGCAGGTGTTGACGCCCTTGTTGATGGTGGCGCAGAACACCGTCCAGCCCGACGAGCAGCTCGCCCCCGGGCCGCAGACGCTGGCGTAGGCCGACTGCGGCTTGAGGACGAAGCCCACGCCGTCGACGGCGAGGGCGCTGCCCACGACGGCGGTGCGGGCCAGGAAGCCACGGCGCGTGGTGCGGCGGGCCAGCCAGCCCGTGACGGCGTCGACGGCCTTCTGCGACCAGGTCTCGCTGCCCGCAGCACGGGTGAGGGCCTGCAGGGCCTGTGCGGTGCTCATCCGAGCCGTACCCCTCTCAGCAGCTCGTTGACGCGGAGTGCTCCTGCCTGCCGGCGGGCATGGCTGCCGAGGACGGCGTACAGGCACCAGGCGCGGCCGGCCTGCGAGAAGAACCACTGACCGCCGCTCATGCCGGGCTGCACCTGCTGCATGCCGGCGGGGTCGAACTCCGAGGGCCGCGGCCGTGGCATGCCGTGGCTGGAGAACAGCGCGGTGCGCGTGGCCTCGCGGTCGAACTCCACGAGCGCGACGAACAGGTCGTGCGGCCGCAGGGTCGCGACCACCGCGCTGCCGAAGTCACCGCGCTCGGCGGGCATCGGGACGGTTGCGGCGTGCAGCAGCAGGTTGCCCTCCCGTCCCGCGAGGACCGGCCGCTGCCGCCGCAGCGCCACCTGCCAGCCTGACGGCAGGGAGACGTCGACGCCGTGCGCCAGCCTCATGGCAGCACCAGCGCGAGCGCTGCCACGCCGAGCGCACCCACGGTCGCCCGCGCCGCGGTGCCCCGGGCGGCCTCGAGC
>JBAVRG010000108.1:0-28990 GCA_049694795.1 Mycobacteriales bacterium
CGGCTGCCCGGCACGCCCCCGAGGGCCCGTCCGTGGCCTGCTCCGTGGCGGCACGGGTGGCCGCGGCGCAGGACGCCCGTCTCGACGTCTGCCAGGTGGCGGGAGGCGAGGTGACCGTGGAGGTGACCGTGCACCCGCCCGGCCGCCTGGGCGGCTGGGGGCTCGCCCGGGGGCGCGCCCGCGCCGGTCCGCAGCTCGGCTGAGGGACCGCTGACCTGGCGCGGGAACCTCGAGGCGCTGCAGGACGTCTGCCTGTGCGCCGAAGGAGATCTTGGACACCCCGTGGCAAAGCGGGGTGCGCCAGCACCCGCCGCGTAACCTCGGGCACGTCCCCTCGTTGCGCCGGGTGGGTCCGGTCGCACGTACACGAGCAGGGAGCACCACCGATGGAGCCGTCGTTCGTCAGCCCTGCGGTGCCTGTGCAGCCGCGGGGGGTCGGGTCGCTGCTCGGCGACACGATGCGTCGGCCGGGCGGACGCAAGGCGCTGTCGGTGCTCTCGCTGATCCTCTTCGTCGCCGGCGTGACGATGCTGGCCTACCCGGTCGGCACCGACCTCTACAGCCGCTACAAGCAGGGGACGCTCAACAGCCAGTTCGGCGGCTCCAAGCTGCGGGAGGGCTACCTCACCCGCACGATCCCGGTCGGGGACGTCCTCACCCGTCTCCGGATCCCGAAGATCAAGCTCGACGTGCTCGTCGTCGAGGGCACCACGCCTGCTGCGCTGCGGGCGGGTGCCGGCCACTACCCGTCCACGCCGCTGCCGGGTGAGGAGGGCAACGTCGGGATCGCCGGCCACCGCACGACCTTCGGCCGGCCGTTCAACCACCTCGACGAGATGAAGCCGGGCGACGAGGTCATCCTCGAGACGCCGTTCAAGATCTACCACTACGTCGTCGTGCCGGCCTTCGGCGGGCACTCCAACCCGTGGGTGACGACGCCCAAGGACTTCGGGGTGGTCGCGCAGGTGCCGGGCAAGCACTGGCTGACCCTCACCACCTGCCATCCCAAGGGCAGCGCACGCAAGCGCCTGGTGCTGCGGCTCGAGCTGCAGCCGAACCGCACCGAGGACGTCAAGCAGAAGGGGGGCAAGGCATGAGCACCCGTCTCGGTGCGCGGCGCAGCCTGAGCCGGGCAGCCGGCGTGCTCGCGCTGGCCCTCCCGCTGTCGGGCACCGTCCTGGCCGTGTCGGCGCCGGCCGCTCTGGCCAGTGGCTCGATCACCTCGCCGTCGAGCGGCCAGGTGATCTCCTCCGGCAGCAGCTTCACCGCGAGCGCCACGGTCAACGCGCGGAGCGCCGCGACGAAGATGACGCTGACCGGGCCGGCCGGCTTCTCGCAGTCCAAGTCCGCGAGCACGAGCCTCGTGTCCGACCAGGCCCTGACGATCCCGGTCACCACGAACGACGGGACGTCCGTCCGCAACGGCAGCTGGACCGTCACCCTGTCCGGAGGGGCGAGCGGCAGCCGGACCTTCTACACCGACTTCGGCACGCAGGCGCCCACCGGGTTCGCTGCGCAGGGCAGCGGGGCGCGCGACGTGGCCTTCACCTGGAGCCCCAACAGCGAGCCCGACCTCAGCGACTACGTCCTGTACGACGAGAGCGGCACCCAGCTCGCGGACGTCGACGCCGCCACCGCCTGCACGGGCAGCACCTGCTCCTACGACTACTACTACGCGGCCGATGCGCCGGGCACCCACAGCTACGGCCTCACCGCTGTCCGCCCCGGCGGCGGCTGCCCCGACTGCCCCGCCACGCACGAGTCCGACAGGGCAACCTCGTCCGCCACCCTGACCGCAGCCGCGCCGTCGCCCACGCCGACGCCCGGTCCGTCGGGCTCCCCGGCGCCGGGTGGCGCCTCCGGTGGTGGGACCTCCGCGGACAGCGGGGGCACGACCTCCGGGGGCACGACCTCCGGTGGCTCGGGCAGCGGCGGCACGGGCGGTTCGGGGGGCGCCACCAAGCCCGGCGCCAAGCCGACGCTGCCGGCTCTGGCCGACCCGGTCCAGGCCCAGCGCCGCGCGTTCGCGCTCACCTTCAGCGCCTTCGCCCCGAGCCTGAACATCCCCAAGCTCCCGCCGCTGCCGGCGACCTCGCTGCCGTCGTTCGGCAGCCAGCCGCTGCCGCTCGGCACCTACAAGCCGACCCTGCCGTACCGCCCCCAGACCGAGACGACGAAGACGACGAGCGTGCTGAGCGAGCCGCTGGCTGCGGTCCGGTCCCTCGATGCCGCACAGCTGGCGAAGAGCATCGCGCTGGCCCTCATCCTGCTGCTGGTGGGTGCCCACCTGCGCCGCTTCCTCGGCAGCCACTCCGAGGAGTAGCCACCAGGCAGCGGGCCCGTCAGCGCCGGAACAGGCCGCGCTTCCCGTGCCGGCCGCTGTCCGCGAAGGTGCCGGTGCTGGTGTAGCGGTCCTCGCCCACGGCGCCGTTGGCCGCCGCTGACTCGGTGGGGTAGGGGTCGGTGCTGCCCAGCTGCGCCCGCAGCGCGGCGTTCTCGTCCTCCAGCTTCTCCTTCTCGGTGCGGACGTCCCGGACGGCGCGGCGGTGCTGGATCCGTCGGGCCCGGCGGCGGCGCGCACCGTCGACCATCAGCAGCAGGCCGAGGGCGAGCACCAGGCCGGCGAGAGCGCCCAGCAGGACGAGCCCGCCGAGCGACACGTCGGTGAACGAGGTGCCGAAGGCGGACACGGTCGTGGTGTCCGTGTTGGCGTGGACGACGGCGACGAGGGCGGCGCCGGACGCCAGGAGCAGGAGCAGGCCGAGGACGACCACGGGAACCTCCAGGACGAGTCAGGGGTCCAGGGATCTACCCCGCTGGTCCGCTTTGCTACCGCCTGCGCCGGGATCATCGTGCTCGAGCCCGCTGGCGAGCACCACGTCGAGCAGCCGCACCGCACCTGCCTTGTCGAGCGGCTCGTTGCCGTTGCCGCACTTGGGTGACTGCACGCAGGAGGGGCAGCCGGCCGCGCACTCGCAGGCCGCGATCGCTTCCCGGGTGGCGCGCAGCCACGCCGCCGCACGGCGGTAGCCCCGCTCGGCGAAGCCGGCCCCGCCGGGATGGCCGTCGTACACGAAGACGGTGGCGAGCCCGGTGTCCCCGTGGAGGGCGGTCGAGACGCCGCCGATGTCCCAGCGGTCGCAGGTCGCGAACAGCGGCAGCAGGCCGATCGCGGCGTGCTCGGCGGCGTGGGCGGCGCCGGGGATGTCGGCCCAGGCCAGCTCCGCCTGCTCGAGCAGCTCGGGGGAGACGGTGTACCAGACGGCGCGGGTCCGCAGCTGCTGCGGCGGCAGGTCGAGCGGCTCCTCGCCGAGGACCTCGCCCGAGCCGAGCCGCTTCTTGAGGTAGGCCACGACCTGGTGGGTCACGTCCACCGTGCCGAACGCGAGGGTGACCCCCTCGAGCGCGGTGTGCTGCAGGGTCTCCACGACCCGGATGTCGGTGACGTCACGTGCCGAGGTGCTGTAGTCGGGCTCGTCCGGCCGCACCAGCGCGACCGCCTCGTCGAGGTCGAGCTCCTCCACCAGGTAGGACTCCCCTTGGTGCAGGTACACCGCGCCGGTGTGCGCCTGCGCGTGCGCCGAGCTGTGGTCGACGGTGCCGAGCAGCCGGCCGGTGCCGGCCTCGACGAGCCGCACGGGCGGGCCGCCGGCCCCGCGCAGGTCCGCGTCCGGCCGCTCCCTCGAGGTCCAGAACCAGCCCCGGGGGCGATGCCGCAGCAGCCCGCGACGGACCAGGTCGGCGAGCAGCAGCTCGACCTGCTCGGGCTCGCCGAACAGCGGCAGGTCCTCCTGGGTCAGCGGCAGCTCCGCCGCGGCGCAGCACAGGTGCGGCCCCAGCACGTACGGGTTGGCCGGGTCGAGCACGGTGGCCTCGACCGGCCGGCCGAACAGCGACTCCGGGTGGTGCACGAGGTAGGTGTCGAGCGGGTCGTCGCGGGCCACGAACACCGCCAGGGCGCCCTGCCCCGCCCGCCCGGCACGCCCTGCCTGCTGCCACACGGAGGCGACCGTGCCCGGCCAGCCGGACAGCACGACCGCGTCGAGCCCGGCCACGTCGACACCCAGCTCGAGCGCGTTGGTCGCGGCGACGCCGAGCAGGTCGCCCGACTGCAGGCGGCGCTCGAGCTCGCGCCGCTCCTCCGGCAGGTAGCCGGCCCGGTACGCCGCCACCCGCGTGGCCAGCTCGGGGACCGCCTCCAGCACCGCCCGCCGGGCGTTGACCGCGACCGCCTCCGCACCCCGGCGCGACCGGACGAACGCGATCGTCCGGGCGCCCTCCACCACCAGGTCGGCGAGCAGGTCGCCGGTCTCGGCGGTCGCCGACCGCCGTACCGGCGCACCGTGCTCCCCGGCGAAGGAGTCGAGCAGCGGGGGCTCCCACAGCGCGAAGTCCGTCGTGCCCCGCGGGGAGGCGTCCTCCGTCACCGCTACGACGGGCAGGCCGACCAGCCGGGACGCCGACACCTCCGGGTCGCTCGCGGTGGCGGAGGCGAGGACGAAGACGGGGCTGGCGCCGTACCGGTCGCAGACCCGGCGCAGGCGACGGAGCACCTGCGCGACGTGCGAGCCGAACACGCCGCGGTAGGTGTGGCACTCGTCGACCACGACGTAGCGCAGACCGCGCAGGAACCGCGCGAAGTCGCTGTGCCGCGGGAGGACCGAGCGGTGCAGCATGTCGGGGTTGGTGAGCACCAGGGAGCCGAAGCGGCGCACCCAGTCGCGCTCCTCGCGCGGGGTGTCGCCGTCGTAGGTGGCCGCGCGCACCTGCGTCAGGTTGAGGGCCCGCACGGCCCGCAGCTGGTCGGTGGCGAGGGCCTTGGTGGGCGACAGGTACAGCGCGGTCGCGCGCTCGTCCTCGAGCAGCGCGGACAGCACCGGCAGCAGGTAGGCGAGCGACTTGCCCGACGCCGTGCCGGTCGCGACCACCACGGACTGCCCGCCACGCGCGAGGTCGGCGGCCAGCGCCTGGTGCTCCCAGGGGGCGGGGACTCCCTGCAGCCCGAGCCGGTCGACGAGCAGCTGTGGCACCCACACCGGCCAGTCGGTACGGCGTCCCTCGCGGGCAGGGACGTGCTCCACGTGCGTGACGCGCGCGGCACGGGTCGGGTCGAGCAGCAGCCGCTGGAGCAGGGTCTCGGGGCGGGTGGACATCGGCACCAGTGTCGCAACAGGTGCCGACGGGGTTAGATCATCAACGCGACGGGTAGCAGACCCTCGGCTCCGGGGAGGGGCCCGTCGGTGCGCTGCCGGCTGTCGAGCCTGTTTGGAGGAACCTGCTGTGGACCTGTCCCTGTCGACCCGTACCGAGGGCGATCGCACCATCGTGGTGGTCGGCGGTGAGATCGATGTCTACACGGCCCCCAAGCTGCGCGAGCAGCTGATCGACCTGGTGAGCGCCGGCCAGTACCACCTCGTGGTGGACATGGAGGGCGTCGAGTTCCTCGACTCGACCGGCCTCGGTGTCCTGGTGGGCGGCCTCAAGCGGGTCCGCGCCCACGAGGGCTCGCTGCGCCTGGTGTGCACCCAGGAGCGCATCCTGAAGATCTTCCGGATCACCGGGCTGACGAAGGTGTTCCCGATCCACGCCAGCGTGGACGAGGCCGTCGCGGCGTCCGACTGACGCGTGGCGACCGTCGAGCTGCTCCTGTCACCGCTTCCCGTCCACGTCCGCACCGCTCGTCTCGTCAGCGTCGCTGCGGCCCGCCGAGCGGGTCTGCCGGACGAGCTCGTCGACGAGCTGCGCTTCGCTGTCGGCGAGGCGTGCTCGCGGGCGGTGGCGCTGCACATCGCGCACGCCCCCGACACGCTGGTGAAGGTGGTGCTGCGTGACGACGCCGCCGGGCTCACCGTCGAGATCACGGACGCGGGGCCGTCGGCCGAGCCGCTCACCGGCGAGCCCAGCATCGAGGGCGACGACGTCGACCCGCAGGTGTCGCTCGCGGTGCTGTCCGGCCTGGTGGACGACCTGACCATCACGCCCGCCGACTCGGGCACCACGGTGGCTCTGCGCTGGCCGCTGCCGCCGAAGGCACCCTGATCTGACCGGGGACTCACCGGGGGTGGGTGTGAGGCGGATCACCCTTTCTGTGTAGCCTTCCGGCGCTCCTCCCCGTCAGGCCACCAGGCGGGGAGCCCCCAGACCTGGAGGACACGTGTCCGCGTTGCCCCTGGCTGCGGAGAAGACCGGGCTCGCCCAGGTCGTCTCCGGCGACAAGCCGCTGCTGTACGTCATTCTCGTCGTCGCCCTCGTGGCGCTGGGCTTCGCGGGGCTGTTCGCCCGCGAGGTGCTGGCGGCCGAGCAGGGCCCGCAGAAGATGCGGGACATCAGCCGCGCGGTGCAGGTCGGTGCTGCCGCCTACCTGAACCGGCAGTTCCGCACGCTCGCCGCCTTCGCGGTGCTGGTCTTCGCCCTGCTGTTCCTGCTTCCGGGCAGCACGGACGTGAAGGTCGGCCGCTCGGTCTTCTTCCTCGTCGGTGCCGGCTTCTCGGCCCTCGTCGGGTTCGTCGGCATGACGCTGGCCACCCGGGCCAACGTGCGGGTGGCGCACGCCGCCAACACGGTGGGCACCAAGCCGGCCCTGCGCATCGCCTTCCGCTCCGGCGGCGTCGTCGGCATGTTCACCGTCGGTCTGGGCCTGTTCGGCGCGACCACCGTGCTGCTGATCTTCGACGACAAGGCGCCTGAGGTGCTCGAGGGCTTCGGCTTCGGTGGCGCCCTGCTCGCGATGTTCATGCGTGTCGGCGGCGGCATCTTCACCAAGGCTGCCGACGTCGGTGCCGACCTGGTCGGCAAGGTCGAGCAGGGCATCCCCGAGGACGACCCGCGCAACGCCGCGACGATCGCGGACAACGTCGGTGACAACGTCGGTGACTGCGCCGGCATGGCTGCCGACCTTTTCGAGTCCTACGCCGTCACGCTGGTCGCTGCGCTCATCCTCGGCCAGGCCGCGTTCGGCGCGCAGGGCCTCGTCTTCCCCCTCATCGTGCCTGCGATCGGCGTGCTCACCGCGCTGGTCGGCATCTACGCCACCGCGCCGCGCGACAGCGACCGCTCCGGGATGAGCGCCATCAACCGCGGCTTCTTCATCTCCGCCGCGGTCTCGGCCGTGCTGGTCGCGATCGCGGCGTTCTCCTACCTGCCGAGCACCTTCGGCAAGCTCGACGGCGGCACCGGGTCCAGCCGCGACCCGCGGGTCATCGCGCTGGTCGCTGTGATCATCGGCATCGTCCTGGCCAGCCTGATCCAGGTGCTCACGGGCTACTTCACCGAGACCAGCCGCAAGCCGGTCCGCGAGATCGGCAAGAGCTCGCTCACCGGGCCGGCCACCGTCGTGCTCGCCGGCATCTCGGTCGGTCTGGAGTCCGCCGTCTACTCCGCCATCCTCATCGGTGGTGCCGTCTACGCGGCGTTCCTGCTCGGTGGCGGGTCGGTCGTGCTGTCGCTGTTCGCCGTCGCCCTTGCCGGCACCGGCCTGCTCACCACGGTCGGCGTCATCGTGGCGATGGACACCTTCGGCCCGATCTCCGACAACGCCCAGGGCGTCGCCGAGATGTCCGGGGAGGTCGGCCCCGAGGGCGCGATCGTCCTCACCAGCCTCGACGCGGTCGGCAACACCACCAAGGCCATCACCAAGGGCATCGCGATCGCCACCGCGGTGCTCGCGGCGACCGCGCTGTTCGGCTCCTTCCGCACCGCGGTCGAGCGGGCGCTGGAGGTGGCAGGACGCAAGGCGGGGAGCTTCTCGCTGTCGATCGAGCGACCCAACCTGCTGTTCGGCCTGATCATCGGCGCGGCCGTGGTCTTCCTGTTCTCGGGGCTGGCCATCAACGCCGTGTCCCGCGCCGCCGGCCGGGTGGTGTTCGAGGTGCGTGAGCAGTTCCGGACCAAGCCCGGGATCATGGACTTCACCGAGGAGCCCGACTACGCCCGCGTCGTCGACATCTGCACCAAGGACTCGCTGCGCGAGCTCGCCACGCCGGGCCTGCTCGCCGTGCTGTCGCCGATCGCTGTCGGCTTCGCACTCGGCTACGCCCCTCTGGGCGCGTTCCTGGCCGGCGCGATCGCCTGTGGCGTCCTGATGGCGGTCTTCCTGGCCAACTCCGGTGGGGCGTGGGACAACGCCAAGAAGCTCGTCGAGGACGGGCACTACGGCGGCAAGGGCTCCGACGCCCACGCCGCCACGGTCATCGGCGACACCGTCGGCGACCCCTTCAAGGACACCGCCGGCCCGGCGCTCAACCCGCTGCTCAAGGTCATGAACCTCGTGGCCCTGCTCATCGCGCCGAGCGTCGTGAAGTACGGCATCGGCGTCGACGCCAGCAAGGGCGTGCGCTTCGTGGTCGCGGCCGTCGCGATCATCGGCATCGTGACCGCGGTGACCATCAGCAACCGGCGCTCGGTGTCGGTCGCGAGCGACGTCGAGGAGCCGGTCGCGGTCTGACCCGCAGCCGTCCCGACACGGGCCCGTCCCCCCTGGGGACGGGCCCGTGTCCTGTTCCTGCCCCGATGTCCCCTTCGGGGTGACTGGATCATGTTTCACCCGACGTGCGGCTGCGCATACCCAGATCGCCGCGCGCCCCCGGTCCCCGGAGCGAGGCGCAGCCCACATCCACGTTGATCAGGGCGGTCCGCCCGCGATCGGGATGAGCCGCGACACATCGGACAACCAGGCATGAGAGGGCGAGAAGACGTGACACGCCGCAAGACGTCGAGCCGGGTCCTGGGGGCCCTGGCGGCCGTTGTGCTGCCCCTCCTCCTCACCAGCACGGCCGCACCGGCGCAGGCCGCGACCGCGCCTGCGGGGGCCTTCGCCGAGGCCTACGGGCTGTCGATCGACACCACCCTGCTGCAGGGCAACGTGCCGGTGAAGGTCGACCCCCTGGCCGAGACCTCCTCGTCCTGCCCGCCCACGGGGGCCGGGAGGACCACCCAGCTGCTCGGTGCCGGTGACCCGGCCGTCGCGAGGGCCGACGTCCTCAACTCCGGGGCGGGCACCGACTGCGCGGCCAAGAGCGCCCTTGCCAAGGCGCAGACCGTCGACGTCGACGCCCTCGGAGCGGCGGCTCCGGTGAAGATCCACGCCGACGCGGTCACCGCGACCTCGGCCACGAGCTGCGCGGCCGCGCCGACGGGCTCGACCGTCGTCACCCACCTCAGCATCGGCGGCACCGCCGTCCCGCTGCCCACCGACGTGCCGCCCAACACGGTCGTGCTCTCCCCGGTGCTGGACGCGGTCGGCCTGCGGTTGATCGTCAACGAGCAGCACCCGGCCGCGACCGGCCGCGGTCTGGTCGTCAACGGCCTGCACCTCATCGCCGCCGGCTTCGGCCAGGTGCCCGTCGGTGGCGTCCTGGCCCGCGGCGACGTCGTCGTCAGCCACGCCGTCAGCGGCGTGGTCTGCCCGGGTGGTCCGGGCAGCACCAACGGCGGTCTGCCCAAGCCTGACATCAGCTTCAAGAAGGCGGCCTCCCCGACGACGGCCGGGCCGGGCGAGAAGGTCACCTACACCGCGACCGTCACCAACACCTCGAGCACGCCGTGCGAGGTCCTGCGGTTCGTCGACCACGTCGCTCCGGTCTTCGACCTGGTCTCCAGCTCCGGTCCGCTCGGCACCCGGCTCGACAGCCCGGCACCCAAGCGCGCCGACGGCGGGGTGGACGCGGTCCTGCGCCCGACGGGCGTGACCATCGGCGCGGGCAAGTCGGTCGTCCAGACCTTCACCGTCAAGGTGAAGGCCGGCGCCGCCCCGGGCACCTACTACGACACGCTCGAGCTCTTCTGCGGACCGAACGGCGACTTCGTGAGCGGGCCGCTGGCCCCGGTCACCGTCCCGGGCGCGGCGCTCCCGCTCCCGCACACCGGTGGGGTGACCCCCGCGGCGCCGGTCGTGGCCGACCCGCACGAGCTGCCGCACACCGGTGGTTCCCCGCTGCTGGCCGGCGCTGCTCTGGCCCTGACCGCCGCAGCTCTCGGCCTGCGACGCCTCCGGTCCGCCACGAGCTGACGCACCCTCATCGAGGAGCCCGGGTCCCGCGAGGGCCCGGGCTCCTCGGCGTCTAGCGTGCCTGTCGTGATCGAGGACCCCGCGACCCTGCTCGCCGACGCACCGCAGGTACGGCAGGCCCTGCAGGACGCCGGCTGGTCGTCCGCCGCCCTCGACGACCTGCTCGGGCCCCGGCACCGCGAGCACCTCGACCGCGACGAGCTGCGCCCGCTGCTCCGCCGTACGGCGGGATCGTCGGCCCTCGAGCGGCTCGCCCGTGCCCTGGTGGTCGGCGCCGAGGTGGCCGCCGGCACGCTGCCGGACAGCTGGGTGGGGCCGGACGGCCGGGCGCTGGTCCGGCTGCAGGGCGTGACCCATGGCGCTGTGGACGTGACGGTGCCGCACGACCCGGGCAGCGCGGCTGCACAGGTGCACCCGGAGCAGGTGCTGGGGGTCGGCGCTGCCAGCCTCACCCTCGCGGCCGCCACTCCGCGTGCCGTGGTGGGCAGCGTCCTCGACCTCGGGACCGGCGCCGGGATCCAGGCCCTGCTGGCGGAGGACCACGCCACCGAGGTCGTGGCCACGGACCGCAACCCGCGCGCGGTGGCCTACACGCGGCTGGCTGCTGCGCTCAACGGCGTGACCGTGGACGCGCGGGGCGGCGACCTGCTGGAGCCGGTCGCGGGCGAGCAGTTCGACCTGGTGGTCAGCAACCCGCCGTTCGTCGTCGGGCCCGGCCGCCGCTACACCTACCGCGACGCCGGCTACGAGGGCGACGAGGTGAGCCGGCTGCTCGTGCAGCAGGTGCCTTCGGTCCTGGCGCCCGGAGGGCACGCGGTGCTGCTCGTCAACTGGCTGCACCGCGAGGGCGAGGACGGCGACGCGCGGGTGCGGTCGTGGTTCGAGGGCACCGGGTGCGACGCGTGGGTGGTGCAGCGCGAGCTGGCCGCGCCCGAGGACTACGTGACGGCCTGGCTGCGCGACACCGACGAGTCCGCGTTCGACGCGCAGTACGACGAGTGGCTGGACGCGCTCGCCGGGGTCGAGGCGGTGGCGTTCGGCATCGTCGCGATGCACCGCCGGCTCGACGGCCTGCCGCCGCTCGTCACCCTCGAGGAGGTCCTGCAGCCCACCGCCGCGAGCTGGGGCGAGGAGGTGCTCGCGCACTTCGCCCGCCGCCCGCTGCTCGAGGGCGACCTGCTGACCGCGCGGCTGCGGTTGCGCGACGACGTGCGGCTGCACCAGGTCGCCTCCCGCAGCGACGAGGGCTGGCTGGCGAGCAGCCAGCTGCTGCAGCAGGAGCGTGGGCTGCGCTGGAGCGGCGGCGTCGACTCCTACGGCGCCACGCTGCTGGCCGGTTGCGACGGCACCCGGACCCTGGGGGAGCTGGTGACGGTGCTGGCAGCCGCGCTGGACATGGGGCCGGGAGAGGTCGCCGAGCAGGTCGTCCCCGTGGTGGAGCGGCTGATCGGCCAGGGCTTCCTCGAGGCCTGAGAGGTCCGTCGCCGGACGGGTCCTGCACGCTGCCCGGCACCCTCTCTGGCAGGGTGGGGGGCGGGGACCCTGCTTGACACCGTCGTGCACCCTGGTCCGCAGACCCCTGATCATCGCCCGATCCCCCGACCCTGGAGAGACGTGCCCGCCGGCCAGCGCCTTGTCATCGTCGAGTCACCCGCGAAGGCCAAGACCATCGCCGGGTACCTCGGCCCGGGCTACGTCGTGGAGTCCTCCATCGGCCACATCCGGGACCTGCCGCGCAGCGCGGCGGACGTCCCGGCCGAGTACAAGGGCCTGCCCTGGGCGAAGGACGGCGTCGACGTCGACAACGGCTTCAAGGCGCTCTACATCGTCAGCCCCGACAAGAAGGCCCAGGTCGCCAAGCTCAAGGCGGCGCTGAAGGAGTCGGACGAGCTCTACCTCGCGACCGATGAGGACCGCGAGGGCGAGGCCATCGCCTGGCACCTGCTGGAGACCCTGAAGCCCAAGGTGCCGGTGCACCGGATGGTGTTCCACGAGATCACCAAGCCGGCGATCCAGGCCGCGGTCGAGAGCCCGCGGGAGCTCGACCGGGCGCTCGTCGACGCGCAGGAGACCCGCCGCATCCTGGACCGCCTCTACGGCTACCGGGTGTCGGAGGTGCTCTGGAAGAAGGTCATGCCGCGGCTGTCGGCCGGCCGCGTGCAGTCGGTCGCGACCCGGGTCGTCGTGGAGCGGGAACGGGCCCGGATGCGGTTCCGCGAGGCGTCGTACTGGGACGTCGAGGGGACCTTCACGGCCGAGGGCCAGGGCGAGCGGCTGGTCGCCACCCTGCAGTCCGTCGACGGCACCCGGCTCGCCACGGGTCGCGACTTCGACCCGGACACCGGCACGCTGACCCGCGACGTGCTGCAGCTCGACGAGGCGTCGGCCCGGTCGCTGGCCGAGCGTCTGGAGAGCGCGGCGTTCTCGGTGCGCGCGGTCGAGGAGAAGCCCTACTCGCGCAAGCCGTACGCGCCGTTCATGACCTCGACGCTGCAGCAGGAGGCCGGCCGCAAGCTGCGGATGTCGAGCCGGCAGGTCATGCAGACCGCCCAGCGGCTGTACGAGAACGGCTACATCACCTACATGCGCACCGACAGCACCAACCTGTCGGAGACGGCGGTGACCGCGGCCCGGCAGCAGGCCACCGAGCTGTACGGCGCGGAGTACGTGCCGGCCACCCCGCGCAGCTACGCCAAGAAGGTCAAGAACGCGCAGGAGGCGCACGAGGCGATCCGCCCCTCCGGTGACGTCTTCCGCACGCCCGGCCAGGTGCGCGGCGAGCTCGGCTCCGACGAGTACCGCCTCTACGAGCTGATCTGGCAGCGCACGGTGGCCTCGCAGATGGCCGACGCCCGCGGCACCACCGCCACCGTGCGGCTCGGCGCGGTCACCGCCGACGGCACCGACACCGAGTTCGTCGCCTCCGGCCGCACCATCACCTTCCGGGGCTTCCTCGCCGCCTACGTCGAGGAGGTCGACGACCAGGCCGAGGCGGCCGAGCGCGAGGACAGCGAGAAGCGGCTGCCCGCGGTCACGGTCGGCCAGGCGCTCACCACCGTGGGCCTCGAGCCCGACGGCCACACGACCAGCCCGCCGGCGCGCTACACGGAGGCGTCGCTGGTCAAGCAGCTCGAGGAGCTCGGCATCGGCCGCCCCTCGACGTACGCCTCGATCATCTCGACGATCCAGGACCGCGGGTACGTCTGGAAGAAGGGCTCGGCGCTGGTCCCGACCTGGCTGGCGTTCGCCGTCATCGGGCTGCTGGAGCAGCACTTCGGGCGGCTCGTCGACTACGGGTTCACCGCCTCCATGGAGGACGACCTCGACCAGATCGCGGGCGGCGCCCGCGACAGCGTCGACTGGCTGACCCGCTTCTACTTCGGCAGCAGCGAGGGCCACGAGGGCGGCCTGGCGCGGCAGGGCGGGCTGAAGAAGCTCACCTCCGAGGGCCTGGGCGACATCGACGCCCGGGCGGTCAACTCCATCCCGATCGGCACGACCGAGGACGGCACCCCGGTGGTCGTGCGGGTGGGCCGCTACGGGCCGTACGTCGAGATCGGCGAGAAGCGCGCGTCGCTGCCGGAGGACCTCGCGCCCGACGAGCTCACGCCGCAGCTGGCTTTTGAGCTCGCTGAGGCGCCCAGCGACGACCGCGTCCTCGGGCAGCACCCGGACAGCGGGCTGGACGTCGTCGCGAAGAAGGGCCGCTTCGGGCCCTACGTGACGGTGGCGCTCCCGGAGGGCTCGCCCGAGAAGCCCCCGACGGCCTCGTTGTTCAAGACGATGGACCTCACGACGGTCACCCTGGACGACGCGCTGCGGCTGCTGTCGCTGCCGCGGGTGCTGGGCGAGGTCGACGGCGAGCCGGTCACCGCGCAGAACGGCCGCTACGGGCCGTACATCAGCAAGGGCGTCGGAAAGGGTGCTGAGTCGCGCTCGCTCACCGACGAGGAGCAGCTCTTCACGATCACCCTCGAGCAGGCGCAGGCCCTGCTCGCCCAGCCGAAGCTGCGCGGCCGGGCCGCCGCGGCGCCTCCGCTCAAGGAGCTGGGCAACGACCCTGTCAGCGGCAACCCGATGGTGGTGAAGGAGGGTCGCTTCGGGCCCTACGTCACCGACGGGGAGACCAACGCCAGCCTGCGCAAGGACGACGCGATCGAGACGCTCACCGACGAGCGGGCGGCCGAGCTGCTCGCCGACCGCAGGGCCCGCGGACCGGCGCCGAAGAAGAAGGCCGCCCCGCGCAAGAAGGCCCCGGCGAAGAAAGCCACAGCTGCCAAGAAGAAGGCTTGATCCCACGTAGGCTCTGGCCGTGAGCTGGCACGGGTGGCACTGGCCGGGGGCGCTGGCCTACCGCGGCTTCCGTCGGCTCGCGCTCGCCCTGGTCCTGTCCAGCTTCGGCGACTGGCTGGGCTTCCTGGCCACCACGGCGCTCGCCACCCAGCTGGTGACGGGGTTCGACGCCAAGAGCTTCGCGGTCGGCGGTGTCCTGGCCTTCCGCCTGGCGCCGGCCGTGGTGCTGGCTCCGGTCGTGGGCGTGGTGGCGGACCGGTTCGACCGCCGGCTGACCATGGTGGTCAGCGACATCCTCCGCTTCGGGCTCTTCCTGTCCATGCCGATCGTCGGGACGCTGTGGTGGCTGCTGGTCTCCGCGGCCCTGGTCGAGGTGCTCTCACTGGTCTGGATCCCCGCGAAGGAGGCCTCGGTCCCGCACCTGGCCAGGAACAAGCTCGAGTCGGCCAACCAGATCTCGCTGTTCGCGACCTACGGCACCGCACCCGTCGCGGCCGTGGTGTTCGGTGTTCTCGGCCTGCTGTCGGTGCGCACCGGCCAGTCGGCCGCAAACCTCGCGCTCTACGCCAACGCCGCCACCTTCGCCTTCGCTGCCGTGCAGGTCTTCCGGATCCGCGAGATCCCGAGCCGCACCGAGGTCCGCGCGGCCAGCGAGGCGGTGCCCACGGTCATCGAGAGCGTTCGCGAGGGCCTGCGGTTCGCGGGGACCAGCGACCTGGTGCGCGGGATGCTCATCGGCATGCTGGGGGCGCTCGCCGCCACGGGCGTGGTCGTCGGCAACGGCAAGCTCTTCACCGAGACCATCCTGAACGGCGGCGAGGCGGCGTTCGCCCTCCTGTTCGGCTCGGTGTTCGTCGGCATCGCCCTCGGGGTCGCCGTCGGCCCGCGGCTGATCCGGGGCATGTCGCGCCGGCGCGCCCTCGGGCCTGCCATCGTCGGCGCCGGCCTCTGCCTGGGGTTCATGTCCGTCGTACCGGTGCTGGCGCTGGTGGTCTTCGCGACGATCGTGCTCGGGGCGTTCGCCGGCCTGGCCTACGTCCTCGGCGTCACCCTCATCGGCGGTGAGGTCGACGACGCCGTACGGGGTCGCACCTTCGGGCTCATCAACTCGCTGATGCGCATCGACCTGCTGCTGTCCGTGGCGATCGCGCCGGCCCTCGCCGGCATCATCGGCGTGCACCGCTACGGCACCTTCGAGGTCAACGGCGTCTCGGTGACGCTGCTCGCCGGCGGCCTGCTCGCCGTCGCGGTCGGTCTGCTGTCCTACCGCACGATGAACGACCAGCCCGAGGTCCCGTTCCGGCGCGACCTCGTCCGCCTGCTGCGCCGGACCACCCCGGCCGTCCCCCCTGCCTACCACGGGCTGTTCCTGGTCTTCGAGGGCGGCGAGGGCGCGGGCAAGTCGACGCAGGTGCAGCGGCTGGCCGCGCTGCTGCAGGAGCAGGGCCACGAGGTCGTGCTCACCCGCGAGCCCGGTGCCACGGCCGTCGGTGCGCGCATCCGGGCGCTGCTGCTGGACCCCGAGACCCGGTTGTCGGCGCGCGCCGAGGCGCTGCTCTACGCCGCCGACCGCGCCCAGCACGTCGCCACCGTGGTGCGGCCCGCGCTCCAGCGGGGGGCCGTCGTGATCTCCGACCGGTACGTCGACAGCTCCCTCGCCTACCAGGGCGCGGGTCGGGAGCTCGACCATGACGAGATCGCCGGGCTCTCGCAGTGGGCCACCGAGGGACTGCGTCCCGACCTCACGGTGCTGCTCGACATCGACCCGGCCGTCGGGCTGGCGCGGGCCACCGGTTCCCCCGACCGGATCGAGCAGGAGTCGCTCGCGTTCCACCGCGCCGTCCGCGAGGGCTTCCTCGAGCTGGCCGCAGCCGAGCCGGCGCGGTACCTCGTGGTGGGGGCGCAGCGATCAGCGGACGAGGTGCACGCCGCCGTCGTGGCGCGGGTGCAGCCGCTGGTGCCGGAGCGTCAGCTGGCGCCGGCGTGAGCGTCTTCGCGGACCTGGTCGGCCAGGAGGCCGTGGTGGCCCAGCTGCAGGCGGCCGCCGACGGCTCCGGCATGACGCACGCGTGGCTGTTCACGGGGCCGCCCGGCTCGGGCCGGTCGGTGGCGGCGCGCGCCTTCGCCGCCGCGCTGCAGTGCCCCGACCACGGCTGCGGTCACTGCGAGGACTGCCACCAGGCACTGGGTGGGACGCACCCCGACGTCGCCGTCATCGTGCCCGAGGGCCTGCACCTGCTCATCGCCCAGGCGCGCGAGGTCATCGAGCGCTCGTCGCGGGCACCCACCCGTGGCCGGTGGCAGGTCACCCTCATCGAGGACGCCGACCGCATGGAGGAGCGCACCTCCAACACGCTGCTGAAGGCCGTCGAGGAGCCGCCGCCGCACAGCGTGCTGCTGCTGTGCGCGCCCTCGGTGGACGACCTGCTGCCGACCATCCGGTCGCGTTGCCGGCTGGTGCCGCTGCGCACGCCGCCGTCCGCCGCGGTCGCCCAGGTGCTCGTCGAGCGCGACGGCGTCGACCCGGCCATGGCCGCCTTCGCGGCGCACGCCGCCCAGGGGCACATCGGCCGGGCCCGACGGCTGGCCACCGACGAGCAGACCCGTGCCGAGCGCAAGGAGGTGCTGTCGCTGCCGCGCCGCCTCGGCTCGGTCGCGGAGGCGCTGGCCGCGGCCAAGGACCTCGTCGACGCCGCGAAGGACGAGGCCGACACGCTCGCCGGCAGCCGGGACGAGGCGGAGCGGGAGGCCCTCGCCACGGCGCTCGGTGCCGGGGCGACGGGCAAGGGCTACACCGGCGGTGCGCCCAAGGGCGGTGCCGGAGCGCTCAAGGAGCTCGAGAAGCGGCAGAAGTCGCGCGGCACCCGCACCCAGCGGGACGCCCTGGACCGGGCCCTCATCGACCTCGCGGCCTTCTACCGCGACGTGCTGGCCCTCCAGCTGGACAGCGGCGCCGTACCCGTGCACGCGGACCTGGTCGAGCAGGCCGCCGTGATCGCGCGTGGCAGCAGCCCGGAGGCGACCCTGCGGCGCATCGACGCGGTGCTCGCCTGTCGCACCGCGATCGACGGCAACGTCGCCCCGCAGCTGGCCGTCGAGGCCATGGCGCTCGCGCTGCGCTGACCCGCGGCGCGACGCTCCGTTGCCCTAGACTTCTGCTCGCACACCGCCGCCTTAGCTCAGTCGGCAGAGCGATTCACTCGTAATGAATAGGTCGTCGGTTCGATTCCGACAGGCGGCTCCACCCGCAGCGCCCCGGCCCCGGTCGGGGCGCCCGCGTTTCTCGGCCCCCGCGTGGATGTCACTGCGCGTGATCGATCACTCACGGTGAATGACACTTTCGGGCCATGGCTGGGCTGTGCGGACGGGGGTGAACCTGTGCGCACACCTCCTTTCGCTTCCTGGGGTCCTCGATGAACCGATGGCACGTCCTGGCTGCGTCGCTCGTCCTGGTGGGCTCGTCCGCGCAGCTGCTGCCGGCCTCGGCCGACAGCAGCCCTGCGGTGCCGGTCTTCCCTGTCGGCACCCACCTGACCGCCTCCTTCCCGTACGGGCTGACGCAGGCCGAGCCGAGCATCAAGGTCGACAGCTCCGGGCGCCTGTACGTCATGGCGCCGGGGTCCACGCCGATCGGCTGCGAGATGTGGACGCTGCCGGCGGGCGGTCGCTCGGCGACCTTCCACACCCCGCCGGACCTCGGCGTCGGCGGCGGTGACTGCGACCTCGCGCTGACGCCGCCGGCGGCCGGCTCGACAGCGCCCGGAGTGGCCTACTCGAGCCTGTCGCTGCCCGACATCACGGTCGGTGCCTCCAGCGACGGCGGCCAGACCTTCAGCACCCCGAACCCGGTGGGCAGCGACATCCCGCTCGTCGACCGGCAGTGGCTGGCGGCGGACGGCAGCACGGTCTACATGAGCTACCACCTGGTGCTCAGCAACACGATCGGCATCGCGCGCTCCACCGACGGCGGCCGCACCTACACGGTCGTGGGCAACGCGGTCGACCTCGACCACGTCGCGCAGACGCTCTACAACAACGAGCTCGGCCCGATCGTCGTCGACACCCACAGCACCGCCGTCCCCAAGCCTCTCTACACGGTCTTCGTCGCGCCCTCGACCGCGAACGCCAACCTCGCCTCCGCCGCGGGCACCACCTCGGCCACGGCCAACGGCGTCTACCTCGCGATGTCGCTCGACGGCGGCCAGACCTGGAAGGACACCGACGTCTACATCGGGGCGCCGGACGTCTCGCTCGACCGGATCTTCCCGGCCCTCGCCGTCGACGCCGGTGGCGGCCTGTGGATCGCGTGGTCGGACCTCAGCCACGTCTACGTCACGCACAGCCTGACCCGCCCGAGGACCGGTGGGCGCGACAGCGCGACCACCTCGGCCACCGACACCTCGCTGCTCGGCACCACCACCAGCACGCTCGACCCGATCCTCGACGCGGCCCTGCCGGAGGCGCCCGGCGCGACGGTGACCTGGTCGACCCCGCAGGTGGTCGACAGCGGTACCGCCACCGCCAACCTCTACCCGTGGCTCGCTCCTGGAGGAAGCCACCGCGTCGACATGGCGTGGTACGGCGGGACCGGCACCTCCATCGCGGACCCCTCGAACCAGTGGACGGTGCGGCTGGCCCAGCTGACGGCCGGCAGCAGCGGCAACCTGTCGGTGGTGCAGACGGTGGCGAGCGACCACGTCATCCACACCGGCGAGATCTGCACCACCGGCGTGACCTGCCCGGGCACGTCCCGCACCCTGCTCGACTTCTTCCAGGTCGCGGTGTCCCCGGACGGTCGGGCCGCGATCGCCTGGGCCGACGACTCGGCCAGTCCCGGGGTGGCGCAGGTCTACGTCACGGAGCAGTGCGCAGGCACGTCGATCTGGACGAGCAAGGCGTTGCCCAGCACCTGCTGACCTAGGCTGGAGCTCCTCACCCCACGCTCGACGAGGATGCAAGGAGCCGCGTGCCCGACAGCCCTGCCGCCGTCACCGAGGCAGCCCGTCGGCGCACCTTCGCGGTCATCAGCCACCCTGACGCCGGCAAGTCGACCCTCACCGAGGCCCTCGCGCTGCACGCCCGCGTCATCAACGAGGCCGGGCACATCCACGGCAAGGCGGGGCGCAAGAGCACCGTCTCCGACTGGATGGACATCGAGAAGGCGCGCGGCATCTCGATCTCCAGCGCGGCGCTGCAGTTCGCCTACCGCGACGCGGTGGTCAACCTGGTCGACACCCCGGGTCACGCGGACTTCTCGGAGGACACCTACCGGGTGCTGTCCGCCGTCGACAGCGCGGTGATGCTCGTCGACGCCGCCAAGGGGATGGAGCCGCAGACCCTCAAGCTGTTCGAGGTCTGCCGGCACCGCCGCATCCCGGTGCTCACCGTCATCAACAAGTGGGACCGTCCCGGGCACGAGGCGCTCGCCCTGATGGACGAGGTGCTGGCCAGGACCGGGCTGAAGCCGACGCCTCTCACCTGGCCCGTCGGGATCGCCGGCGACTTCCGGGGCGTGCTTGACCGCCGTACCGGCATGTTCGTGCAGTTCACGCGTACGGCGGGCGGGGCGACCCTTGCCGAGCAGAAGGTCATGACGCCCGAGGAGGCCCTCGCGGCGCACGGGGACGCCTGGCTGACGGCGGTCGAGGAGTCCGAGCTGCTGTCGGCGGACGATGCCGACCTCGACGTCGAGGGCTACCTCTCGCACCGCTCGACACCGGTGCTGTTCGGCTCCGCGGTCCTGAACTTCGGCGTCTCCCAGCTGCTGGACGCGCTGCTGGAGCTGGCCCCGCCGCCCGGTGACCGCGAGGACGAGTCGGGCAAGCCGCGCCCGGTGGGTGCGCCCTTCAGCGGCTTCGTCTTCAAGGTGCAGGCCGGCATGGACAGCGCCCACCGCGACCGGCTCGCCTACATCCGGGTGTGCTCCGGGGTCTTCGAGCGGGGCTGCGTCGTCACGCACGCGGGCACCAAGAAGCCGTTCGCCACCAAGTACGCCCAGCAGGTCTTCGGACGCGAGCGCGAGACCGTCGACCTGGCCTACCCGGGCGACGTGGTGGGCCTGGTCAACGCGTCGGCGCTGCGCGTCGGCGACTCGCTCTACGTCGACGAGCACGTCGCGTTCCCGCCGATCCCGTCCTTCGCCCCCGAGCACTTCGCGGTCGCGCGGGCCGTGGACTCCGGGCGCTACAAGCAGTTCCGGCGCGGCATCGAGCAGCTCGAGCAGGAGGGCGTGGTGCAGGTGCTGCGGTCCGACCTGCGCGGCGACCAGGCGCCGGTGCTCGCCGCGGTCGGCCCGATGCAGTTCGAGGTCGCGCAGCACCGGATGAAGGGGGAGATGGGGGCCGAGATCACCCTCGACCGGCTGCCCTACTCGCTCGCCCGGCGCACCACCCGCGAGTGGGTCGCCGAGCTCGACCGGCAGAGCGGGGTCGAGGTGCTGCTGCGCGGGGACGGGGAGTACCTCGCGCTGTTCGCAGACACCTGGCGGCTCGGGCGCACCCAGCGTGACTTCCCGGACGCGGTGCTCGAGCCGCTGGTGGCCTCCGCCGACGCCTGAGCGCGCCCGGCGGTGCGGCGGCCGCGAACGTGTCCGTTCGTGAGCGCCTGAGGCGTCCCCTTGCGGACACGGTCAACGGTGCAGGCGCCGCCGCACGTGCTTGGCCGACAGCCACGAGGCGTAACCCGCTCCTGCCCCAGCGGCAGCGCCGGCGACGAGCAGCGCGACCGACAGCGCCGGCCGGGCGCCGCTGACCGCACCGCGCAGCGGCGCCGCGCCGCGAGGTGAGGACGACTGGGCGAGCAGCTGGTCAAGCAACCCCTCCGGCGGCGCTTCCCCTTGTGCAGCAAGCGATGTCAGGCCCTCGTGCAGCTGCCGCTGTCGGGAGAACTCCGCCTGGCAGTCGGCGCACCGGCGCAGGTGCACCGCGACCAGCGAGCGCCGCAGCCGGTCCAGGGACCGGTCGACGTAGGCCGGCAGCTGGGCACGCACCTCGGCGCAGACCCGCTCGCTCATCCGCTCAGCTCCCCCGCTCATCCGCGACCAGCTTCCTCAGGCTCGCGTGCGCGCGGTGCAGCCGCACCTTGACGGCTCCCTCGCTCACGCCGAGCAGCTCCGCGGTCTCCTTGGTCGACAGCCCTTGCACGTCGCGCAGGACGACCACCTCGCGCGCGTCCTCCGGGAGCTCAGCCAACGCCTTCGCGGTACGGCGGGCAAGGTCGGCGTCCGCGACGCGGTCCTCGGTCGAGGCCTCCGCCGAGGCGATGTCGTCGAAGACCGCGTCGACGAGGCCGGCGCTCTGGCCGCGCGCACGGACGTCGCCACGACGGCGCAGGGACGTCATGCAGACGTTGACGGTCACGCGGTGCAGCCAGGTGCCGAACGCCGCCTCGCCGCGAAAGCCGAGCACCGAGCGGACCACCCGCAGGTAGACCTCCTGCGTCGCGTCCGCGGCGTCGGCCGGGTCGCCGAGCAGCCGTCGGCACAGCGCGTAGACGTCGGTGTAGGTGCCCCGGATCAGGTCGTCCATCGCCCCCTTCTCGCCGCGCTGCACGGCGCGGACGAGAGCGGGATCGACCTGCATGCAGCACATCCTGTAACCAAAGCGCCGCGCGCGGGTCCAACGACACGAGCGGGGCAGAGCGCCCCGCCGACTCGCACCACTGGAGTGGTGGACATGTACGCCTTCGTCGTCTTCCTCGGCCTTGCCCTCGGTCTCACCGTCGTGATGCAGGTGATCGACGAGCTGCTCCCCCTCAAGGCCCCCGCGGCCCTGTCGCGCACCATCGCCGTCGCCCTGGCATGCGGGTTCGCCTGGGCGCTCGACTACTCGGTGTTCACGGCCTTCGGCCAGGACTTCCGCGCCTCCTGGATGCACCCGGTCGCGACGGGCCTGGCCCTGGTCGGTGGCGGCGAGTTCGTCCGCTCGCTGGTCCTGGCGGTCAGCCACCGCTCCGGTGACGCGCCGGTCGAGGTGGCGCCCACGCACCACATGCGCGCCGCGTAGCACCGACCCGGAGGCCGGTCCCTGCGCACCCAGGGGCCGGTCTCCGCATCTCCCGGTACGACGGAACGCCCGCTCCGAGGAGCGGGCGTTCCGTCGTGCGTGCCTCTAGTGGCTGTCGGGGTCGCCCGAGTGGTCGGTCGCGTGCGGGTTGTCGGCGAACCGCTTGCGGGACAGCTCGACCTCCTGCTCGGCCTCCTTGCGGCCGACCCAGGTCGCGCCCTCGACGCTCTTGCCGGGCTCGAGGTCCTTGTAGACCTCGAAGAAGTGCTGGATCTCGAGCCGGTCGAACTCCGGCACGTGGAAGATGTCCTGCAGGTGCGACATGCGCGGGTCGCCGACCGGAACGCACAGCAGCTTCTCGTCCGGGCCCGCCTCGTCGGTCATGCGGAACATGCCGATCGTGCGCGCCCGGATCAGGCAGCCGGGGAACGTCGGCTCGTCGACGAGCACCAGGGCGTCCAGCGGGTCGCCGTCGCCGCCCAGCGTGTCCTCGACGAAGCCGTAGTCGGCCGGGTAGCGGGTGCTGGTGAACAGCATCCGGTCGAGGCGGATCCGGCCGGTCTTGTGATCGACCTCGTACTTGTTGCGCTGCCCCTTCGGGATCTCGATGGTGACGTCGAACTCCACGGTGCAGCTCCTCCAAGACACTTCGGTGTGAGCACCTAGTGTCCCGTACGGCGGCCGCGGGAAGGGCGCCGGGCGGGTGTGGCGAGGGCCACCCTCGCCACGCGCGGTCCGACCGGCCGCCGGACGAGCGGAGGCAGGGTTGCGCAGGACGTGGGTGGCGGCCCTCGCACTGGCCGTTCTCGGCGGCGGTGTGGCGGGTGTCGTGGGCCTGCAGGACGGCCAGGGCGCGGGCTCGGTGCTTTCGGCGCCCAGCCCGTCACCGGACCCGAGCAGGACGCCGCTGCTGGCGGTCGAGACCGGTGCCGGCCCGGTCCCCAGCGCGCCCGGGCTGCGCCGGGCGCTCGCCTCTGCGCTGCGTGACCGCGGCCTCGGACGGCAGCTGGCGCTCTCGGTCGTCGACGCGACGACCGGCACGCCGCTGCTCGAGGTGGGCGCGGGCCGGCCGGTGATCCCGGCGTCCACGGCCAAGATCGCCACGGCGCTGGCGACGCTGACCGTGCTGCCCCCCGACCGGCGGCTCACGACGCGGGTGCTGCAGGGGGCGCCCGGCGACGTGGTGCTGGTCGGGGCGGGGGACCCGACGCTGGCCGGGCGCAACGCCCCCTCGGCCCGGTTCCCGCAGCCCGGTCGGCTGGCAGCCCTCGCGGCCCAGCTCCGCGGCCAGGTCGTGCGCCGCGTCCTCGTCGACGACAGCCTGTTCGCCGGCCCGCGGCTCGGGCCGGCCTGGAAGCCGGGCTACGTCACCCACGGGGACGTCGCGCCGGTGAGCGCCCTGTCGGTCGACGCGGGGCGCACGTCCACGACGAAGAACCAGCCGCGCAGCCAGGACCCGGCGCTGGAGGCGGGCCGGCAGCTGGCGGCCCTCCTGCACGTGAAGGTCGTCGTACGGGGCAAGGCGGCCGCCGGGGCGGCGGAGCTGGCGCACGTCACGTCGCCGACGGTGAGCGAGCTCGTGGAGGCGATGCTGACCCGCAGCGACAACGACCTCGCCGAGGCGCTCGGACGGCAGGTCGCGCTCGCGCGTGGGCTGCCGGCGACGTTCGCGGGTGAGGTGACGGCGACCGCGGCGGCGCTGGGCCCGCTGCTCGCCAAGGCCGGTCTCCCGCGCACCGCGCTCGGGCTGAGGGATGCGAGCGGCCTGTCGCCGCTCGACCGGCTGCAGCCCGCGGCGCTGACCCGGCTGCTCGCGCTGGTCGGGCAGGACGAGCGGTATGCCCCGGTCCTGTCGGGGCTGCCGGTGGCGGGCTTCGACGGGACGCTCGCGTCGCGCTACCGGAAGGGACCGGCCGCGGCCGCGGCCGGTGAGGTGCGTGCCAAGACCGGCACGCTCGACGGCGTGAGCGCGCTGGCCGGCCTGGTGCGCACCCGCGACGGCCGGCTGCTGGCGTTCGACTTCACCGCCAACGGGGTGTCCCTCACCGGCACGCTGGACGCGGAGGCCGCGCTCGACCGGCTCGCGGCGGCGCTCGCGGGTTGCGGCTGCACGTAACCTCGGCGGCATGGCAGTCGTCGACACCGACCTGGCCGCCGGGGTGGCCGCCCGCCTGTCCCCGGGGGGCCCGCAGCTGAGCCTGGGTGAGGCAGCGGATGTCGTCGTCATGCTCCGCGACCTCACCGACCAGGCCGAGCAGCACGTCCGGGACGTGACCGGGCTGCACGGCCGGGTCGGCCCGGCGACCGTCGTCGACCGGCCGGGCTGGGCGCGCGCCAACGCCGAGGGCTTCGGCGTGGTCCTCGCCCCCCTCGAGGCCACGCTGCTCGCGAGGCAGAGCAGGGTGGCGACCGCCGTCACGGCCAAGGTCACCGGGGTGCAGGTCGGGACCCTGCTGTCGTGGCTGTCGAGCAAGGTCCTCGGGCAGTACGAGGCCTTCCAGCCCGAGGGGCAGGAGGGCCGGCTGCTGCTCGTCGCGCCGAACATCGTCGAGACCGAGCGCAAGCTGGACGTCGACCCGCACGACTTCCGGCTGTGGGTCACCCTGCACGAGGTGACGCACCGCACCCAGTTCACGGCGGTCGACTGGTTGCACGGCCACGTCCGGTCCGAGATCGCCGAGCTGCTCAGGGCCTCGCGGCTCGACGACCCCGACGCGGTGCTGCAGCGCCTGCGGCAGGTCGCCTCGGCACCGCGGTCCGGCTCGCTCGTGGAGATGCTGCAGACGCCCGAGCAGAAGGTCGTCATGGACCGCGTCACGGCGTTCATGTCGCTGCTGGAGGGTCACGCCGAGCACGTCATGGACGGCGTCGGGCCCGCGGTCGTGCCGTCGGTGACGCACATCCGGTCGCGCTTCGAGCAGCGCCGCCGCGAGCGCGGCAACCCGCTGGAGCGGATGCTGCGCCGGCTGCTCGGCCTGGACCTCAAGGCGCTCCAGTACGCCGAGGGGTCGCGGTTCGTCGCGGCCGCCGTCGACGCGGTGGGCATGGCGGGCTTCAACCGGGTCTGGGAGTCGCCCGAGACGCTGCCGACCAGGGCGGAGATCAAGGCCCCGCTCGACTGGGTGCGGCGCGTCCACGGGACCGCGGCCACGGCGTGAGCGGTCCGCCGGCCGCCACCGCCGCGGTGCGCGTCGCCGTACGGCGGTCGCTCACCGGCGTGGAAGGCCCCGTGCACGCTGCCGTGAGCGGCGGGGCGGACTCGCTCGCGCTCGCGGCCGCGCTGGCGTTCGAGCGGCCCGGGTCGGGTGCGGTCGTCGTGGACCACGGCCTGCAGCCGGGTTCCGACGAGGTCGCGGCCAAGGCCGCCGCGCAGTGCGAGGGCCTCGGGCTGACGGCCCAGGTGCTGACGCCCGCCGACGGCCGGACGTGGGGGAGCGGGGGCCCGGAGGCACGCGCCCGCGCGCTCCGCTACGCGCTGCTCGCCGAGATCCCCGGCACCGTGCTGCTGGGGCACACCCGCGACGACCAGGCCGAGACCGTGCTGCTCGGTCTGGTCCGCGGCTCGGGTGCCCGCGCGCTGAGCGGCATGGCGCCGGTGCGGGGGCGCTACCGGCGCCCGCTGCTCGACCTGACCCGCGAGACCACCCGGCAGGCCTGCCGCGAGGCCGGCCTCGACCCCTGGGACGACCCGCACAACGACGACCCGGGCTACACGAGGGTGCAGGTGCGCCGCCTGCTCGCCGAGCTGCCGCTCGCGACCGGGCTGGTGCGCTCGGCGCGGCTGCTGCGCGAGGACGCCGACGCCCTCGACGCGCTCACGACCCCGACCGACGACGTCGCCGTACTGGCCGCCCTGCCCGCCGCGCTGCGGTCGCGGTCGCTCAAGGCGTGGGCCGAGCAGCAGTGCGGGCGGGGCGTCACCGCCGCGCAGGTGGACGCGCTGCGCGGGCTGGTCGAGGACTGGCGGGGGCAGGGGCCCGTGGCGCTCCCGGGTGGAGGCCGCGTGAGCCGCCGCGGCACCCGACTAGCCTTTGACCCGTGACGGTCCCCGACGAGATCGACGAGGTCCTCATCTCCGAGCAGGAGATCCAGGACAAGGTGGCCGCTCTGGCCAAGGCCATCGACGAGGACTACCTCGGCAAGGAGCTGCTCCTCGTCGGCGTCCTCAAGGGCGCGGTGATGGTGATGGCCGATCTCGCCCGGGCGCTGGCCACCCCGGTGTCGATGGAGTTCATGGCCGTCTCCAGCTACGGCTCGTCGACCTCCTCCAGCGGCGTGGTGCGGATCCTCAAGGACCTCGACCGGGAGATCGCCGACCGGCACGTGCTGGTGGTCGAGGACATCATCGACTCGGGGCTGACGCTCAACTGGCTGCTGCGCAACATGCGCTCGCGGGGACCGGCGAGCGTCGAGGTGTGCGCGCTGATGCGCAAGCCGGAGGCGGCCAAGGTCGACGTACCCGTGAAGTACGTCGGGTTCGACATCCCCAGCGAGTTCGTCGTCGGCTACGGGCTCGACTACGCCGAGCGCTACCGCGACCTGCCGTTCGTCGGCCGTCTCAAGGCGGAGGTCTACGCGGGCTGACGGCGGGGCAGGACGAGTGGCGGAACACCGCTCCTCAGGGCACCGTTGACACGTGTGTCGGCCTCTCCGGCCGGTGTACCGTCGGAGTTCTCACTTTCGTCAGGAGGGACGGGGCGCCAGGCCCCGCGTTCATGAACCTCAAGCGCTACGCCCGCGGGCCCGCCCTCTACATCGTCCTGGGCCTCATCCTGGTCATCGCCGTGACGAGCGGGCTGCGCGGCAACGGCGGCTACAAGACCTCCGACACCGCCACGGTGCTGTCCGCCATCCAGAACGGCGACGTCGTCAGCTCTGCGAAGGCCAACAAGCTGCTCGACAAGGAGCAGCAGGTCCGCATCGAGCTCAAGGACGGCAAGAAGCTCCAGGCGTCCTTCCTGAGCAACCAGGGACGTGACTTCGCCGCGGCCTTCAAGGAGGCCGACGTCAAGTACGACGTCACCGTCAGTCACGAGAACGTCCTGGTCAGCCTGCTGCTGTCGTTCCTGCCCTTCCTGATCATCCTGGGCCTGCTGTTCTTCTTCATGAACCAGATGCAGGGCGGCGGCTCGCGCGTCATGCAGTTCGGCAAGTCGAAGGCCAAGCTGGTCAGCAAGGACACCCCGAAGACCACGTTCGCCGACGTCGCCGGTGCGGACGAGGCCATCGAGGAGCTCCAGGAGATCAAGGAGTTCCTGGAGAGCCCCGGGAAGTTCCAGGCCATCGGCGCCAAGATCCCCAAGGGCGTGCTGCTCTACGGCCCCCCTGGCACGGGCAAGACGCTGCTCGCGCGTGCCGTCGCGGGTGAGGCCGGCGTGCCGTTCTACTCCATCTCGGGCTCGGACTTCGTCGAGATGTTCGTCGGTGTCGGCGCCTCGCGCGTCCGTGACCTGTTCGAGCAGGCCAAGGCCAACGCCCCCGCGATCATCTTCGTCGACGAGATCGACGCCGTCGGCCGGCACCGCGGCGCCGGCCTCGGCGGTGGCCACGACGAGCGCGAGCAGACGCTCAACCAGATGCTCGTCGAGATGGACGGCTTCGACGTCAAGGGCGGCGTCATCATGATCGCCGCCACCAACCGTCCCGACATCCTCGACCCGGCGCTGCTGCGCCCGGGCCGCTTCGACCGGCAGATCGCGGTCGACCGCCCCGACATGCAGGGCCGCCGGCAGATCCTCGAGGTGCACGCCAAGGGCAAGCCGCTCGAGTCCGGGGTCGACCTGCAGGTCATCGCCCGCCGCACGCCCGGCTTCACCGGCGCCGATCTCGCCAACGTCGTCAACGAGGCCGCGCTGCTCACCGCCCGCACCGGGGCGAAGCAGATCACCCTCGCCGTGCTCGAGGAGTCGATCGACCGCGTCATGGCGGGGCCGCAGCGGCGCACCCGCCTGATGAACGACAAGGAGAAGAAGGTCACGGCCTACCACGAGGCCGGCCACGCGCTCGTCGCGCACGCGCTCCCCAACACCGACCCGGTGCACAAGGTCACGATCCTGCCGCGCGGGCGCGCCCTCGGTTACACGATGGTGCTGCCCGAGGAGGACAGGTACTCCCAGACCCGGGCCGAGCTGCTCGACATGCTCGCCTACGCGATGGGTGGCCGCGCCGCCGAGGAGCTGGTCTTCCACGACCCGACCACGGGCGCGTCCAACGACATCGAGAAGGCCACCGCCACCGCCCGCGCGATGGTCACGCAGTACGGCATGAGCGAGAAGCTCGGCGCGGTGAAGTTCGGCCAGGAGTCCGGCGAGGTGTTCCTCGGCCGTGACATGGGCCACCAGCGCGACTACTCCGAGGAGGTCGCCGCGCAGGTCGACGCCGAGGTGCGCACGCTCGTCGAGAACGCCCATCACGAGGCGTGGGAGATCCTCGTCGAGTACCGCGACGTCCTCGACGAGATGGTGCTGCGGCTGCTCGACAAGGAGACCCTCACCAAGGACGAGGTGATGGAGGTCTTCGCGCCCATCACCAAGCGCCCGCAGCGCGCCAACCCGACCGCCAACGGCCGTCGCCCACCCTCGACCCGGCCGCCGGTGCTCACCCCGGCCGAGCTCGCGGTCATGGGTCCCGCAGACCTCGACGAGCTGGCCCGCGGCCGCAAGCCGCGCGTCGCCGGCTCCCGCAAGCC
>JBAVRG010000109.1:0-4106 GCA_049694795.1 Mycobacteriales bacterium
TGCCCGTGAGCAGAGCCGCCAGCTCCGCCTCCCCGGGCAGGGCGTCGTGCACGACCTCACGGCCGGTCCGGACGTACAGGAACGCCGCCGACACGGCCGCCGGGTCGACCCCCCGCAACCGGGCCCACGCGAGGCGGTAGACGGCGAGCTGCACCGGGTCGGCCGCCTCCCGGCCGGTCTTCCAGTCGACGACCTGCCAGCGGCCGTCTCCCAGGTCGTAGACCGCGTCGATCCGGCCCCGTACCACCCGGCCGGCCAGCGGCAGCGCGAACGCCGCCTCCACCGCGAACGGCTTGCGTGTCGCCCACTCCGACCCGAGGAAGGCCTGTTGGAGGGCCGCGAGGTCCTCGTCGCTGCCGAGCTCCTCGTCCTCGGCGCCGGGCAGCTCGTCCGGGTCGAGCAGCGGCCGCTCGTCGAACAGCGCCTCCACCCAGGCGTGGAACCTGGTGCCCCGGCGTGCCGCGGGAGCGGGTGGCCGCGGCATCGGCCGGGCCAGCTCACGGGCGAACGCGTCAGCGTCCTCACGCAGCCGCATCAGCTGCGACGCCGACAGCGACGCCGGCAGCACGACCTCACGGACGGCCTCGCGCGCGGCGCGCTCCTCGTCGAGCAGCAGCGCGGCCTCGCGGTCGAGCCGCGCCAGCTCCTCCCGCTCCCAGGCCAGCAGCCCGGAGTCCTCGGGTAGCGGCTGCCCGGCGGTCAGCGCCACCAGGTCCTCGCGCACCTGCGCGGCGGCGTCCAGCCGCGCCTGCCAGGGCTGCGGCTCGTACGGTGCCGGCCAGGTGTGCGACACGATCTCGGCGAGCGCCGGGTTGCTGTCCTCGACCGGCTCCTCGGCCCAGGCGACCACCGTGCCGTGCCCGGCGTCGGCGTGCTCTCGCAGCTCGTCCAGGAACGGCGACGGCCCGCGCTTCTTCTTCTGCGTCGGCCCCCACCAGTGCGCGCTGCCGACCAGCAGGGTGCGGGCCCGCGTGAACGCGACGTACCCGAGCCGGCGCTCCTCTCGCTCGAGGTGCTCACGGCACTGCCCGTCGTACGACGAGACCGCCGCCTTGTCCAGCGCGGCGTCGATCGTCGGCTGGTCGAGGTGGTCGCCGCGGAGCGGGCCCGGCAGGACCTGCGCGCCGGACGTCCAGCGCCCGCGCGTGGCCTCCGCGGGGAACACCTTCTTCGTGAGGTCGGGGCAGACGACGACGTCCCACTCCAGGCCCTTGGCCTTGTGGGCGGTGAGGAGCTGCACCGCCTCGCCACCGGTGGGGGCGACGTTGTCGAGCCCGCGCTCGTGCTCGTCCGCCGCGCGCAGGAAGGCCAGGAACGACGTCAGCGAGCTCTCGCCGTCGAGGTCCGTGAAGCCCGCCACGACGTCCAGGAACGCCGACAGCGCCTCCCGACGACGCACCTCCACCGCCTCGGGCGACGCCGACAGCTCGACGTCGAGCCCTGACACCTCCACGACCCGGTGCACCAGGTCGAGCAGCGGCGCGTCGCGGTGCGCCCGCAGGTCGCGCAGCTCCGCGGCCAGCGAGGTGACCCGCTGCAGCCCCTCGAGGGACCAGCCGCGGTGCCCCGGCCGGTCCAGCGCGTCCGACAGCGACACGACGTCGCACGGGTCGATGCCCGCGACCGCTTCCTCCAGCGCGGTGTCGTCGACCTCGAGGTCGGTCTCGTCGACCTCCGGCGGCGGCTCCTCGTCGAGCAGGGGGTCGCGCACGCCGCTCACGAGCAGCTCCTTGCCCCGCCGGCCGAGCTGCGCGAGGTCGCGCACGCCCAGCCGCCAGCGCGGTCCGGTGAGCAGCCGCAGCAGGGCGCCGTTGGCGGTCGGCTCGTCGAGGACCTCGAGGGTCGCGACGACGTCGGCCACCTCGGGCAGCGCCAGCAGGCCACCCAGACCCACGACCTCCACCGGGACACCCTTGGCGACGAGCGCCGCGTGCAGGTCACCGAAGTCGCGCCGGGCCCGCACCAGGACGGCGACCTCCTTCCACTCGGTGCCCGCCTCGTGCGCGGCGACCACCTGGTCGGCGACCCAGGCGACCTCCTGCTGCCAGCTCTCGTGCAGCGCGACCACGACCTCGCCGAGCGCGACCTTCGCGGGCGGCGCCTGCAGCTCCACCACCGCGTGCTTGGCGCGCAGCGCTGCGGCGACCTTGTTGGCCAGCTCGAGCAGCCTGCCGCCCGACCGCTGGTTGACCGCAAGGCTGAACCTCGGCGCGGGATCGCCTGTGGGCGAAGGGAAGTGGACCGGGAAGCCGTCGAGGTTCGCCACCGACGCACCGCGCCAGCCGTAGATCGCCTGGCACGGGTCGCCCACCGCCGTGACGGGGTGACCGCCGCCGAAGATGCCGGCGAGCATCCGGCGCTGCGCCACCGAGGTGTCCTGGTACTCGTCGAGCAGCACCACGCCGGCGGCCTCGCGCTCGAGCGCGCCGACCTCGGGCACCGTCTCCGCCATGCGGGCCGCGAGCGCCACCTGGTCGCCGAAGTCGATGGCATCGAGCTCGCGCTTGGCCTCGCGGTAGGACGCGACGAGCTGCGCGAGCTCGATCCGCTGACGGGCAGCCGACGCCCAGCCGGCCAGCTTGTCGCAGTGCGTCTTGTGGCCCTTCTGGCAGGCGAAGGCGAGCACGGCCGCGTCGAGCTGCGCGACCCAGGTCTCGTCCCAGGCGCGCAGCTCCTCGGGCGAGACCAGGTGCTCGGACAGCTCGGCGTCCAGCGCCACCAGGTCGCCGACGAGCATCCCCATCGGCTTGGTGAGCTGCGCGATGGGCCCGCGGTGACGTCGCAGCACCCGGCCCGCCAGCTGGTAGCGGGTGGCGTCCGCGAGCAGCCGGGACCGTGGCTCCACGCCGAGGCGCAGCCCGTGCTCGGTGACCAGCCGCCCCGCGAAGGAGTGGTAGGTCGCCACCACCGGCTCACCGGCGTCGTCGGTCCCGCGCGTCGAGATCCCTGCCTTGGCAAGGGATCTCGTGATCCGCGAGGCGAGCTCGGCTGCCGCCTTGTTGGTGAAGGTCAGGCCGAGCACGCGGTCGGGCGCGACCTGGCCGGTCGCGACCAGCCAGACGACCCGGGCGGCCATCACCGTGGTCTTGCCCGAGCCGGCACCGGCCACGATCAGCCCGGGCGCCAGCGGCGCGGTCGCGGCCTGGAGCTGCTCGGGCGTGAAGGGCACGCCGAGCAGGTCGCACAGGTCGACGGGCCTCACGAGACCACCTGCCGGCCGTCGGGCTGCGCTGGGCAGCAGCGGCGGAAGGCGCAGCGGTCGCACCGGTCCGTCGGGGTCGGAGGGAACGACTCGGTGAGGATCCGCCGTACCGCGGTCTCGAGCAGCTCCGACACCCAGGTGCGGCCCGGCTCGAGGGGCGGCTGCTGCTGGACCTTCGGCCCACCGCCGTCGTCGATGCGCAGCATCACCAGCTCCGCGCCACCGACCTCGCGCGTCGGGACGTGCTCGGCGAGCGCCCCCTCCTGCACCGCGACCTGGTAGGTGCCGAGCTGCGCGTGCTCGGCGAGCGCCTGCTTGGAGAACGGCTGCTTGCCGGTCTTGAGGTCGACCACGTGCACCCGGCCGTCCTCGTCGAGCTCGACGCGGTCCATGAACCCGCGCAGCCGCACCGTCGTGCCGTCGACGTCGAGCGGCACGTCGAAGCCGACCTCGGTGACCACGAGCTCCCGGCCGCGCGCCGCGGCGTGCCAGTGCAGGAAGCGCTCCAGGGCGTCGCGCGCCTGCTCGTGCTGCTGCTCGGACTGCCAGGGAGCGTCGTACGCCAGCTGCTTCCACACCTTGTCGAGCCGGCCCATGAGCACCTCGAGCGAGGGCGGCGTGGCGCCGGATGCGACCTCGTGCGCGAGGGCGTGCAGCACTCCCCCGAAGCCCATCGCCGTGCTGGTGGCCGACTCGGCGTGCACCTCGTGCTCGAGGAACCACCGCAGCGGGCACTCGTCGAGGCCACCGAGAGAGGTGCCGGAGAGCTTCACCGGGTCGCCCTCGGCCAGCACCGGCGTGTCGGAGCGGGTGGTGTCCACCAGCCCCCACCAGCGGTCCGGCGACGCCGCCGGGACCAGCGGCCGCCCCTCGCGGTCGACCGCGTGCGCGAGCCGCGCGAGCC